>DDJR01000086.1:13790-22489 GCA_002339135.1 Flavobacteriales bacterium UBA2619 | reverse complement strand
TCTGAGGGAAAGTTCGAGGAGTCGTTAAGGCAAATATGCAAAGCAAACGTCAAGGAGTCTTACCCTCTGCCTTCGCTTTTACTACATATCCATTCAGGACCTTAAGCCAAACAACAAGAGCAACAAGACCTAGAATTACAACACCAGTATTAAACGGACTAGCAATAGGTTCGTAAACGTTCACAAATGTCCATTCTAAAAACTTTCCAATTGGACTGATTATTTCTTGTATATTCATTTTGACGTGATTCGTATGCAAATCTAATACGCAACTTCTTATTAACGTACGACGCAAGTAATCTTTTGAAAAAGAAATACAAAACAGAGAGTTTGACCAGCCTTTTTCCCGAACTTAGCATCATGAAGATAGGCGTAGTAACATTCCCTGGATCGAACTGTAATATGGACATTGTCCATGCATTGAGAAACGATCTTAAATATGACGTTGTGGAACTTTGGCACAAAGATTCCGACCTTCAGGGTTCTGACGCAGTGGTTCTTCCTGGAGGCTTCAGTTATGGCGATTATCTCAGAAGCGGAGCGATTGCACGCTTTTCTCCCATCATGGAGGCTGTGATTAAGTACGCCAATGACGGGGGAAAGGTTCTAGGTATTTGCAACGGATTTCAAATATTGTGTGAAGCCGGGCTTTTGCCTGGGACATTAATGCACAATGAAACTAGAAAGTTTATTTGTAAAAATGTAACGATTTTGCCTGTTTCGCGTTCAGCCTCTATCTCGGCTGATTTAGATGACCAAGCGGCATTGGTCATACCCATTGCTCATGGAGAAGGGAATTACTATTTACCCGAACTAGAATTGGCTGAGCTTGAAGCGAATGATCAGGTGATTTTCCGTTACTGTGATGAAAACGGCAAAATCAACAATGCTTCCAATCCCAATGGATCTTCGAACAATATTGCTGGGGTCTGTAACGTTGATAAAAATGTCTTTGGTATGATGCCGCACCCCGAAAGAGCGTGCTCTAATGACTTGGGAAACACCGATGGAGTGGGTATACTCAGGGGGCTAGAATCACTAATAGAAGCGTAAGAATCTTAAGACCAACCCATGAAACCATTCCCCGCCGGATCATATTTAGAGAAGATTAAAATTCCCGCTGATTTACGGGAAAAGTTCAAACCAAATGAATTGGAACAGGTTTGCACAGAGCTACGCCAGTTCATTGTTGATGTGGTCTCTGAAAAAGGAGGGCACTTCGGAGCAAGTCTCGGTGTTGTAGAGCTTACTGTAGCTCTTCACTACGTGTTTAACACGCCTGACGATCAAATCGTTTGGGACGTAGGTCACCAAGCATATGGACATAAAATTCTGACAGGAAGACGAGAGACATTTCACACAAACAGAGTGTACAAGGGATTAAGTGGTTTTCCGAAACGTTCTGAAAGTGAGTATGACACATTTGGTGTGGGACACAGCAGCACAAGTATTTCGGCAGCACTAGGCATGGCGGTTGGCTCTAGGTTAAATGCTGACAGCAAACGAAATCACATCGCTGTAATAGGTGACGGCGCAATGACGGCGGGTTTGGCTTTTGAAGGTCTTAACCATGCGGGAGTCGAGGACAGCAACATGATCGTTATCTTAAATGACAACTGCATGTCTATCGACCCCAATGTGGGAGCACTGAAAGAATATCTCACAGACATCACGACGTCTCACACTTACAACAAAGTCAAAGATGAAGTTTGGAAACTTTTGGGGCAGATCTCTAAATTTGGTCCCAATGCCCAAGCAATCGCGAGAAAAGTAGAAAATGCGGTGAAGTCCGCTGTCCTTGAACAAAGCAATCTTTTTGAGTCACTTAACTTTAGATACTTTGGCCCTGTAGACGGCCACGATGTTGAACATTTATCTAAAGTTCTGGCTGATTTAAAAGACATACCAGGACCTAAATTATTGCACTGCGTTACCCGCAAGGGAGCGAAGTACGAGCCTGCTGAATTGGGTAGCCCCACGAAATGGCATGCCCCAGGCTTATTCAACAAAGAAACAGGGGAATTTATCGTAGCGGATAAAAATGACTCAACACCTAAACCCCCAAAGTTTCAGGACGTTTTCGGACAAACAATCATCGATCTAGCAAAACAAGACAAACGCATCGTTGGTGTTACCCCAGCTATGCCTTCTGGCTGTTCCTTGAACATGATGATGGAACAAATGCCCGACAGAGCTTTTGATGTTGGAATTGCAGAACAACATGCTGTGACTTTTAGTGCAGGTATGGCGACACGTGGACTCGTGCCGTTTTGTAATATTTACTCAAGCTTTATGCAGCGTGCATATGACCAAGTTGTGCATGACGTTGCATTGCAAAATTTGCATGTTGTCTTTTGCTTAGACCGAGGAGGTTTAGTTGGCGCAGACGGACCAACACACCATGGAGTCTTGGACTTGGCCTTTATGAGAATCATTCCAAATATGGTGGTCGCTGCACCTATGGATGAAAGCGATCTTCGCAACATGATGTACACGGCCTCTGAAAAGCATGATGGACCCTTTTCTATTCGCTATCCCAGAGGCACAGGATCTGTGATCAATTGGAGAAACGACTTTGAAGAAGTCCCTGTGGGCAAAGGTAGAAGACTCAGAAAAGGTGAGAAAGTTGCGGTCTTAAGTATAGGTGCAATCGGTACTGAAGCTATAAAAGCGCTAGACAATCTAACTAAAAAAGGTGTTTCAGTTGCGCATTATGACATGCGATACGTCAAACCACTGGACGATGTTATGCTGCATGAGGTTTTCAGTAAATTTCAAGGTGTAATCACTCTAGAAGACGGCGTCATTCAGGGTGGATTCGGTTCTGCTGTGATAGAATGGATGACGGATCATGGATACACCAGAAATGTCACTAGAATGGGCATAGAAGACCAGTGGATAGAACACGGAACCCAAGCAGAGTTGTATGCTGAATGTGGCTACGATGCTCATGCAATAGAAGTGAAAATCGAAGAAGAATTGGATCGGATAAATACATTTATCAACTCAGCGGGAAATAAGGTTCAATCTGCATAAAAGTCCCTCCATTTTTCCATAGATTGGTATTTCATCTCAATTGAAAAAAAACAACATGGAAGAAGGCATCGTTAATCTTGTGGATAAAAGTGGATTGGTCCAAATAGAACTCGATACTGTTTCATCGATCAAATGCGTAGAACTGGATTTTACGGATTGGCTTTGGCTTGGTGTTGTCGTCAAGGAAAAAGAATTTCGCGCCTCGATCAAGGCTCTAGACATCGAGATGTATGCTGGTTTAGGTGTAGGCCTAACATGCAGCGAAGAAGCCATTGTTCCTGATTGGGCCTGGATGCTGATTTCATCGAAATTAGAAAATGCTGATTTTATCGTTGTTGGTGGTATTGAAGCTGCAGAGGCAGAGGCTACAAAGCGAGCGATCTCAAATCTTAACCTTGACGAATACGTAGACAAGCGGATTGTCATTAAGGGTTGCTCTAACAGTGGTGGTGCTGACTTATTGTTGAAAATTCAACAAAAGTTACAACCTGTGGTAAAGAGCCTGATGTTCGGTGAAGCTTGTAGCACTGTTCCTGTTTATAAAAAACCCGCAGCAAAAAGATGAATACATGTTGACATCTCAATCCGACAAAAAACTATTTTTAATTGATGCCTTTGCTTTAATCTTCAGGGCTTATTACGCGTTTATTAAAAACCCAAGAATTAATTCTAAAGGTGTAAATACTTCTGCCGTCTTCGGCTTTACAAACGCCATTTTAGAAGTAATAAGAATTGAAAAGCCCACCCACTTTGCTGTGGTATTCGACCCGCCTGGGGGGTCTTTTAGAACAGAAATATACCCCGAGTATAAAGCACATCGAGATGCTACGCCTGAAGACATTATACTAAGCGTACCTCTTATTAAACAAGTCCTAGAAGCGCTAAATATCCCTTACCGAGTCGAGATGGGATACGAGGCTGATGACTTAATTGGATTTCTAGCAAAAAAAGCAGAATTAGAGGGGTTTGACGTTTATATGATGACACCTGACAAAGACTTTGGTCAATTGGTCTCTGACAGGGTTCGAATGTACAAGCCTGGTAGGGGAAGAAACCCCGCTGAGATTTGGGGACCGGAAGAAGTCTGTGAAAAGTTTGGTTTGAATCGAACTGATCAGGTCATTGACTACTTGGGACTCATGGGAGACGCTTCTGACAACATTCCCGGAGTTCCAGGTGTTGGTGCAAAAACGGCAGCAAAACTTCTTTGCGAATTTGACAGCATTGATGGACTGTATAAAAATACAGACAAGTTGAATGGCAAGATGAAAGAAAAGGTTGAGGCAAATTACGATTTGGCAATCCTATCTAGAAAACTAGCCACCATTGAGCTCAATATAGATGCAGAGATCAATATCGAAGGAATGATTCGTCAGGATCTTGATGAGATTTTGTTACGTGAAATTCTTGAAGATCTAGAATTTAGAACACTTCTAAATAAATTAATCACAAAACCAACAACAACTCCTGCAATTGTAGCGATACCAGAAGAGTCTGAAGAAGAATCGACATCAGTTTCAAGGGGACAACTCGACATGTTCAGTATCGTGGCACCCAATACGAATCCTGATGCATCTAAAGAAGATGTTCAACAGACCGTTCAACATCGAATGAAAGAAAACAACAACCATCATTTGATTTCTAAAAATTCGGACCTTGATCAATTAATCGTCAAGCTTGAGCAATCAGATGGATGGGGTTTTCACGCAATCACAGATGGATTCGACCCTATGAACGACAAGCTCTTGGGTCTCGCTTTCTCTCTGGAGTCTGGGTCTTCTAGCTACGTTCATTTAAGTCATTTCCCAGATGATGCTCTGAGTAAGCTAAAGCCTGTTCTCGAAGATGCATCTAAAAAAATCACAGCTACAAATTACAAGTTTGCCATAAAAGTGCTAGCCATGCACGGCGTTAAATTATCTCCGAACATTTTCGATTGCATGGTAGCCCACTACCTTTTAGATCCAGACCAAACCCACAAACTGAAAGATCTTGCTCAAATTTTCTTGGGCTACGAAGCCATCTCTCTTGAAGAATTGGTGGGCAAGGGCAAAAACCGAAAAACATTGGGCGAAATTGAAATCAGTGTCCTACAGCATTATGCTTGTGAATCTGCTGATTTGGTGCTTCAATTAAAAGAGATATTTATAGGTGAAATTAAAGATTCTGGACTGACAAAACTCCTTGAAGAGGTCGAGTTTCCATTAATTTCAATCCTTGCAGATATGGAGCTTACAGGAGTTAAGATTGATGAAAACATGCTCAGTGAGTACAATGTTGATTTAAGTGGTCAGCTAGAAACACTTGAAAGAAAAATTATTGAAGAAGCTGGAATTGAGTTCAACATCGATTCTCCAAAACAACTCGGCTCTATACTTTTTGAAACCCTTGTCATTACAGAAAAGGCAAAGAAGACAAAGACAGGCCAATATCAAACAGGAGAAGATGTCCTAAAAAAGCTTGCTGACAAACACGCTATCGTTCCACTTGTGATCGAATACCGAAAATTAAAGAAGCTAAAGAGCACATATGTGGAGCCGCTGCCTAAATTAATTCATTCTAAAACTGGAAGAATCCACACTTCATATATGCAAACCGTTGCCTCAACTGGACGACTTAGTTCAAAGGACCCCAATCTACAGAACATCCCCATTAGGACAGAAGCGGGAAGGCAAATTAGGAAAGCTTTTATACCTAGAGATTCCAACCACATCCTTTTGGGTGCAGACTATAGTCAAATTGAGCTTCGAGTTGCAGCTGCCATGAGTAAAGACCCTGGTCTTTGTGACGCTTTTTTAAACAACCAAGACGTTCACTCTGCAACGGCTTCCAAAGTGTTTGATGTCCCCTTAGACGAGGTGACAAGCGAACAAAGATCGCAAGCTAAGGCTGTTAACTTCGGAATATTGTATGGGCAAGGTGTCTTTGGTCTGGCTGAAGAACTCGGCATCAAAAGACAGCGAGCAAAAGAAATTATTGCTTCGTACAACGAACAGTTTAACACGCTAGGAACATTCACGAAGTCTTGTATAGAAATGGCGCGTGAAAAGGAATATGCTGAGACCATTATGGGAAGGCGAAGAAAATTACCTGGAATAAATTCAAACAATGGCATGGTGAAGGCATTTGCAGAAAGAAATGCTGTTAATGCTCCAATTCAAGGTTCTGCTGCTGACATCATCAAAGTAGCCATGGTCAAACTCTTTCATGAATTAGAAAAGGGAGAATGGAAAGCAAAGATGATTATGCAGGTTCATGATGAACTTGTACTAGACGTTCCTTGCGATGAGCTTGAGGCATTAAAGCCCATCTTGAGAAAATGCATGGAGGGTGCTGTTGAAATTAACATTCCCTTGACAGTAGATATGAGCAGCGGTAAAGACTGGCTGTCAGCACATTGATGTAGAAGAGTGTTTTTGTGGAACTTTTTTGATTTGTTTCCGTATAAGAAGTAAGTAATGGCAACTTTATTCGACATACAGATACAAAAAAATGACCATGAGCATACAAAATAAAATACGTCAAAATGTGACATTTGCAATCACAGCAACAACACTGTGTTTGTTAACCTCAGGATGCAACGAAGCTGATTCAGTTCACACTCGAGATAGTGAAAAACCTGATGCTTCCATTGGCAATGTTGAAGTCGCGAAGCGTACAAAAACCTTAAAGAAAATATTTCGTGCGGCACCTTCTCCAATGGAAACAGCTCGAATGATTCAAAAAGCAGGAGCCAGTTTTAAACCTGAAAACCTCTGCGGAGTTGAGTTAGCTTCAAAAGCGGGGTTAAGTTCTGACCACGCAATAAGCTTGGGGCTACTTGGAGCGGATTTAAGTTACGCGTCTATCTACCAAAAAAATTCGGTTGCTCTTTCTTACTTAGATGCAGTAAAAACATTGAGTCATGAACTCGGAGTGGGTGCTGTTCTCAGCAACGATCTAATTGGTCGAGCTGAAGCTAATAGAGCCAATAGAGATTCTGTAATCACTTTAGTTTCTTCAGCTTTTTACAATTTAAATGAAAAGCTGAAATCGGTTGGACACGAAGATCTTTCTGGATTGGTTGTCGCCTCGGGTTGGATTGAAGGCCTGTACTTAGCGACCAGAGAACTTCAAGGTTCTTCTGACAAATACAAAACACGCATCGCGGAACAAAAATTAATTCTGGCAGATGTAATGTCACTGATTGAGAGCTACAAAGAATCTCCAGCCATAGAATCAATGATTAACAAGCTACAGCCAGTTGAAAAGGCTTTCGAAGGCGTTACCTATGGAAACCCTGCTGAGATTACAGCTGAAAAGAAAGGTGGTGGAATTTTTATTGGTGGGGGAAATGAGTGCTTCGCTGATGAAAAGACCCTTGAAGCCATCACAGATGCAATCGCAACATTGAGAAATAACCTAGTCAAGTAAAAAAAGCAACAATGAAATATACTCTACTACTCCTAGCTTCATTCGCGTTTTTTACAATTGAAGCATCAAGCCAGTGTCGAACATTTACGAAACGTTCTTGTGTTCCACTCCTCGAAGATTATTCCCAGAATGACAATTACAACGCAGCGGTGCTAATTCCTGGTGACGAAGCTGAATTGGACATGGCGTTTTACGGTGGAGTAAGCTACCGGATTGTAGTTTGCTCTCACGCTATACTTGGAGAAGTGGAGTTCAGTCTTCATGACCGTGACGGAAATGCTTTGTGGACCAACACCGAATCTGAAAATCACCTTGATCTGCAAGTTGCAACAACACAACAGCTCTCTGTTAAAATTAAGGTCCCTTTGAATGAGAGTTCACTTACCCATGAAGGTTGTGTTTCTATCATGCTTGGATCTAAGGAGTGATTATTTGATGACCCAGGAGATTGATGTAGATCTGCCTTCTGTCAATATCACCACAAAGTAAATTCCCTCACTTTTCATTGACGTATCTAGTGTGAAATTGTTCTTTCCAATGGGAAGTAACCCTTCGTGGACAATTTCAATTTCTCTACCCAAAGCGTCGAATACAGAGATTTTTGTGAAATCTGACTTAAAAGTGGTACAAGACAAGGTTGCTTTATCTTCAGAAGGATTCGGAAATAGATTCCAATCAGATCCCAATTGCCACTCATGAATAGACAACAGGGAGCTGTCATATGCGGTAATATTGATGTCGTCAAGGTAGATGTCGTTTCCCAAACGACTTTCAAACTCAAACTGCACTCGGAAGTGGGGAGTGAGGTATTGCGATTGGTCTAAAATGAGAACATATTCATTCCACTCCTCAGGCCCTGATGGCACAAAGGGATAATAATGAGGGGGTGCAGAGGGGAGACTCGTATATCCGCGGTGCATCTTTCGCAGATCCCAATCATTTCCACAATCACCAGTAACGCTAACTCGCAAACGATCATCAGTATCATCATCTTCTGACGTTCCTTTGAAGCAGTATGCCCACTTGTAGCGCACAACAACTTGGTAAGCCTCGGAAAGATCCATGGTGCTAGATCTCAGGAAATCTTTGTTAAATTCGATGTCGTTGCTCCAGTTTTCGAGGTGAAGAGAATGACTCCCTGAGTAAGCCGCATCAGTCGTTGCTTCCCAAGCACCATCAGAAAGGGGGTCTTCTACAAACCACTCTGCAGATGGAAAATCTGCAGACTCAAAACCTTGTATTGCGGGACT
>DDJR01000086.1:6889-13411 GCA_002339135.1 Flavobacteriales bacterium UBA2619 | reverse complement strand
TCGTTGTTGTTACTGACAGTCAGAACTACGTCAAAGACACCCTCGTTGGTGAAAGTATGATAGGCAACGTTATGTAAGCCATCTTCAGAACCTGAGAGCATTGTACCATCTGCAAAATCCCACTCCCATGCAATTACATCATGGTAGCTTTCATCAGTAAATAAAACACTGTCTCCCTCACAGATCACTTGTTCGTCTACCGTAAAGACAGATTCACAGAGTATGATGTCTCCTTCAATTCCTGTGGCAATTAAATTTGAAGAAGTCGACAATTGATTGCGCTGAGATACAGAAGAAAGAGCGGCGGCACGAAGGCGTGATTTTTGGCCTTCCGTGAACATCTTACCGCAATATGAGTACTCCATATAGTTCTGTATGTTGTCTAAAGAGCCGCATGACTCTCCTTCTAAATTACAAGAAGTCCAGCCTTTGCTATTCGGTGTGTCCGACACGTTGTCATCTTGATAGCAGTTGTCTTGCTCACCAGGAGAGTTAGAATTGCCCCAAAGGTGACGGAGGTTAAGCCAATGACCAATTTCATGCGTCAGCACTCTTGATCGGTAATTGTTACTCGTTCCGATCGACCCCGTATATGAGTCTTGAATAACAATCCCATCGAGGTAAGAATCTCCTATACTGGCTACTGATCCAGGATAATAGCTGTATCCTGCAGCTCCGCCAGCTTCAGCACACACCCAAATGTTTAAATAACTGTTCCTTGGCCACTGAACAAGAAACTTTACGGCCTCGTCACCTACGTAGGTCTCCTCACTAACGACTCTGTTAATTCCAGAATGACAGTCTCCGTTGGGATCTCTTCGTGCCAACTTGAACTCAATTTCAACATCCCCAGTAATGTCTGAAAATGCGCTGACAATTTCAGTTAGATCAGGATTTAAAGCATTGTAATCTCGGTTAACGACGTCAAGCGCATCGTGGATTTGAGCTGAAGAAATGTTCTCTTCTCCGTTGTTGTGAATCACATGAAAAACAACAGGAATGGTGATTATTTGATCTCTTTCACCTCCTCTTTCACGCTGTTCGATATACTGAGCGGTCTCTCTTTCTAATTGCTGATCCGCTGCTGAAATGTTTTGAAGACTTTCTGGAGTCATTCCAAAAGCCCTGACTGTTGCCTCATAAATCCCGCATTTCTTAACTTCTTGGGCAGAGCTAAACAAAGACACAAATAAGAACACACTTGCCAATAAAAACTTACTCGCGCGATTGCAGAATGTGAATAGTATAGATAGCATGATGTTGATCTTAGGTTTTATTGCAGACGACAAATCTACAACATACAGACGCTCATAATCACCATTAGTTCGGAGTTGTCTCCAGCCTAAATCCGATGTCTGTTACACCAAGCAAAGGGTCTTGCCTCATGCCTTGAGTGATCCTTAAATTGTATCTTCCTTCTATTGGAAATTCAAAGTTCTCTTTGAATAAAATATTGTGGTCAATGATATCTCCCAGTCCTGAACCAAACCAGTTTCCTCTTGCATCAGCAAGAGTGCATCCAAGAGTGTCTCTTCGATTCTTACCATTGGGGAATGTCAAATCAAGAAACAAGTATAAATTGGAAAAAGTATAATCTTGGTTGTGTCTTACATCGACAAAAATATCATGTCTGGTTGAGGTGTCTTCGACAGTCCATTCAAATGATTTGGTGTCCTCAGAGTACCAGCCGGTGTTGTTTACCTCATAAGAATCACTTGCAACCGGAAAATCACCACAAGATGTAAATACAGACAGGATTAAAAAAACAGCTCCAAAACGAAAAATCATGAACTCGTCTTTTGACTTTTAACTTTTCGAGGACCATTGCGTCTATTCTGAGGACCCTTATTTCGTTTAGCTCCCGATTTCCCCGATTGGTTTTTCTTTTTGTCAAATCTGGTAAGATCATCTTGTCCTACAACATTGCTGTAGGTTTTTGAAACTTCGTCTGGCACCTCTTGAATCGCAAATTGTGAGATTGATCCTATTTTCTCACCTTTTTCAGAGGCTAGAATTAATTTTTTTGCTTCTTCCAAAGAGACCGGTTGTGGTCCTCCACTCGTTTCTCCAAGTTCTAAGAAATAAACTACCTTTTTAAAAATATCCATTTTAAAAATCACGGCATTTCCTTTTGAAGTGCGAATCTTTGTATTGGAAGAAGGGAATTCATTCACCGCTTCAACATACTGATCTAACTCAAAGTTTAAGCAACACTTTAATTTTCCACACTGCCCAGCCAACTTCACTGGGTTTAATGCCAGTTGCTGATATCTTGCTGCACCCGTTGAAACTGATCTGAAATCCGTAAGCCAAGTTGAACAGCAAAGCTCTCGCCCGCACGATCCGATGCCTCCAATTCTTGCTGCCTCTTGGCGAGCACCGATTTGGCGCATGTCAATCCTCAAGTTAAAGGTCGTTGCCAATTCTCTCACAAGCTCTCTAAAGTCTACTCTTTGTTCTGCGATATAGAAAAACGTGGCTTTTTTCTCATCGCCTTGAAACTCAACATCGGAGAGTTTCATGCTTATCTTAAGTCTTTTAATAATCTCCCTCGCTTTTAACCTCGTAGCATCCTCTCGCTGTCTTGCTCTGTGCCAAACCTCCATTTCTTCCTTCGAAGATTTGTGCAGAATCCGCTTAATCTCATGGTCATCCCTGACTTTTTTAAGAGACATCTGAGTTCTTACTAGTTCTCCTGTCAATGAAACAACTCCAACATCAACGCCTGGGCTGACATCTAAAGACACAACATCACCCACGTAATAACTGTCCGTCGATTTGCGTCTGAAAAATCCTTTTCTGTTGTTCTTAAATCGAACCTCCACAATATCAAAAGCTGATACCCCTGAAGGCAAAGCTATTCCTTCAAGCCAATCGTAGGTTGTTTTCCCACCACTTCCACACGTTCCACAACTTCCATTGTTTTTACAACCTCTCGGCGAGCCATCGGCTCCGTTACTACAGCTACTACATCCCATTGTGACACGAAGATACGTTTTTCAAGGCTAGCTATTTCGCTCTTGCAAATGTTTATTATGACTCTTTTCTCAAGAGCATATGGACTCTAACACTTAAATCAAAAAAAACAACCTTGGCGTTAACATTTCCTGCAACATCCGTATAAGCATCCTCTAGCAAACGTGACAAATCAACTACATTTTTATGATGAATAAAACGTCTAAATTTTGAAACAAAAGCCGTTTCACCTTGAGTAAGACGAACTAAGTTTTCAGCACCGTAATTGCCTATAATACATTGACGCACCATATGAAGGGCATAGGATAAAAAGCGCTTTTGAGATTCACGTCCGGGCAAAGCGAAATCATTAGCTCCTCTCATAAAAGCCTCCCCATCTCTTGCCCAACATGCGCGCATCCAAGATGAAAATAGCTCTAAATCTGGTGTCTCAACTCCAGAAGAAGACATCCGTATTGCTGCAGAAACATTCCCTTCTGTGATGTGGGCAAAACCCAGAGCGACTTCGTTTGAAAGTCCGGTTATTTTAGATATTCCATGGGCTGCATCAGAGTCTGACAACCTCGGGACATGCACTCTTTGCAAACGAGATAAAATTGTAGGAAGCAACTTGTCTGCATTTTGGGAAACAAAAACAATCACTGTTTTGTCAGTGGGCTCTTCGATTAATTTGAGAAATTTATTTGCTGTATCAATCCTCATCGTTTCTGGAAGCCACAGGATCAGAACCTTGTAACCGCCGTGAAATGATTTAAGCCCCAATTTCCTATTGACCTCTAAGGCTTCATCAACAGAAATAAAAAGTTGCTTTTTATCCGCACCTATTTTTACCAGCCAATCTTCTAATCCGACATAGCCGGAATCAAGCATTAACTGCCTCCAAGGAATTTGAAAGGGTTCTGAAATGGATTTTCCTGCACCATCCTTTTTAAAAAAAGGGAAGGTCCAATGCAGATCTGGGTGTTGCACTTTTTTGTGTGCCAAACAAGACATGCAAACACCACAAGAATCTTCTTTCGTTCTGTCTGCGCAGTGGAGGTATTGAGCATAGGCTCGAGCAAGAGCAAGTCCACCTGAACCTTTCGGACCTTCTAACAATTGAGCATGGGCGATTCTACCTGAAATCACACCATCTCGAAGGCGAGCGGAAAGGGCATCTTGGCCTATAACATCAACAAATTGCATATCGGCAAGGTAAGGCTTGGACGCCGATTAGAGTGAAGCGTGAATGGCAATAAACGCTCCTCTACCCGGAGCTGAAATGCCTGAAGAAAAGGTTTTATAATGCATGTCTAAGAGGTTTGTTAGACCTACCTGAGCATGGATGTTCTTATAAATCTCGACATGAGACTCAATGTTGAAGGTCCACCACGAAGGCGTACCGCTTATCAAAGCCTCTTGCGGATTATCTGTAGCTCCCGGACCGTAATCTTCCATATTCTTCGCTCCGTTGAAAAGCACATAGACTTCAATTGACCATTCTTTTTTCTGATATTCTAATGAAGTTCTGCCAAAGACAGGAGGTATATGTGAAATCGGAGTGCGTGAAGTAAAGCGTCTTCCTTTTGTGAAATTTGCAACGCCATGGAAGTCCAAGTGCCTTGATACTTGTGCTTTGATTTCCAATCTTGCACCTTTAATCATTGCATTTCCAACATTTTCATTGCGCTGGATTGAGGCGTATTCTCCTTCAATAAAAAGAAGTGATTCGTTGTTAAGTGTCGCATCTACTGGTGTAATTAAATCTGCCCACAAACTTAAGAATACAGCAGAGTTTACTGACAGTCTTGGGGTAATGTCCCAAGAAACACTCTCGTCAAAACTGTAAATATATTCCGCCCGCAAGGAGTCATTTGGGATTAAGACAAAACCTCCTTTTTCTCTAACTTTTGCTGCGTCATCGATGTTTGGATGTCTAAAACCTGAAGAAAGAGACGTGGTGGTTTTTGTGTTCGATGAAAGAGGGACTTCGGCAGCAACACTTCCTGTTAAGGCTCCATTAGATGAATGGATGTGATCAAATGGCAATTGTAAAGTCGAAGTTGGCGTATAAGAAGCGTTAATAGAAGAGTGACTGTACCTTAAGCCTACATGATAAATGTTGTCTCCCGAACTTCTCTTTGCAGAAGCGAAAGAAGCCCAAGACAACATGTCGCTTCCTCCATTTGGATACCTGGTTAACAAAGCGCCTTCAAAGCCTGAATCAGCAACTAGAATCTCACTCGGAACTTCAGTACGAACCAATGAAGTCACATCGTTCCATTGTCCATCTACACCTGTTTCGAACTTCCAACCATCTCCTCTAAAAGGTGATGAAACCCAGACTGATGATAGTGAGATAACATCAACAAACTCCTCCTGTATTTCTCTTAATGCAGCTCCGAATTGTCTTTTCTTTCTAGACTCTGTGATGTTTTGGTAGGCAAAAGTGGTGTGGAGAGACCCCGGTATGCCCAGATATTGTTCCCAACTAACAGCAGCCATTAACCTTTGTTGTGGGCCATAGCTCCACTCCGCCCACTTCAGGCCTGACGCTGAAGTGTCATTCAGCTTGTCCAGCCTGGGAATGTCTGAGCTTATGCTGTACTGGAAATTTGTTTCAATTGCACCTCCTGGAATACCCACTCTTACCTTGTGTAAAAAGTCCTTTTGTGAATATCCCGAAGGAATTTGAACAGATGGTTTGAGGTTTTCTACAATTGAATCTACACCATTAATGCTTGCTACTTGGGTGTAGATTCCACCCCAAAGACTGTCACCATGCGCTCGCCATTCACCCATTTTTAAATCTCCAAAATGACTTGAACTCAATGCAACCACAGTAGCCCATCTCTCTCCACCAGCTTCAGCAGTACCGTGAATGTTTACGGAATTGTTTACGCTTTTGTATTGAGTTGAAACAAGGGCTGAAGAGTTGTACTCTGAATTTTTACTTCTAAATCTAGGCCTGAGGGTTGTAAAATGAACCACACCTCCCAACGCATCACTCCCAAACCTAACGCTGCTTGGACCTAAGATGACTTGCACTTTTTCAAGAGAGTTGGGGTCTATTGTAATGGCGTTTTGAAGATGGCCGGATCTATAAATCGCATTGTTCATTCTCACACCATCGATGACAAGAAGCACTCTATTTGCTTCAAACCCTCTTAGAACTGGTGAACCTCCTCCTTGCTGACTTTGCTGAACATGAATTTGTCCTGATTTCTGTAATAATTCAGCGGTATTACCAGGTGCAACACCTTTTCCAATTGATGCAATGCCTAGAGATTTGAGCCCTTGGGTGGTTCCCACATCCGGCACAACATTCGAAGTTATTTGAACCTCATCTAACGAAACAGGACTTTCCTCCATCGCGATGTTCTCTCCGATTTCTTGGCCATGAACAATGCGAATATCTTCATAACCCATGCTTCTTAAAAGCAATGTGTCGCCATCTGAAGATGAAGGCAAAATTAAATAGCCATCTACATCTGAGATGACAGATTCTAATGTGTTGAGGTTAATTGCTGCAACAAAAGGAATTGGAATGAGACCGTTTACTACCCT
>DDJR01000086.1:0-6475 GCA_002339135.1 Flavobacteriales bacterium UBA2619 | reverse complement strand
TAAAAAAATCGTGGCTTGTTTTTTAGGCTGCAAAAATTGTCTCAAGTACGTCATAACTTTTTATTTCTCGTAAACCAGAATGATGCAATTGAACGAACATGACCATCCCAAGTAGAAGTTCTTTTTTGTCTGACTTGGATAAAACTATCCTCTGCGATTGTTCAAAATTCATGCCAGAGATTGCCATCAACTTTAAGGCCAAATCAAAACTTAAGTAATGGTCTTTTGCGGTTAAACTCCTGTTAATTTCAGACCACTCCCCAGTATCTAAATGTAAACTTTTCACTAGGCCGCTGTTTTCCACATCTAACTCTTCTGGCATTAAACCCAATGCATCAACCAGTCGAGACATAAAAAATATATGCAAGCTTGATACTGAATTTTCCAATTCAATGAGGTTGATTATGTCAATCATTAAGTTGAATACTTCCGGCAATGGAACTTCATCTTCTAATGATTTGTCTAACACTTCAGCTATAAAAAATGCAACCGATGACCTTTTCGCATCGTTCAATAAATTGTTTGCCGGCAGACATCTTGAGGCTTCTTTAAAATTAGCCAATCCCCCTGATTTCTTCCGTGTAAAGCCCGACAACTCTACCATAGAAAGTGGATGCCAAATGGCTTTTTTCGCCTTTTTACCTGTTCTAACCCAAATTGGAATAACCCCGTTTTCTTCTGTCAAGACCTTTACCACCCTGCTCGAATCACTATAGGTTACGCTACCTATTACCACCGCTTGAATCGCAACAGGCTCCAATTAAGACTGTGTTTCTGATAGCTCCACCCAGTCTCCACCTTTTTTAATTAAGTCGATCAGGGCTTCTACGCCTTCACTTTCAGGTACATTTTTCGTGACCACTTCTTTCTCTTTGTAAAGTGTAATCTTACCTACACCTGTGCCTACATAGCCGTAATCAGCATCTGCCATTTCACCAGGACCATTAACAATGCATCCCATAATTCCAATCTTCAGACCTTTCAAATGACCCGTCGCCAATCTGATTTTTGCAGTCGTTTCTTCTAAGTCAAAAAGTGTTCGTCCACAGCTCGGGCAAGAAATATATTCAGTTTGAGATATCCGTGTTCTGGTCGCCTGTAAAATACCAAATGCCAATTTGGTTCTGTCAGAAAGACTTACACCTTCGCCATCTACCCAAATACCATCACCTTGACCGTCAATGAAGACTCCACCTAAATCAGTGGATTGGTAAAGTGTGAATTCTTCTTTACCGACTTGATTCATGACTCGCTTTAACACAACGGGCAATCCTTCGCCTCCATTTTTTTCTACCAGCTCAACAGACATTCTTAGATCCATCATCGCGTTCTCACACGCAGTCTCTAAAATCAGAACAACATCCTTTCTTGTTGCAAGTTTTTGTAAAAACCCTTTTGACAAGTCATCTCTCCTCACCTGAATAAAGTTCACTTTTGCAAACGAGGTCACACCTGACCATTCTGATTTATGCCAAATGGGGTAATGTCTGTCCAGGCTATCATTCCCCATGGCCTTGGAGAGCCAATCCGCTCCGTTCATCAACACCATTAAAGTGCCCGGTAGTGAGAATTTGACAACTTTAGATCCTGAAAAAATAACATCACACGCCCGATCAGCAATGTTCCATTTGTCATCTGCGATAGCGTATCTGTAACCAGCTCCTACCAAGTTTGCTTGTGTGATTTCTCCATTCACCCTCAAACTAGAAATCACAACAGGGACATTTTTTCCTCCAATTTTACCTATTTCTGTTGTTTTTCGCTTTGTATATGCAAATGGATCAACTTGGCTCACAAATTGACCCTCACCCAATTCATATTCACTTCGTTTTTCGTATCTCTCAACCAACGCTCTGGCGACTGGGATTTCCGCTTCTGGGGATTCCGTCAAAGACACCCTAATTGTGTCTCCCACTCCTTCTTCTAGCAAGGTGCCAATGCCTACCGCAGACTTAATTCTACCATCTTCTCCATCTCCAGCTTCTGTGACGCCTAGATGAAGCGGGTAATTCATGCCTTCCTCATCCATTCTGCTGACCAAAAGTCGATACGCTTGGACCATCACAAGTGTGTTCGAAGACTTCATCGAAATGACCATGTCAAAAAACCCGCATCCCTCAGCAATGCGTAAAAATTCTAGAGCACTCTCAACCATTCCAAGTGGAGTATCACCGTATCTGCTGGTAATTCTATCCGAAAGCGAGCCGTGATTGGTGCCTATTCTGATTGTCCTTCCTAGCTCCTTACACTTTAGCACCAAGGGAGTAAATTTCTCCTTGATTCTAATTAATTCATCCGCATAGGATTCGTCAGTGTATTCGTGAACATCAAACTTCTTTTTGTCGGCATAATTTCCTGGGTTAACCCGAACTTTCTCAACAAAATCGGCAGCCCTTATAGCCGCATTGGGTGTAAAATGGATGTCCGCTACAATGGGTGTGTCTTTGCCCATTTCTCGTACACCCTTCACAATATGTTCTAATGCATCTGCATCTTTAATGCTCGGAGCTGTGAGGCGAACCAATTCACTCCCAACATTAATCAGGCTTAATGATTGTTCTATACTCGCCTCAACATTCTTCGTGTCTGTGGTCGTCATAGACTGAATTCGAATTGGGGCGTCACCACCTAAACTCAAATTACCAATTTGGACTTTTCTAGATTTTCTTCTTTGATGTCTCTGCATGGGTTCTTGAAAAAAACGTTTTTGGTTGACAACAATCCATATTACGCCTATAGAAATTGATGCATCAGCAATATTCCAAATCGGAGGAAAAACTTCCAATCCGCTCAAATTAAAAAGCATCCAATCTGGCCATTGGAGGGTAAAATGAAACATGTCCACCACGTTTGCCATAAGCCAGGGTGCATACCCATTTTCAACACTAAACTCAGCTGTTGTTCCCCACCCAGAGTGAGAGAACAAGCGTCCGTAGACGGTGCTGTCTACGATATTCCCTAGTGCCCCAGACCAGATTAGGGAAACAGATCTAAGAAGACCTACGTGAGCCTTTTCCTTAACCAGTTTGAATAAATAAATGCCGATTCCAACAGATGCAATGAGACGAAATGTTGTTAATACTAGTTTTCCAGCCACACCTGGCAATGCCCAACCGAAGGCCATTCCTTCATTTTCTATGAACTGCAATTCTAGCAAACCAGGAATAAATTCCGCGCGCTCTCCAATTGTAAAGTTGAGCTTTACATAAATTTTTAAAAGTTGATCAGCTAACAAAAGAGGGATGACCCACTTTAACACGAGCTTTTGCATGATTTATTAAAATCGAATTACTGTCTCTCTTTCGCCTCCATGGAAAGAGTGGCGTGAGGCACAAGGCGCAAACGAGCCTTGGGGATTAATTTTCCAGTGACTCTACAAATCCCGTAAGTTTTATTTTTAATTCTTAAGAGAGCGTTTTCTAAATTGCGAATAAACTTCTCTTGCCTCCCCGCCAATGCTGACGTTTCTTCACGACTCATCGTCTCAGAACCATCTTCCATCATTTTAAATGTCGGGGATGTATCCTCTGTGGTGTTGTCGTCCTTGTGTGACAAAGACGATTGCAATTGTTCTAAATCTTCGCGTGCGATTTCCAATTTTTTCTCAATGATATCACTGAATTCCTTGAGATCTGCCTCCGCGTATTTTGATTCTGCCATGACTGGGCTTTTAATATTTTACAACTTGAACCATGACGATCAAGCCTTCTTCTAATTCAATTTCAACTCCCTCAGCGCCATTATTCCACTCGACACTCTCTGCTAACGTTTGAGTTCGAATATAGGACAAATTTTCTTGTAATTGACTACTTATTTCCTCTTCTGCGTGAATCACTAGACTTATTCTGTCTGTCACTTCTAGACCTATGTCTTTGCGGACGTTTTGAACTCGATTAACAAGCTCTCTAGAAAGACCTTCAGCTCTTAAGTGTTTGTCAATCGTAATGTCTAGTGCCACAGTTAATCCGCCTTCACTAGACACAAGCCAACCTGGAATGTCCTCTGTAGAGATTTGAACATCCGAAACAACGATTTCTACTTCACCTTGGCCATCATCAGGCACTATGGTCAATGTTCCTTCTTTTTCTAATTCATCTGTTGCCTCAACGGGCAATGCGTTGATTGCTGCCGCAATTGCCTTCATTCTCTTGCCATAACGCGGCCCTAGAGCTTTAAAGTCTGGCTTAATACTCTTGACGATCCCTCCGCCATCACGGATTATTTCAAGCTCTTTTACATTGACCTCAGAGCGAATTAAATCTTCAATTGCAGATAACCTTTCTGCATATTTTTCATCTAATACAGGAACCATAATACGTCGAAGCGGCTGTCTTACTCGGATTTTCTCACGCTTTCTAAGACTTAAAACTTGTGAGCACAACTTTCTCGCCAACTCCATTCTGACTTCAAGTTCTGAATCAACAATTGCAAGGTCAGGAGTTGGGAAATTCGAAAGGTGAACTGAATTTTCAGCACCGACACGGGAGCCTCCGAGGCCTTCGTTTAAATCGCGGTACAATCGATCCATGAAAAATGGAGCAATCGGTGAGCCTAGTATTGCTGTCGTACGAAGGCAGGTCACAAGAGTTTGGTATGCGGAAACCTTATCCTCATTCATTGAACCCTTCCAAAACCGTTGTCTATTCAAGCGCACATACCAGTTGCTTAGCTCATCAATCACAAAGCTTTGTAACAATCTGGCGGCACGGGTAGGCTCTAACTCCTCAAATGCTGTGTTCACCTCTTTCGAAACTGTATGCATTCGTGAAAGTATCCACCGATCAATTTCTGGTCGAGAATGATGAGGCACAATTGGCTCGTCCCCTTTCAAACCATCAATGTTTGCGTAAAGCGCAAAGAAGTTAAAGGTGTTGTGAAGGGTCCCAAAAAACTTTCTCGTGACTTCAGCGATTCCTTCTAGGTCGAATTTTAAATTGTCCCAAGGTTGTGCATTGCTGATCATATACCAACGTGTCGCATCAGGACCGTACTTGTCAAGTGTAGAAAATGGGTCAATTGCATTGCCCAATCGCTTAGACATCTTCACTCCATTTTTATCTAAAACCAACCCATTTGAAACCACATTTTTGTAAGCAACTTTGTCAAACACCATTGTAGATATGGCATGCATGGTATAGAACCAACCTCTTGTTTGGTCTACGCCTTCAGCAATAAAATCGGCCGGATACGCTTTTTCCTTGTCTACTTTATCCTTGTTTTCAAATGGGTAATGCCATTGTGCGTAGGGCATTGAACCTGAGTCAAACCATACATCAATCAAATCACTTTCTCGCTTCATCGCGAATCCGTTTTCTGATTTCAAAACAATGGTGTCTACAACATGTTTGTGGAGATCGAAGAATTCATAGTTGGACTTTGACATGTCGCCTGGCTTGAACGCAGCCAAAGGGTTTTCTTTCATCAACCCCGCTTCAACAGCTTCGGCACATCGAATGGACAGCTCTTCAACCGAACCGATGCAAACTTCTTCTGACCCGTCTTCCGTTCTCCAAATAGGGATTGGAATTCCCCAAAAACGCGAGCGACTTAAGTTCCAATCGTTGAGGTTTTCAAGCCATTTTCCAAATCTTCCACTGCCCGTACTTTCTGGTTTCCAGTTAATTGTTTTATTCAATTCGGACATTCTCTCTTTCTTCGCTGTAGCTTTAACAAACCAAGAGTCAAGAGGAAAGTATAAAATAGGCTTGTCGGTTCTCCAACAATGGGGGTAAGAGTGAGCGTATTTCTCTACTTTAAAAGCAAGACCACGTGTTTTTAAATCTATCGCAATCTCAACATCTACTGACTTTTCAGGGGCTTCTCCATCATTGTAGTACTCATTCTTCACGAAACGACCTGGAAAAGGACCGTACCCTTCACGCAATCTTCCTTGCATATCCACAAGTGGAACACCGTGACCGGACCCGTCATCGACGAGCATGGGTGGGACACCTGCGGCTTTGGCAACCAACGCATCGTCCGCTCCAAATGTTGGGGCGGTATGCACAATTCCTGTACCATCTTCAGTCGTTACAAAGTCTCCAGAAATGACTCTAAACGCTTGGTCTGAATCTTCCATGGGCTGAGCCCAATCTATTAACTGTTCATACCTCATCCCCACCAATACGGAGCCCTTACAATGCCCCAAAACTTTGTGATCAGGACCTTTAACAAATTGTTTTTCTACAAGTTTTTCAGCAAGCACGACAAGCCCATCCTCACCAGTGTATTTGTTTGTGGTTCGAACAATTGCGTAATCAATTTTTGACCCTACAGTTAATGCTGTATTAGAAGGCAGTGTCCAAGGAGTTGTCGTCCAAGCAAGGAAGTGTACCGGCAGTTCTGAAGGCAAATTAGTGCCTTCACACATTGATTTTAACTTCTTGGAACTCAGATTATCTGCTTTGAATTGGGCCACAATGGTCGTGTCCATCACATCGCGGTACGTCCCTGGTTGATTGAGCTCATGGGAACT
>DDJR01000063.1 GCA_002339135.1 Flavobacteriales bacterium UBA2619 | reverse complement strand
ATGAGCTAATAACTAACTTTATAATGAAAAGATTTTTTTCAACTTTTGTACTTGCATTTGGTTTAATTGCATTCGTATCTGCGCAAGAAGTGGCAAACGGTCCGGTGATCTCTTTAGACAAGAGCACTCATGATTACGGAACGATCACTCAAGGTGGTAATGGTGCGTGTGAGTTTACCGTAACAAATTCTGGAATTGAGCCACTCATCATTTCACGTTGTAAGGGGTCTTGTGGATGCACAGTGCCTAAATGTGATAAAGATCCAATTATGCCTGGTGCAACATCAGCTATTAGTGTGAAATATGACACAAAACGCATTGGACCCATCAACAAGTCTGTGACGATTACATCGAATGCATCTAACGAGCCTACGAAGGTGATTCGTATCAAAGGACGCGTTGAAGCAGCAGATCTTGGAGCTCCAAGTGGAGTGCCAGTAAAGCAACCAGCTTCGGGTGCGCCAGTCAACAATTAAGATTCTATAAAAGTTTTCTTTAAATTATCTTACAAAGCCATCCTACGGGGTGGCTTTGTTCTTTCCTGAACTATTTTTGTCTTATGGAAATTCCTGCACAATACGATCCCCGCGCGACGGAAGATAAATGGTACAGCTACTGGATGGAGAATGGATACTTTAAATCCTCACCAGACGATAGAGAGCCTTATACAGTCGTTATACCTCCTCCGAATGTGACTGGTGTTCTTCATATGGGGCACATGCTCAACAACACAATCCAAGATGTGCTTGTTCGTAGGGCACGAATGTTGGGGAAGAATGCTTGTTGGGTTCCTGGCACGGACCATGCTTCTATTGCTACAGAAGCAAAAGTAGTGCGTAAGCTACGTGAATCAGGCATCAAGAAAAGCGATCTTAAACGGGATGAGTTCCTTGAACATGCTTGGGATTGGACTCATGAGCATGGTGGGATTATTTTAGATCAATTGAAGAAGTTAGGCGCCAGTTGTGATTGGGACAGGACTCGGTTCACGATGGATGATCGATACTACGAGGGGGTGATCGATACTTTTATCCATTTCTACAACGAGGGACTTATTTACCGAGGTTTAAGGATGGTTAATTGGGACCCTGTTGCACTTACTGCACTTAGCGATGAGGAAGTCATACACAAAGAAGAGAATGGGCATCTTTATTACGTGAGGTATAAAATTGTTGGAGAGAAAGACCAGTGGATTACCGTTGCAACAACCCGACCAGAAACCATATTGGGAGACACTGCGATTTGTGTTCATCCTGAGGATGACAGGTATGTTCATCTGCATGGTAAAAAGGCCATCATTCCGATTTGCAATAGAGAAGTTCCAATCATTCAAGATGATTATATTGATTTGGAGTTTGGAACTGGGTGCTTAAAAGTAACACCAGCACATGACCTCAATGATTACGATCTGGGGATTAAACATCATCTGAAGGTCATTAATACGATCTCTGCAGATGGGACGATGAGTTCTGAGTCTGGTCAATACGAGGGGCTAGACAGATTCGTTGTTAGGAAGCAAATTGCCAAAGACCTTGACAAGTTAGGGAATCTTGTTAAAATAGAGGATTACACAAACAAGGTGGGGAGAAGTGAGAGGACAGACGCGATCATTGAGCCCCGCCTTTCCTTGCAATGGTTTATGGCTATGGAGAAGCTAGCGAAACCTGCTCTTGAACATGTCATGGACGACACGATTCAATTCCATCCTGCGAAGTTTAAGAACAGCTACCGCCACTGGATGGAGAATATTAAAGATTGGTGCGTCAGTAGACAGTTGTGGTGGGGCCATCGTATACCTGCGTGGTACTATGGTGAAGGTGAAGATGACTTTGTAGTTGCCAAGACGTTGGAAGATGCCTTGAAAGCTGCTTCACAAAAAGCTGGCAGAGTGGTGGCTGAAGATGAACTTAAGCAAGACGAAGATGTCATGGATACGTGGTTTAGTTCTTGGATTTGGCCTATACAGGTTTTTGATGGCTTGCATCAAGAGGAGGAGGTTGATTATTACTACCCCACGAATGATTTGGTCACAGCGCCTGAGATCATGTTCTTCTGGGTAGCACGGATGATTATGAGTGGTTACCATTACAGAAACTTGCCCCCATTTAAGAATGTATACTTTACAGGGATTGTAAGAGATGAATTGGGACGTAAGATGTCGAAGAGTCTTGGAAACAGTCCGGACCCGATCGAATTGATGGAAAAGTACGGTGCTGATGGTGTGAGAGTTGGAATGCTACTCACTTCCCCAGCTGGAAATGACCTTCCATTTGATGAAAAGCTTTGTGAGACCGGGAGAAACTTTTCAAATAAAATTTGGAATGCATTTCGTCTTGTAAAAGGTTGGGAAATCGATGAGTCTATAGCGCAGCCTGAGCACGCATTGCTTGCTTCTCAATGGATGGAGAGTCGAACCAACTCAGCGCTGATAGACCTTGAAGCGCAATTCAATGAATTCAGATTGAGTGAAGCGCTGATGACGTCATACAGGCTTGTTTGGGAGGAGTTCTGCAGCTGGTATTTAGAACTGGTGAAGCCTGTGTATGGTCAACCCATCGATCGAATAACGCTTGATGCGACCTACGCTCACTTCGAATGTATTGTTAAAATACTGCACCCTTTCATGCCGTTTTTAACAGAGGAACTCTGGTCTTGGTTGGGTGAGAGAAAGACCCCTGAAGAGGCTTTGATAGTTACACAGTGGCCCAAGGCCGAAGTGGTGAATGTTGCTTTGCTAAGTGACTTCGAATTTTTAAAAGAGGTTGTAGGTGGTGTGAGAAACATTCGCAAAGACAATGGCATACCTAACCGAGAGAAGCTGGTACTTAAAATTCAAAAATCCGAGCATTTTCCTTCTGGTTTAACTTCGGCAATTTCACACCTTACAAATCTTGAAAGTATAGAACAGGTAAGCGATAAAGTGGAAGGCGCCTTTGGGTTTATGGTGGGGCGTCACAGATTTTATATTCCTTTTGGTGATGGTTTTGATGTGGAATCGGAGAAGCAAAAGATTCAGAAGGACCTTGACTATCAAATAGGGTTTTTAAAGAGTGTTAGAGGTAAGCTGTCAAATAAAAGCTTTGTGAGTGGAGCTCCTGAATCAGTTGTATCGAATGAGCGAAAGAAAGAAGCAGATGCTCTGGCAAAGATTTCAATCATGGAGGAAAAACTTTTAGATCTTGGGTAGTCTAGATGCCATTTCGCGTGATTTACTTCACTATGAGATCATCGGAAAGGAGGATGCTCCTTGGCTTGTGTTTGTTCATGGAGCCGGTGGCTCGATTCGGACCTGGAAATTTCAAATAGAACATTTTTCCAAAAACTTTCGATTGCTCTTAATTGACCTTCGAGATCATGGTTTTTCTAAAAATATTCAACCAGAGTATGGTGCCTATGATTTTGATATTGTCGCTAGCGATATTTTAAAAGTGATTGACCACTTGGACATTGTTAAAGCAAATTTCATCTCATTAAGCATAGGGTCCGTGGTTCTACAAAAGCTTGATTTGTTAAGGCCCAACTTGGTTGATAGGATGGTCATGGCAGGCGCCATTTTTGATGGAAGTATTTTTATGCATGCTTTTGTATACGGAGGAAAACTTCTCTCTTACGTGCTTCCCTTCAGAGTTTTTTGTGCCTTGTTCGGCATCATCGTTTTACCTAGAAGGAATCACAGATTAAGCAGATATATTTTTCTCAAGCAAAGTTTAAGAATGTCAACCGCAGAATATTTAAAGTGGGTCGAGCTTTACAAACCTTTTTTTATATTAATCAAGGAGTATGTGAATCGTGAAATTTCAAAGAAGTGTCTCGTCGTTATGGGTGATCAAGACCACATCTTCTTCAAGTCTGCAGAGAGGTTTACAACAATCCAAAAAAATGCATCTCTTTCCGTTATAAAAGGTTGTGGTCATGTTGTAAGCATAGAAAGCCCAAAACTATTTAATGAAATAGCTTCGGACTTTCTTCAAGGTCTAGATGTTCCACGTTCAGTTCAAGCGGAACCCATTCCATATAAATGGTCTGAGTTGTTGGCCCTGAAAGGTGGAAATTCTAAGTTGACTAAATAGCCATATTTTTCTCCTTAGTTGTTTGACAGGTAGCCAGAAACACCTTGGTCGGTGGCACTCATCGCTTCTTTCCCTTTGCTCCAATTTGCAGGACAAACTTCACCCTTGGTTTCTACATGGATCAGTGCATCGAGCATTCGAATAGCTTCATCCACATTGCGGCCAAGTGGAAGGTTGTTAACCAGCTGGTGTTGTACGACACCATCTTTGTCGATTAGAAAAAGACCCCG
>DDJR01000088.1:8087-45023 GCA_002339135.1 Flavobacteriales bacterium UBA2619 | reverse complement strand
GGTCCATGGTGGGGCTGGGATCCCAATGCTGGTCCAGTTGCTTCAGACAATGGAGACGGATCTTGGACATTCACTTTTGATCCTGCACCAACAGACAACATGGAGTACTTGTTAGTTGTAGATGGTGTTCAGGAAGATCTAGTGAATGCACCTCATCCTGATCTTGATGGTGATGGATATGGTGATTTGTGGGACTGTGCTCCTGTTACAGACTACTTTTCATATGCAAATAGACAATGGTCAGTAGGTTCAGGAGATGTATCTAACGTTTATGGAACGTGTGGAGTTTGTTCTGAAGTCGTTTTTGGTTGTCAGTATGAGAACGCTACAAACTACAATGAGTTTGCAAACGACGATGACGGGTCGTGTATTTTCCCTGAGGATAACGATTGTCCTGCAGACTTGAATAGTGATGGAGCGATTACAACGGGTGATCTTCTGATTTTCTTAGGATCGTTTGGTACCATTTGTCTGTAGACATTTGATTGCTTCGATAGAATCACTTCAGAGTGAATCTGTCTATGAATATTGAATTGATAAAAAGCCCCGCTTCATGCGGGGCTTTTTTTGTATGATCCGTGGTCATGTTTCGAGAGGTTTTACATGAGAAGTCGATGACTTTTTTCAGATGTTGTCATTGATTCATTGCTAAACATTCCAACCTTTTTGTTTATGGTGCAGGAATATACTTATCTATAAGGACAATCATTGAAGCCATTGTGGCTGCGCCTAATTCTAACTCTCGTTTGTGGACATTCTCAAACACATCTGATGTGCTGTGGTGAAAATCGAAATACCTTTGTCCATCAGGAACAAGTCCGATGAGCAAAGGTTTTTTCTCTAACTCTTTTAGAGGCCCTATATCGACTCCAGCCCAACCTTTTTTAAACCGATGTATATTGTATGGCTCGAACAATGGCGCCCAATTTTTTACCTGAGCAACTAGTTTGTCAGGAGCGTCCATACTGAATCCTCTGGGGCTGAATCCACCAGCATCTGACTCCATAGCCGCAACATACAAGCGTGTACCTTTCTTTGATTCTTGTGCGGCACTCTCAGCGTATTTTATTCCGCCACGATTTCCATTTTCTTCATTGATGAAAAGGACAAATCGAATGGTTCTTCTTGGAACATAACCTATAGCTTTTAGCGCTCTTAGCACTTCGATGGTGTGCACTACCCCTGCGCCATCATCGTGGGCACCTTCACCAATGTCCCAGGAATCAAGGTGTCCTCCAAGTGTTATGATTTCGTTAGGCAATTCAGATCCAATCCATTCTCCAATGACATTGCCTTGTTCAACATCTGGCAATGCTTTGCAATTCATCAGTAAGGTGACTCTAAGGTTAGAATCTTCTTTGTATAGTGCAGCTAGTTTTCTGGCATCCACAGTCGAAATAGCAGCTGCTGGAATGCGCTTGACATCTTCGGAGTAATACATCGCTCCAGTGTGAGGCAATGTGTCTAATGAATGTGTCAGTGACCTGACAAGTGCTCCAATAGCCCCTACACGAGACGCTGCAATAGCTCCACGACCTCTTTGGTCATTTGCTCCTCCATAAGCAGCGCCTGTATTAATCAGTACGGGGTCCATCGCTCTGTTGAACAGTACGATTTTCCCATTCGTCAAGTCCGCATCCATTGTGTCAAGGTCGGTAAGTTGTTTTACAACTACAATCCCCGCTGTGATAGTTGAGTCACCGGGAGTCCCTATTGAACCACCTAGAGCTGTAATGTGTATCTCTTCTCTTTCACCGTCCGAATGCGTTACGTAAGCAGATGCAATCTCGCCACGCGTCCAACTTGGAACCACAACGGGCATGACAAATACAGTGTCAGCCCCGTAGGCTCGAAGTAGCTCTGCACCCCATAGCATCGCTTGGTCTGCTTCAGGAGAGCCACTTAGGCGATGACCTATTGTTTTCGTAAGTGTTCGAAGGTTCTCATACGCCTCTCCATGGGTAAGTACCTCATCGTAAATGGACCTTATGAGCGTGGAGTCGGAGGGATTTGATATTTGTGCAATCGTGGCAGAAATACCAAATGTACCAACAAGCAAAAAGAATAGAAGGATGTTTTTTATCATGTCCGCAATCTAATCAAAACTCGGAGTATGTTACTAACGTGATACCAGATAGACCACGAGTAGGTGTCTAATTTCCATGATTCTGATGAATCCTAATTTATCTTTGCTGAAATAGATGTTCCATCATGAAAGTAGATAAATTTACAATTGACCTTCGAAGTGATACAGTCACTCGTCCCACCACAGAGATGAGAGAAGTGATGCATCAAGCTGTTACTGGAGATGATGTTTTTGCGGAAGATCCTGAAATAAATGAACTTCAACGTAAATGTGCACAATTTTTCGGAATGGAGGCGGGTTTGTTTTGTCCTTCAGGCACGATGACTAATCAGATTGCAATCTCCGTTCATACACGTCCAGGAGACGAGGTGATTTGTGACAAACTCTCGCATATTTATCATTATGAAGGTGGTGGAGTTGCCCGTCTTTCAGGTGCGTCTGTGAAACTTTTAAATGGCGACCGAGGTCGATTCACCTCTGAAGATGTCGTCAAAGCGATTAATCCTTCAGACAGCCATTATGCAAACACATCGCTTGTAAGTCTAGAAGATACATGCAACAAGGGAGGTGGGTCTATTTGGGACGAAGAAGAAATACTTGCGATTCACAAAGTTGCCAAATCAAATTCTCTTTCGATGCATTTAGATGGCGCTAGACTTTGGAATACGATTGTTGCACGAGGAATTCACCACAACACTGCAGCTCTGAAGCAATATGGAAGTAATTTCGACTCTATTTCACTCTGTCTATCGAAAGGAATGGGGTGTCCAGTTGGATCAGTCTTAATCGGTACAGAAGCTTTTATTGCCAAAGCACATCGCGCGAGGAAGGTTTTTGGAGGCGGGATGAGACAGGCTGGAATTGTTGCAGCAGCTGGAAGTTATGCTTTAGATCATCATTTAGACAGGTTGGAAGAGGATCATCTTCATGCAAAAATGCTCAGCGAAGCATCTTTGAAAAACAAACATGTTGCTTCTGTTTCAAAAGTGGAAACAAACATCTGTATTCTTGAACTTGTTCCGGGAATTGACTCTGCAGATTTAGCTAAGCAGTGGGGAGAATTGGGAATTGCGTGTTTTCCGTTTAGTCCTACCAGCATTAGATTTGTGACACATTTGGATGTGTCTCGCAGTCAGATAGAAATGGCGTGTAGTTTACTTTCGAAATAATGTCAGTGGGGATTAAAGTGGGAAGTGAAGTGAAATTCCTAAATGATGTTGGGGGTGGAATTGTGTTGGAGGTTTTCCCTGATGGAACAGCGAATGTTGAAGGAGAGGATGGGTTCGATATGAAATACAACCTTAAGGAACTGATGCTTGTCAGTGCGAGTGAAATCGAGCAAGAAGAAGAATACAACAACAAACTCCCTGATTTGGCTCAAATTATCGCACAAGACGTCAGTGCGGAAAGACAAAAGCTCATCCAAAAAGATTTTGAAGTCAAATACGCCAATGTTCGAGCCACAAATCAAGATAGGAGGGGGGAGCACATGGTCATTGATCTTCACATCCATGAACTTATCGATGATCAATCTGGTCTTCAGGACAGAACGAAGTTAGACATTCAACTGAATCACTTTGAGAGAATGATGCGAATTGCTGGTGAGCAGAGGGTAAGACGCATTATTTTTATCCATGGAGTGGGACAGGGTGTGCTTAGAAACCAAATTAGAATACGGTTAGAATCATATTATCCAGACTGTACTGTGCGTGATGCGAATCCACGCGAATATGGATCTGGAGCAACAGAGGTTCTTCTAGGTCAGTCCTCTTTTTGAAGACGCTCTTCTTTGTTCAGGTCGTCGATGTATTTTTTAGCAACCTGATTTAAATCAAGTCCCAAGATTTTTATCATCAGATCTTCTTGTTCTATTTTAAATTCACCATCTGTTCCCCAGTTGATGATTCTCAGTTGATAGCTGTCACAATTGAAGCCCAGTGGGATCCAAGAGTCATTGACAATCGCTGAAGAAAGGAAAGTAGAGCGTGTTTGGTTGTTAAATATTAAACGAATCCCCCTTTCTAGCATCTGTCTGTCAGCTTTTTTGAATGATTTCTTTAAAGCCACCCACATCGTTTGTTTTAACTCATCTAAAAGTGCAACTGCAGCTTGACATTCTGAATTTGCAATCGTGTCTACAGGAATTTCTTTATCTGTGATGTAGGTCTCTGATGGCTCGATGTCATCTGCATACCCTAGGGCTTTAATTAGTTCAGGGGAGAGCTCTGATCCTTGTTTTATAGATGGTGTGATTGTGATTGTAGAAGATTCTGGTGTTGCGCGAAAAAACAAATTTTCATCTCGATTGATGTCTTCAAGCCAAACTACGGCTTCATGTTCATTTGAGAAATAAATTTTACCAGCTCTACTTTTCCCATGGTCTTCTACAGTATACATAATAAACCTCTCAAAATTAAGTGTGCCTTCTCCGAGGGGCCTTCTTGTTAAATTCGCAATTTCTTCCGCCATGGAGGGCATGAATTTACTTGACGTCACTGTGCTGTCTTGAGCAAATGAGCTGAGTAAAAAGATGAGAAAACATGGAATGAATAAGAGAAGCTTCATCAATATCAGATGTTAATTGGATTTTTTAGACCTGTTAGATTTGGGGTCGTTATAAACTCTATTTCTTCTACTCGATTTGTTGTTGGTCACAATTACGTCTTTAGAAAACACCCATTTCCCACCATCCCAAAGAAAGGCGTCATACTCCATTGTAGGGCCGTAAAAAGCTGTTGCACCTTCAAGCGAGGGGTCACTAGGAGCCAAGCGGTCAATGACGATCCTTTCGTTCTCAGCCTCATATTTAAGTGTAGCTTGGAGTGCATCTCCATACTCTAGAATGTGACGCTTTTGTAAACCTTCATCTGTTTTTAAATATGGAACTCCCAAACGAATCCGATCATTTGTGACAATCATCGTCTCAATCACTTTTCTTGTGACTTGGCCATCTGCTCCATCCCATCCGAGCATGGTATATACAGGTTTTTTCTTCACGTGTGTGAGGATGATTTCATAGTAAATAGCACCTGGCCAGTCATCTACTCTGTAGCTTCGAGTAACATTTGTTGGATCTTCATTTCTGCTGTGAATCAGTTCTGTCCACTTGAATGTGGTGAAATCTCCGTCTCTTTCAAACCCGAAAAGAACAAAGCCTCCGTAGTCTTGAGTCCGATCAGATCTTTCAGAATTCCAAGACAGTACAACTACTTTTTCATTTCCCTCACCTGCTGTAATGTTGCCTGCTGGCCAGTTGCTTATGAGTGGCTCCAAATCTTCTGCAGTTAACGCGTTGTTAAGGCTTTGCACGACATATTTATTTAGGGCTTGATGTGCAATTTCTCGTTCAGAATCAGTTTTTGCTTTTTGCAGTGATGAGAATTGTTCAGTTTGGGCAGTTGTGAAAAGCGGTGTCAGTAAAGCAGTGAAAAAAGCAATGCGGAGAGTAAATCTTTTCATGTTGATGTAACGCATCGAAGGGGATGCATCTTGTGTGGCTTAAACGTGTAAAAACGCTTTTTTTGCCAATAAAACATCTTCACTTTCAGGCAAATCTTCATCATCAACACAACAATCTACTGGGCAAACTGCAGCACATTGTGGCTCGTCATGGAAGCCCACACACTCGGTACATTTTTCCGGTGAAATGAAATACAAATCCATGCTTATTGCTTCGTTTTCCTTGTCAGCGTCTACTTCTCCGGCTGTTGGGTGTACCCCTTTTCCTGCAAAACCTGTACCGTCAGAGAACTTCCATTTGGCAGATCCTTCATAGATTGCAGTGTTGGGACATTCGGGCTCACAAGCGCCACAGTTGATGCAGTCTTCGGTAATAATAATTGCCATGTACTTTTGCCTTTCAAATTTACAGATACAAAGATACAGTGAACACACTACAACCTGTCTTAAAGAAACTAGGTATTTGGTTTCGTCACAATGCCCCAACCGACAAAGAATTGTTGCAATTGGCAGAAGCTCACAATGGTTGGTTTACAGCTGATAGCGTCATGACGGCTTTCAAATCATGGGGAGAATCATTGAGAGATGAACATCTGATTACGTGGTTTTCTCACTATGAATTGCATGATGCTGTCGCAGGTAGTTCTGGAAAAAGAGTGGGGCTTATTTTAGCGGGAAACCTTCCTCTTGTGGGATTTCATGACATTCTTTGTTCCCTTGTAGCGGGCCACGATGTCGCGATTAAAGCCTCAAGTGGCGATTTGATTTTACCTCAAAGAGTTGTTCACGAGCTGGAAGCCATTGAGCCTAAATTGAAGGGTAGAATTACGTTTGTTGAGGGTAAATTAGGTAAGGTAGATGCTGTCATTGCAACCGGAAGTTCCAATACCATGAGATATTTTGACTCTTATTTTGGTCATTTGCCACATCTTTTCCGGGCCCAAAGAACAGGTGTTGCTGTCCTTGACGGCTCTGAGTCAGAAGATGAATTGAAAGCTTTGGGAGATGATATATTCACACATTTTGGTTTGGGGTGCAGAAGCACCACGAAAGTTTTCCTTCCCCAAGACTTCGATCTTGACAGGTGTTTCGGGGCTTGGGTTTCATGGGGCGATTTGGCGATGAATAACAAGTACGCGAACAACTATGATTATCACAAAGCTATTTGGCTTCTCAACAGAGATGAATTGATCGAAAACGGATTTCTTTTGGTGAAAGAAGATGAGCAGTGGGTATCGCCAGTTGGATCCCTGTTTATTGAACGGTATCAAGAACTAGATTCCATTGTAGATAAGTTGTCAGGTTACCGAGATGGACTTCAGGTAGTCACTTCCAGATCTGGAGCAATTCAGTTTAAGTCTTCTCTGACCCTACAATCCCCACAAATTTCTCAGACAAATCTTGGAATGGCTCAATTCCCCGCTTTGGATGATTATGCTGATGGAGTTGACTCGCTAGAATTTTTACTAGACCTTCAATAAGCATCTACAAATAAGTATCTTCGCGTCATGCAAGTAAAACACCTGTTTTTTATAATTTCCCTTGCGGGACTTTCTAGCTGTACGACTGATGTTGATTTAACTGCTCCGTACAAGTCTATTCCTGTTGTATTTGGTCTTTTAGATGCAGAAATAGATACGCAATGGGTTCGCATTAACCGGACATGGTTAGGTGAGGGAGATCAAACCCAAGTAGCGCTTATCGCCGACTCTTCTGAATATGAACCTTCTCGTGTTCATGCGCAGTTCGTTGAGGTCATTAATGGTATTGATGGAAGAGTCTTTGAATTAAACGATACCCTTCTTCAGGATAAGGAAGATAACGGGGTGTTTTTTGCTCCTGAGCACAGAGAATATTTTGTTTCTACGCGTCGTCAAGATGGAGATGACTTAAATTCAGAAGCATCGTACCGTTTGGAGATTGTCATTGATGATACCCTAGACATTGAGGCAAATACAAATATGATTGCTTTGGCTTTGGGAAATATTACTCAGCCTCCCATGGGCATTGACAATTTAAAGTTGGGATTTGCAAGTGTGGGTATCACGAACGTAACCTACCCCGATTATACATTTAAATGGTCTTCAACACCCGGTGCTGCTCGTTATGATGCAGCTATTCGAGTTCATTTTATGGAGCACTATTGGGCGGATGATTTCCTCACGATTTTAGACAGTTCCAAGTACAGAACACTTGAAATCCCCATTGGATCGTTGGACCCAAATGATGACGACGGGGGTGAGCAATTGACCAAGGTTTTCGGTGGTTCAACCTTTTACAGTACACTTTCTACAAGACTGGAAAAGAGCACCAGGACAACAAGAGAGTTGGGAATTTGGGATGAAGACGTCCAAATATCACGTGCATTTGATTTCTTACTTATTGTTGCAAATGAGCAACTGTCCATCTACCTAGATATTAACTCTCCAATCACTGGTGTTATCCAAGACAGGCCAGAATACAGCAACATTGACGGTGGTTTGGGTCTTTGGGGATCAAGGACCGTTCAAGGTGTGTTTGGGCTCGGATTTACAGAAGATACCATAGAGCATTTGCAAGAAGGTGATGAGACAGCAGAATTGAATTTCTGTTCTCCTGACCCCCTCTCAGATTACTCTTGTCAGTAGTCGTTTGACTTGACTTTACTTGATAATTACCGTCGAAGGTCTTGAACGCAATCCTTGGCTTAGAAATGTAATGTCAGAAACCAAGTAAGCACCAGATGCCAATCCATTTGTAGGAATTGTGTTGCCGAAACCGGTCTTCATGACACGTCCTGAAGCATCTCGGAGCTCCCACTCAGTATCGATATTTGCACCACTTAAAACAATGTCGTCAGAAGCATTGACAGGATTGGGGAATGTCACGAAGGCGTTCGGGATAACAGCAGAGATGCCGTCTGTGCCAGAGGTGTCTTTCATGATCGCCTCTCCTTGATATTCTATAGAGAAAGTGGCTCCGAAAATTGTACTGACTTCTAGGTAAGGCATTCCTCCATCTCCCAACCAAGAGTAAACAGTAGACTCTCTGTCTATTTCGAATGGATCTGATCCGGACAATGAAAAGATATCGTGCGTTGAAATTGTTGTGTTGACTCTTAAAACTTCGTGGGTTTGTCCACCAGGTAAGGTTAGGGTTCCCCAACCATCTACTGAGCCTACTCTTGATGCTGAAGTTTCATACGTAAAGACTTCCGGTATGTTCACAGTATAAGCTGATGTAGAGTTGATTTCGTCCATGAAATTTAATGGAAGGGGGTGTATTTCATCGATGTCTGAGTATTCAACAGGAAGATCAAATCCTTCCACGCTCAATGATATGCCAGCGATGTTGTATGAATCGTTTGAGGTTTGTAAGTAGTTGTTTAGGTTTGAGATTGCGACGGGCAAATCAACACCTATTGTTTCTAATGCAGCGAGATCGAATTCTCCCGGGCCGAATAAATCACACAAGTAATCACCATTGGTCCACTCATTGTTGAAAGACAGTTGTGCTAAGACAGGTGCATCTCCCATAGCGCCATATTCGACAACGGCTTCGGATGATGAGACTAATTCAGAGAAATCCCATACGATCCCTCCACCGGTTGTTGTAAAGTCGTAAAGTGTTTCAGTCAACGAGGTTTGTATTGTATAAGATTCTCCACCTTGAGGAAGGTCAGAAGACGTAATGGTAATTTGAGCTGAAGTAGAAACAACGAAAGTTAACATTGAGGCAAAGAGAATTGAATGTAAAGATTTCATTTTATGTTTTTTTAATTCGAAGTAATGGGTTTAACACCAGTGAGATGAAAAATGAGGGTAACCGGTCTTGGTATCCGTCAATGTTAATTTCCAGTGTCCCAAAGATATTGCATCACACGGCTTATTGATATAGATGTCACCACTTTAGTGCGAAACTTCTCCCCAGTTTCTTGTTTAAGAAACAAACCACGTTTTGTCAATTCCTTTTGAAAATATCCATGAATTTGTTAAAGTCTTTGTGAAAGAGTATTCCTACTCCTTGAACGCTTTCTCCTTCTAGACCAGGTATAGTAGATCGTTGTGAAGAATATCCGGTGAGTTGAAGCGATCCATCTTTGTTGATGTCATACCTCAGTCGGACATCACGAAGTTTCACATCCTCAAAGGCTCCGGTGTTGAGTCTGTCGGTTCCTACCTCTCCTTCAACATGAAGCCTGTCGTCTAAAAGTTGTGTTGACAATGCTACAGCTAAAGCGGATTCATCACCTGCCTTAGATCCTGCATCATAATCAATTCCTACATTGACATCTTCGCTAATGCCAGAGAGCCAGTTTCCAAATTGTGACGAGATAAGTTCTGTGCTGTTTTCTTGAAGTCCAGTACTCCCAATTGCTGCCGCCTGCCATTCTGGAGGTAAAAATTGTTGTAGCACAAGAAGAGACAATGCTTGTCGGTTCATTTCTTCCTCATTGGAAATAAGCGTAGCAAGTGTAGCTTTCGTCCTCGCGTTGCTTTCAGGCAATTCGATGTCGAATTTGATTCCGGGCCTCATTAAATTTCCGTTTAAGTTTAAAACCAAATCCACTTTTTTCTTTCCCTCATCTGCAGACTCAGGACTTATCGGCAAAAGAGATGTACGGGTAGAATAAGATGTTTTGACATCAATTTCTGCTTCGTAGGGGTTGCCAAACCATTTGATTGTTCCTCCGGGTTCAGCGATAAATTTCTTATTGATGAAGTTGTATAGTGTAAATAGATAATCTCCCTCGATAATCTCTAAAGACCCGTACATAGAAAGTCTTTCAAGATCATCAAGAGCGAGATGGATTATTCCCTGACATCTCCCCACAATTTCATCACCCACAGCTTCATCGAAAATGATGCGAGCCTTGCTTTCCTCTTGAACATCAATGATTAAATCAAGATTGACGGATGTTTTTTTCTTGGGATTGACCTCGTCACTTTGCTCAGTCACATCGTGGTCTATAAACTCAACAAAAGTTGACCATGTAGAGCTTGTTGCAGTTTCCATAGGCAGAACGAAATCTGTGCCTTCAAACGTCTTCAGTCGCGCTTCTATCGTCATTTCTCCATCGTACCCAAATACGTTAATGTCTCCAGTAGCCTTCCCCGTTCCGTAAAAATATGCGTCTGGAGAATTGGGGATATTCATGATGTCCAGTGGTTTTGTTTCATCTTCAATGTTAAGTGAAACATCCAGATTCCATTTTTTGTATCCTTCATGAATGGCAGTGCCTACAAGCGTCGCTTCACCTCCATTGGGGTCTTGAACTTGTATGCCATTTAATTCAATGCCATAAGGCAAGACATTAAATTTACCATTTGCATAGTATTCTGTGCCCAGATATGAGACTTCTACGACAGCCTCTTTTAAAACTCCTTCGCCGTTAATTTCTGGATTTTGATAGGAGCCACGAATTGTGAAATCACCGTCTAACGTACCATCGAGTTTTGCAGTGTTTTCATTGAGTAATTTGTTGGCAAAGTTCATGGGGAAATCTACCAATGTGGTTTCCAAGTCGAGGTCCAGCTCATCGAGACGATTTAGGTCAACAAATCCATTTGTTTCGATCTTTCCAGCACCTTCAAGTCCGAAGCCGGACATCTTGTTTTCAACAAGTACTTGGCCTTCAAAATATTCCAAATGAACTTTTGTGTAAGGGATGATTTCATTTGCGTACGATAGGTTCTTTCCTTCACCAGAGATAGAAATGAATGGGTTGTCAATGTTTCCATTACATCTCCCCGTGATATCAAAAAAAGCGAGAGTGTCCATCCCCATTGGGATGATGGCGTCGAGTAAGTTAAACTCCCACGCATCTTTTTTCTCTCCATAAATTTTCAGCAACCCTTTAGTTTTCTCTGCATTCTCCCAGTTGCAGATGTATGTCCAAGCAGAATCACCCAAAAGTTCCATGTCGATTTTTTTTGCGATCAACAATTCGTTTTTGTTAACTTCTAAAATTTCAGCATGCATGGAGTTTTTAAAAGATCCTCCGGAGAGATTGATGACAGGCTTTTTTAACTGAATATCTTTGATGCTGATCCAATCAGAGGTGATCTCAGCTTGGTATTGATCCACCGAGATTGACCAGACGGCTTCGATTTCATCAGCAACCACCAATGGCACATGAAACAATTCTAAGAAAGGTGCAGATTGATACACTGTACAAGTCCCTTGAGTTAGAAATCCATCAAAATTTGTATTTTCAGGTGTCTGTGTTTTCGAAGTTTCCAACCATGTCATCCACTTTTTTTCTTCGATGTTCACCGCCAAATTAGCGTCCATGATGTCGGACTTGATATCGATGTCTACCTGTGTTCCGTCAAGTGAAATATCGAGTTTGCAAAACCCAAAGTCGATGGGAGGGGTAGAGCTGTTTTTTTTGAGTAAAGGTTTTGTAAAACTCAGAGTCGCATCTTGAAAACCGCCACGGTACGTTGTGTGTCCCACTAGGTGGCTTGAGAGTTTCCACGAATCATATTCGATACTCACATCATGTAAATCACTTTCCCAGCTGACTTCAGCGGCTCCTTGAATCCATGTAAACTCAGCGTATAAATTTTCTACAATGCCTTTCGAGGTCCATGTGCTGTCACAGTTAATACTTCCGGCCATTTCTCCATTCCTCCAATCTAAAGTGAAATATCCAGCAGTGAGGTCGCTGACAAAAGTACCTTGAACATCGTTCTGTGACCCTGTGATGTCCAAGTCAATCTCGATGTTTTCTTGTAACAGTTTTCCTGTCCAAGGCTCAGAAATTTTAGAGTCCAATGTGGCTTTTATTTCCCAATCTATTTTGTCGTTTGTTGTGCCAAGTTTTCCCGAGAATACGATTTGGTCGTGAAGAAAGCGGTGCACGATTAACTCATTCTCTAGAAAAGAGAGATCGCAGATAACCTTCTCTGAGGCTAGGTTTGTAAGAATGTCAAGCGTTTTTTTATCTAGGTATTTTTCAAACCGCTTTGCCAGCAAATGAGCATTCGCATCGATTGACAGTTTGGGGATCGATAAGTCATTGTTTTTATTCATGAAAACTTCAGCGGAAAGGTTTCCTTCTTTTGAAATTAATTCATGAATTTTACAATCAACCTCACCGTTCATGACACTTAAAAACCCGGAACTTTTCTCGATCTCTACAGAGTCGTAACCTGGCATAGTTAGTGAACCGTTGTGAATACTCCACAGGTTGAGAACCACATCTTGATTGTGTATTTCAATGTTTTCGCAGGCAATGTGATCGATTTCAATGGCCCTCTGGTCTTGAAGTTCAAAAATAAGATTGTTGATGACGAGGCTTCGGATGAAATGCTCCTGCACCTCACCACCGTTGGAATCCCGCATTTGACGAGCTATTTTTTGGGCATCTTCTAGGCTCTGAATGCTGACGTGTACTGTATCAAAAAGAGCTGAACCCAATGCGAATTTGCCCCGGTTGTTGTCCCACAGTTCGCTCCATTGTAAACTTTTACATGTAATTTTTACGCCTTCAGTTTCTCCTGTTATTTCATGGATGGTGAGTGACCTTGAGGAGAAGCTGATGTCCACTGTGCCAACAGCTACGTCCATTCCCAGTGATTTCTCAGCTTGTTCAGTTGCTATTGCAATGAGGTAACCTTGAATAAAAGGTGTTTGGACTAAAATCGAGAAAGAAACAACCAACAGAAACCCTGCTGCGAAGCATCGCAATGTCCATCTAAATATGGAGTTACGTGTGAAAGTTAATGTGTTTTTAGAGTGCGTCAATTTCTAAGCGATTACAGGAGCAAGTTAAGATGACTTGGGCGCCGTACTTTTGTCGTTCGCTTTATTTATCAAATGAACATTCGACAACCCATTATTCTTGCCATTGAATCATCTTGTGATGATACTGGAGTTGCAGTATTAAAAGGCAACCAAGTGTTGTCAAATTTAGTTGCAAACCAGGAAGTTCACGCGAGATATGGCGGAGTGGTTCCCGAGCTTGCTTCACGTGCCCATCTTAGCAATATCACGCCTACAGTAACCCTTGCAATTTTAGATGCTGGAATTTCCCCCGATGAAATTGATGCAGTAGCCTATACGATAGGCCCAGGTCTTAGCGGTTCACTGTTGGTGGGTGCTTCATTTGCTAAAGCTTGGGCTTGGGCTCGCAAGATTCCTACCATCCCTGTTCATCACATGAGAGCTCATGTTTTAGCTCATTTTATTTCTCCAGGGCCATCTCCAGATTTCCCGTTTTTATGCCTTACAGTGTCTGGCGGTCATACTCAAATTATCCACGTTCACTCTGCGTCCAACATGGAGGTTGTTGGAACAACCCTTGATGACGCCGCTGGTGAGGCCTTTGATAAAGTCGCTAAATTGATTGGTCTTCCTTATCCCGGAGGGCCTCTCATCGATCAATATGCTGCTTTGGGCAACCCACAAGCCTACTCGTTTACGAAGTCGAAAGTTGTGGGATTGGACATGAGCTTTAGCGGATTAAAAACTCAAGTTCTCCGCTTTCTTCAATCTCAACTTGCTCAAGATTCAGAATTCATTAAGAAAAACCTCCATGATTTTTGTGCTTCTGTCCAATCGGCAATTGTGACCATGCTTATTTCGAAATTGGAGCTTGCGGTAAAAACAACTGGACTCAATCAAGTAGCGATTGCTGGAGGTGTGTCGGCTAATTCTGGATTGCGAAGGGCGCTCACAGAAAAAGAATTTCTGTTAGAAGATCCATGGAAGGTGTTCATTCCCCCGATGAGCTATTGTACGGACAATGCCGCAATGGTGGGTATTGTAGGTGTCTTCGATGCTGTCGACAAGAAGTTTGGATCTCTCACAGATACGCCCAAGCCCAGGATGCCCGATCTCAATTCCTAATCCTTATATGGGATTGATATTGTAGCGATACAACCACGTTGATCTTTTCTGTTTTCTAGCTTAAATTCCGCACTTTCTGAAATCAACAGCAGTCTCTCCCTTAAAATCCGAAGGCCGTGAGATTGACGCTTGGCCTCAGATATTTTTGTGGGTGTTGTGAAGTCGGACGACGTCGTCAGTCCTGGCCCGTTATCTAAGACACGCATCACAAGTAAATTCCGTTTCGAATTCACATCAAAGCTTAACTCTATTTCGGGGACAACGCCCATATGACCTGAAACTTCGACGCCATGCCATAGAGCATTCTCTACCACAGGTTGAATTAAAAATGCTGGAATTTCATATTCGGAATCCACATTTGTACTGATCTTGAACTTTACTTCCCCAGATAGTCTCAGGCTCTCAAGGTCGAAATAGTCATTGATGAAATCTATTTCTTGCTGAATTGTCGAAGCCCTCAGGCTGGCAGGACTGTCTGTGGCACTTCCCCAGCAACGGATAAGCAGTCCTTTAAATTTTCTTAAAGCTCCCAAAGTCTTTTGAGTGTTGCCCTGAATGAGTAGCAGGTGAATCCCCGTGAGAACATTAAAGATAAAATGTGGATTCATCAATAGGAGCAGATTCTTTTGGCGAATCTTAACGAGTTCCTCACTCACGTCAGTTTTTCTACGAATTTGAAGCAATGATAGGCTTAGCCCTTGATAACGTTCAGCCAGCATTAGAGGGTTTATCTCTTCACTTCCCATCTTGTTGATGCTGCCCTTTCGGGACAATGCGTATCTGTTTTTTAAGGTAGCATAGGTGATGCCAGAAATTGCTCCCAGCATCATGGCAAAGGAACAATAGGTCAGCATACTCATTTGGAAGTGTGGTTACTTTTCCGCTTTTGCCTCTTCAGATAAAACGGAATTGAAATCATGTCGCAATTCTGTCTTCAGACGACGCGTGTATTCGTCTTGTAACCATGTTCTATAATTGTCTGTGGTCTTTGCCATGCACTTCGCATAGATTTTCACCCTGAAATTAATATCATCCTTTAGCTCGCCTATAATCTCTACAGCGTCCCAATAATCCTTTGCAGCATATTGGATGATTGCTTTGTGTTGGATCATACTTAGGTCAACAGCTTTTTTTGGACGTTCAGCCTGCTTCATGACATTCTCATACACCTTGAGCATGTCAAATTCAGCTTCTGGTCCTCCTTCAAATCTTTTTGCTAAATGTTTCGGGAGTTCATAAACAAACTCGTCTTCAATCTCTTCATCAGAGTACAAACCATCGATAAATGATTGTGGCTCTTTAAAAATCTCATACCAGTCGATGTGAGAATCCCACAAACCAAACCTACGTGCATTGTTCCCCAAATCAATGACGTTGAAACTTTTCTTGTTGGGAAGCGATCTAGATCCTCTACCGATCATTTGGTGATACAGCGTGAGAGATTTGGTGGCACGATTGAGTATAATTGTAGAAACAGTTGGCTCATCAAATCCAGTTGTTAAAATACTGACTGACGAGAGAATAGCATCTGGTTTTTCATGAAACCATTTAAGTATATCAGCTCTTTCTTTTTCACTGTGTGTGTTGTCAAGGTGCTTGCACTCGTATCCTTCCTCTTTAAACATAGCTTGCACTTGTTTCGAGGTGCTAATGCCGTTGTTAAAGATGAGGGTTTTACTTCCTTTTGCTTTCTCCTCATAAGCGTAAAGAAGCTTTTCTTGCATCAGGTAGTTTCCATAAAGCCTCTCAGATGAACTGACAGTATAGTCACCGTTAATCCCCACTTTAAGTGCTCTGAGATTTACATCGTAGTTGTACGTTTTCGCCCTAGAGAGATATCCGCCATCGACCAATGACGAGATGCTTTCTCCTACAATTAGCTCGTTGTAGTTGTCATTCAGAGGGAGTTTAATGTTAGAACTTAATGGCGTGGCAGTCACGCCTAATAAGATCTGATCTCTAAAGTGCTTAAATAATTTTCTAAAGCTGTTGTAATGGGCTTCATCGACAATAACTAGGCCCAAGTCCTCGAACACCATTTGCTCATCGTTGATACGGTTATTGAGTGTCTCAACCATCGCAACATAACACCAATGTTCTTCTCCATCATCCAGGTCCTTTACCTTAGCGTTGATCACTTTGTTAGGCACTCCAATCTCAGAAAGCAACTTTGAAGTTTGGCCTAGAAGCTCAATACGGTGAGTGAGAATCAGAACTTTTTTACCAGTAGAAAGAATAAATTTCTTTGCCAACTCTGAGAATATGACAGTCTTTCCTCCACCTGTAGGAAGCTGGAAAAGAAGATTAAAGTTCGTTTTTTTATCAACGAACTTTTGCATCATCTCATCGATAGCCAATTTCTGGTATCCATAAAGCGTTTTGCCACTTTTACTTTCTAGGCGAGCTTTGATTTTAGGATCCATCGATTGGGTAATAGTTGTTAATTTTGAGTAACAGTAAAAGACAAAAATACCTTGTACATTGCTTAGTCTAAAATTATAGTTGTAAGATTATTCATAAGATGTTAAAACAGTCATTTTAGCCAGCCCATTATTTAAGTCGTAATATAATGAAAATGAAATCTTTAGAGTCGTGTTTGCACCTTGAAGGAGGGGTTGGAGATTGGATGAAAGTTTTTAATAAAATATTTTTAGATCCCACAGCGCCCAAATCATCAGTTTGGGACAAGCTAGAAAAAAATGTGGTGCACGCATATTCGAAAGAAACATGCCATCCAGCACCAAGTGACGTGTTTAGATCTCTGAGGTTGTGTAAGTTATATCAAGTTCGAGTTGTGATTGTCGGGCAGGACCCATACCATGGAAGGGGTCAAGCTGATGGTCTGGCGTTTTCAGTTCCACATGGCGTGAAGCTACCGCCTTCACTCAGGAATATTTTAAAGGAACGCGAAGACGACTTGCAATTGTCACCTAGGAAATCTGACCTGTCAGATATTGCAGCCGATGGAGTCTTGTTGTTGAATTCTGTTCTGACAGTTTCTTCAGGTCGAGCAGCTTCTCATAAAAATTGGGGATGGGAAGAGGTCACGCTTGAAATTGTGAAAGCCATAAGCTCAAAAAAAGAAAATGTATGTTTTGTACTTTGGGGAGCCTACGCACAAAAGTTTCAACCTGCAATTAATGATTCAAAGCACTTTGTTCATGTTTCTCCCCATCCAAGTCCATTGTCTTCTTACAGAGGTTTTTTTGGGTCCAAGCCATTTTCTAAAGTAAATAAAAGTCTCGAATTATTTTCTTTAATGCCTATTAAATGGTAGTTTTTATGTCTCGTGTAGTTTACTTTTATCGCATGCAATATTTATGGTTAGCAGTTTGTGGTCTTATCGTGTTTTCATTTATTAAATACCGTAAGAAGTTGAAGCGATGAGTAAACCTTCTATTCCTAAAGGAACAAGGGACTTCGGGCCTCGCGCCATGGCCCGAAGACAGTGGATTTTCTCAACCATTCGCAATGTTTTCGTTAAGCACGGGTTTCTGCCCATCGAAACACCTTCTTTCGAAAATTTGCAAACTCTTACAGGAAAATACGGTGAAGAGGGGGATAAACTTATTTTTAGCATCCTGAACAATGGAGATTATCTTTCTAAAGCGGATGCAGCGGCACTTGAAGCAAAAGACAGCAAGAAACTCACCCCAACAATTAGTAAAAAGGCGCTACGCTATGATTTAACAGTGCCATTTGCTCGTTTTGTGGTCATGAATAGGAATTCTTTGACGTTTCCGTTTAAAAGATATCAGATTCAGCATGTATGGCGTGGAGACCGACCTGGTAAGGGCAGGTATCAAGAGTTCACTCAATGTGATGCGGACATTATCGGCAGCACCAGTAGTCTATGTGAGTTGGATTTGGTACAAGTTTTTTCGGAATCACTTACAGATTTAGGTGTCCCTGGGTTTACGATTTTATTGAATGACAGAAGAGTGCTCGCAGCAGTAGCATTTGCCATGGGGGTCCCAGAAGATAGGCTTACAGACTGGACTGTAGCTGTTGATAAATATGACAAGGTCGGGGTAGAAGGAGTTAAAATGGAGCTTGAAAAAAGAGGGTTTGGTGAGGGTGTCGTTTCAGGTATTGAAACACTGGTTGAAATCAACTCTCATGAAAACAGCTTGGATATTTTATCTAAGCTGTCAGAATTGATTGCCGGAAATGAAAAAGGGGAATCAGGTCTTCAAGAATTAGAGTTGCTTTTAAGCAGGGCTAAGGATGATGGTATTGTAGCTCCAAACATCAAGTTTGATGCAATGTTAGCTCGAGGTTTAGATTATTACACTGGCGCTATTTTCGAAGTGAAAGTTGCGGACTCTCCTGTGGGGAGTATTTGTGGAGGTGGACGTTATGATAATCTGACTGGGATTTTTGGATTAGAAGGCATGAGTGGTGTTGGGATTAGCTTCGGAGCAGATCGCATCGAAGATGTTTTAGAGCATTTTAATAAATTCCCTGACAACATCGACAAAACGACAGACGTCTTAATCACCCAAATGGATTCTAAAAATTGTTCCCAGGAACTCATGTTGGTTTCTCAAATTCGTTCTTCCGGTTTTTCTGTAGAGCTCTATCCAGATGCTTCTAAGCTCAAGAAGCAGGTTAAATATGCCAACGATAAAAACATTCCCTTTGTAGTCCTGATTGGAGAAGATGAACGCAAATCAGGAATGGTGACTTTAAAAAACATGTCAGATGGCACTCAAATGACGATTCTCCCTGATGCCGTGGTGAACCACATTTGAACTGGGTGTTGTATCCTGAAAATGGATTTTTTAATCTTCACTTCTAACTGCACCATCTATCAATGGAGTGCTGCGTATCATTTTATTTCCGTCAAAAGTAATTGTATAGGTAGCTTCATATGTATCTGAGGCAATTTCGACTCCGACATAGTCGATGTTGACGTTGTTGATTACCGATTCCCAAAGTATATCAGCAATCCATGGCATAATCGCTAGAGATTTAACAAACCTCGGACGATCTAATTCAAAAACTTGATGGTCAGTGATTTCAAATCCCCAAGTGTTTTTATTGAGCGAAGATAGCAGTGATAGCAGATGTTCTACATGGGTTGTGCATGTTCTAAATTCAATTTTATTTGTTGCAGCTTCGTTCAAAACTTCTCTTAAATGTCGGCTAAATGTTTTGAGTAATGAGCCAGCCCAGGCTTCATTTTCGCTTGAAATAGCAATGGTTAATTTATCTATAGTCACCTCAATTCGTTCAATAAAGGTGTTGATTACCTCAGTGTCGTTGTCGTAAGCTTGGAGCTTCGAGATTAAAAATGTAACCTCATTTAAGCGCATGGTGTGGTCTCTCACTTGCATGGCTCTGTCATTTTGTCTATGTGCCTTCTTGATGGGTAGATTTTCATCATCAATACTCATACGCTTAAGCCATCTTGGAGTTTTGGCTTTGCATCCAAAATTGTAGGCCACAAAAAAACCAATGAAGAAACAAACCGCTGCAACACAAACTTCCATTTAGGAAATTGGGTTTTTATAAACCCACGACCAGGCTGCAGAGAATGCGCTTTGTTTTCCTGATTTCATTTCTTTAGACAAATCATCCCACATTTCTTGTGAACTTGGGTCACCCATTTTTTTATCGAACAAGATATCTTTTGCGTGAGAGCGCATTCTGTCAGATTGTTGGTTCGCTCTCTGGGTCATGAAAAAACCAGATTTATGCCAGTTCATTGTAAGGTCTGAGATTTGTTTCCTTACCTCTATATGGCCTGCTCCAGTGGTGCTGCTGGCTGTCATAACTTCGACTGTTTCACCTCCATCAGGCAAGGGAAACATATGCAAAGAATTCCTATAAGATTGAGCTGTTTTCAGACACATGTCGATGCGATCTCCGTCTGCTTTGTGGACTACAATTAAGTCTGCCATTTCAACAATTCCTCTTTTGATGCCTTGCACCTCATCGCCAGCTCCTCCGATAAGCAGAAGTGTGAAAACATCCACCATTTCTCTGACTGAAGTCTCACTTTGGCCAACGCCTACCGTTTCGATAATCACCCTGTTGTATCCAGCTGCTTCACATAAAATAACAGCTTCCATCGTCGCTCGTGCAACACCACCAAGAGCCGCTGCGGCAGGAGAGGGACGGACAAAGGCCGATGGGTTGACGGAAAGTTCGTCCATTCGCGTTTTGTCACCCAATATGCTACCACCAGTCTTCTTGCTCGAAGGGTCCACGGCAAGTACGGCCACCCGATGCCCTTCTTCGATCATGTCAAGTCCAATCCGCTCAATAAAAGTACTTTTCCCTACACCCGGTATTCCAGTTATTCCTATTCTCAAGGTTTCATTCCCGGAGGCAAGATTCTTAACTTCTTGAAGTAACGCTTGTGCGAGAGGTCTGTCAGAAGGGTTTTCACTTTCTATTAATGTGATCGCTTTTGCAAGCTCTTCTCGTTTTCCATGAACAATAGCAGTTGCGATGTCGAAGGCGTTAAAATTCTCAGTTCTATTTGTCTGAATTCTTTTTCGCGCAGCATCTACAGCTTTTTTCTTGGAAGATACTTTCTGACTACTCATTTGGGCAAGTTAACAATCCTTTCATGTTTCGCCACATTTTGATGGCTTAACTTGCGCTTATGTATAAGTGTTTTATCGTCCTGGCCATCTCTTTTGCTTTTTTATCCACTTCTTCTACTGCCCAAAGCTTTGTGTCATCAACCCGTTGCGACTCCTCTATCGTTGTGGGCGGTTGGATCTTTGAAGTTTCCGGAGGTGTCGTTCCAACTGCGATGGCAGTCAACAGAGAGAGCGGGGGAGGTGTTTTTGTTGAGCGTGACGGTAGTTTTTTAGTTCGCGCTTGTCCAGGAGATACACTTGTGTTTGGTGCTATTGGATATTATTCTATCGAGCGGGAGGTTGTTGAATCCATGCGCGATTCTGAGTTTAATATTCAATTGCAACGGTTGAAAGTTGAGGTAGGTATAGCGGAAGTTTACGCTCCAAGAGCTTTGCGTGAAATTCTCCACGATATCGAAGCTTTGGGATACGATGAGCAAGATTTCAGAGTGTCTGGGGTAAATGCGATGCAAAGCCCCATTACTTTTTTGTATGAGCAATTCTCACGACGTGAACAATCAAAAAGATTGGAAGCTGAGTATGTCAACAGAGACAACAGACGAGAATTGCTTCAGGAATTATTTGTGAAGTATGTCGATTATGATATTGTGCAACTTAAGCGTGGAGAGTTTGATGCATTCGCTGATTTTTGTGACCCAGGAGATGAGCTTTTAAAAAAGTGGTCTCAGTATGAGTTTATCTTATATGTAAAAAGACAATACAGTCTTTTTAAAATGATGCCACACCGGTTGGATGATGGGGACTACAGGTATGACCTGGATTAAGCTAGGAATGCTGAATCCATGTAAAACACAAAGATTTCGAACATGTAGGAAATGACGCAGTACCCCACGGCGATGACGTGAAGTATTCTGAATCTATCTTGTAACCTATCAAATCTAACAACGAGGTCTACAAATAAAGTCCCCAGTCCTAAAAACTGGATGATCATAAGTGGCGTTCTAATTACATTGAATACGTCTGAGACTGCAGACGCTTGAGAAGGAAATGTGTTGTCTAACAACTCTGAGAATAGAAAAAGCGTGGTAATTGTCATTAAAGCCCACAGAGTTACACGAATCCTTTTTCCATCCTTATTCATCATGCAAAGATAACACGCGAAAAAGAGGTTTTGCACGTTTTAAAGTGAGCAAACATTCTCATTTGATTGTTTATTTTCAATATGAAACACTATCTTTCTAGTTCAAACCTAAGATTCATGAAGTTATTCCTCTCTACCTCTCGCGTACGTTTTTCTGCAACTGTTGTCATCATCATGGCTGTCATCAGTTTATCACTTCCTTCTTGCGCTGCAAACCATCAATCTTGTGAAGCTTATCAAAATGTTGAGTTGCTGCCCGAGTAAATTTATCTAAGCAATTTTGCTCGTTAGAATTGGAAGTATATAAAAGGTGCAGGAGCAGATGCTCCAACTTTCCAAAGAACTGCAACGACTGAAATTGTGATGCAAAAGACGGCTGTTACATGAAGGTTTGTAAATCTGTCAATCACATTTGAAGTCATTTTTGAAGGCATGAGATGCAGAATATAGCCTACCAACATTACAGAAACCACAACCACGTGACCTTGGAGTAATTCTAAGGCGGGGATGTCGTGAAAATGATTGGATATTTGGTACAAGAGATCATTGGCGGTGAACCATTCGGTGAGGATGTTGTGGTCTCCAGCACCGTTCTCCCAGTCACTACTCGATCCAGATCTAAACCAAATCCTTGTGAATGTGATGAAGTTGAATGTTACAAGTACGCCCCATGTTCTTGCGATTAACTTTTCGCTTTTTGCCCATGGCAAGTGCCTTCCTGCGATTTTATAAACCAACAATCCAGCTCCATTAAGTGCCCCCCAAAGGAGGAAGTTCCAAGATGCACCATGCCACAACCCACCAATAACCATCGTCGCAAGAATGTTCATGTAAGTTGAAAGTTTTCTCCCCCAGTTGGGATACATTACGCCTGATGCACAAACCATCATGAACATTCCACTGCCAAAAAACAGAACTCCTACATTGATTGTTTCTTCGACTTCCCGAAACATAAGTCCCGCAAACACGATGATTCCCAGTGAAAAAATAAAGGAAAAGACACTGGAATTCCTGCTGCCTCCCATGGGGATATACAAGTAATCCCTTAGCCATGTTGAAAGTGAGATGTGCCATCTACCCCAAAATTCTCCTAGATTTCTTGATTTATATGGTGAATTGAAATTTTCAGCCAATCGAAAGCCCATGATCAAAGCGACACCGATTGCGATATCGCTATAACCGCTGAAATCTGCAAACACCTGTAGACTATATCCATAGAGACCCAGAAGAACTTCCATGCCGCTATAGCTGGAAGGGTTTGCAAACACTCTGTCGACCAAGTTCATCGCTATGTAGTCAGCGATTACAATTTTTTTAACAAGGCCCGTTAAGATCCACCACACACCTAAGTGAAATTCTTTTCTTGATAAATCGTATTTTCTATGCAGTTGTGGGATAAAGTCTTTCGCTCTGACGATGGGTCCAGCAACCAGCTGCGGAAAAAAAGTAACATAACAGCCGAAATCTAAGAGTGATTTTACGGGTGGTACTTTTCGCCTGTAGACATCGATTGAATAGGAAAGTGTTTGGAAAGTATAGAATGAAATCCCTACAGGTAGCAAGATGGAATCTACCCTAAAGGAAGTGTCGAAAAGCATCGCGCTAGAGTCAGCAAAAAAATAGGCGTATTTAAAAAAGCCAAGCAAACCCAGATTGATGAAAATACTGAGGATGAGCCAAAGTCTCCTTTGTAAATTTTCACTTCGATCCATCGCCGCTGCAATGCCCCAGTCTGCAACTGTAGAAAACAGAAGCAAGAGAACAAAAGCAGCACTTGTTTTCCAATAGAAAAAAAGGCTTGCGGCAAATAAAAAGGCATTGCGCATCCCTGTTTTATTCTTCAAAAAAGATAAGCCTACCATCACCGCGAGAAGGAAAAGATAAAAGGCTGGTTTTGTGAATAGTAAATCCGAACTCATTCTCCTACAATTTCTTGCTCCCAAAACCGATGCTCTGCTCTGATTGTTTGATCGAACAATTCGCCGATAATTTTTGCTCCTTTGGGTGTGAAATGAACCAAGTCTGGTGAGGCTAACCTCGGGGTGCTTTCAGCCCAAATCTCCATTGTTCCTGGGCCTCCCATGGCTTCAAACAGGTCCCAATAAAGAGCTTCTTCTAGCAAGGTCACCTTCTTCATCTCTATTCTAATCGCACCAAGCATCGGGTAAGTGAGCAATGATGAATCGTTTGTCACCCCCATGTCCGAAGGACCAATGACTAAGAAAGTTGCTTCTGGAAGTATTGTCTTCAAGTATTTTAATTGGGATTGAAACCTTTTTCCATACCTCATGGCGGACAACTCGTCTTTAACGTAAGGGGCGGTGTTTCCACCATATTGTAGAATCACCATACCCACATCCCAATTCTGCAGGTATTTTTTAAAATGATTTTTGTTCAAGCTTTTAAAGACTGTTCCTGAACTTGATCGCATGGGGATGTTGTGAACTGCAAGGCCATTCCTGCTCCCAAGTTGTATCCCGGTTATTTCTATTTCATGTCCCTCAAACTCAAAAACCACTTCCTCTTTTATTCCCGCCAATTCAATGACAATTGAGCTGTGATGTCCAGTGCTTGACGGCGCAATATCAACAGTGATGGAATCAGTAAATTCGCCGGAAACAGTTAGTTTGCCTCCAAGTGGAGCTGCGCCGATGAGCACTTCTGCTTGCTCCCAAACTTGGTTTTTTCTAAATCCCGAAGGATGTGGCTTAACGGTTACTTTTCCATGATCGAGTACTGTGGTGAACGAAGCCATGCCTCCAAAACAAGTGTGTGTCACTGTGGTGTCACGTTTGCCGAATTTCGTATATCTTTTCATGTTGCCCTCGTGTTTCTGCCTCACAGAAAGAGCGGGAACAGGTTGGATTGCAGGGATGAGCCCAGGACCGCTTCCACCCCAAGTTTTCTGCCAACTAGATCTGATTCTTCCTGTGATTCTATCTCCTTCAATTTGGGAATCTCCGAAGTGTAAAACGTGCAATTGGCTTTCTTTACTGAGTCCATTGAGCTTTTCAAAAAAACGCCACAAATGTTTTTTTGCTGTTTTGCTACCTGAAATTCGTTTCTCCTTGGCCATATTTGTCACACTGCATGTGTCGTATGTCGGATGCCAAAGGTTGTGTAGTAGATCGAGTGTTCTGTCTTGTGTTTTTTCTCTTTTGATGGTAGCTTCTGTTTCAATCTCCTTTTTCTTCTCTAAAGAGTCTGTTTTCACCGTTGTTGCCGCTATTGTTTTCAGGATGATTGAATCTGTTTTCTCTGTCAGCTCGAAGGTGTCAACTTCATTTTTTACTGAAAACAGTTCTATTAAAGTTGTGTGATACAAAGCCCCCAAGAGTAAAATTAAAAACAGGACAGTGTGTCTGGGGCCGTGAAGTTGGTTGTTCTTCACTTTCATCATTCGGGAATAGTCAGCAAGCTCCCGATTGTAATATTTGTACTGGCGCCGAGCTTGTTGGCGGTTTGAATTTCAGTGACTGACACACCGTAGATAGAAGATAATCGGTAAAGTGTTTCTCCCTTTTTGACAAGGTGATGGTTCAATCTTACAGTGATTTTTTGCAGGTTAAAATTTTCAATTAACCGAATTACGATGCTTAATTCTTGAAGAAAAAAGTCGAATTCATCATCAACCTCACTCGCGTCAAAAAGACCCTTAAGCACTGAGATAAACTCTAGGTTTTGAATTGATCGCAAAGATTGTAAGTTGTCGCCTGACCTGTTGCAGTCACATTTCGTGTCTTCAAATCGGCCATAGAGCATCAGTGGAATAAACGCGGCTGAAGGAGGTAATTCTAGAGCCTCCGCTTTGAGCCTCCAAATATCTTCACATTTCTCAAATCTCTCGTTAACTTCAAATAGTAGAGCGTATTCATTTGCCCTGTAAGTGTCCATAATTTTTGACTGTAGACTCTTATCTTCAACTGCAATTTTATACAGAATCTCCCACTTGTCAGGAGCTCTGATTTCCTGTTTTAGCTCTGGTGTAAAAGTTTGGCATTGAAAAGAATCGTACGAAAAAAACAGCGTGCAAAACGCGGCTATTTTACTTAATTTTTTCAAAATAGACACCATGTATTAATTCTTCCAAGCCTGGTCAATCAGGAATTTAAGGTGATATCTGTGAGCTTTAGTGAGTCCATCAGGTGATGGTGCGTCACGTTCGAATTTTTCAATTCGTTTTAGTTCAGAGATCATTACTCCCCGAGAAATTCTGTCATACTTCTGCTCAGGATCCAATGACTTAATCAGTGATTCTGTATAAGCAATCTGAAGACCTTGGCGGAATGTGTTGACAGAAGTTCGAAGATCTTTTTTAAAGATGTCGTCGGTTAAATCACTGATGTAAGACGCAACATCGTATTGCCCTCCATACAGCGAAGCGTCTGTAAGCCTTCTGAGGACATTCCTGTGAAGCAGGTGAGCTAGTGCTGTTCGTTGAGCTGAAAGTGCTCTGGCGTGTATCTCAGGTGCTTCAGCTCTTCCGAAGAAGCCGAAGCCTCTTCTCTGTGCTTGTAGATAATTGTATGTGGTGCTTGCTGCTTCAAATGCGTCCGGGGCAAATGCATACTTGGCTAACGCTTCAAGAGCAGCTTTTTGGTCTGCCAGAGACACTGGTGTATAGGGTTTTCCGTCACCGATGTTGGCTGGTCCAGAGCGGTCATAACGAACACCAGCAATTTGACGAGTCATAACACGAAGCTGAATAGCATATTCGCCAGTGAGTGAATAATATGCTGAGCGAACTTCTTCGAAGCTGGATTCCGATCCAGAATGTTTTGAAACGATCTGTGGAAGCAAGTGATTGACTAACTCACATCTTTCAGCAGCGTATGCTACAGGATCGCTGGAAAGGTCATAGATATTTACGTCTGGATTAACTCCCTGACCTGTGCCTCTCATGTCATCAGCATCATTTCCAAATTGGAGTAGGGGAGAGTTAGACTTAGAAAGAATTTTTTCTAACCGAGCCTTTTCTTGTTCAAGGTCCTCTATTCCGGTACTGTAACCATACTCAATTACCCAGTAGTCATAGGGCCCTGGTGAGTCATCATAGTATAACGTTAAGTCCTCAGGATTAAGCGTAAAGTTGATGGCAGGATATTCCATCACACTGTTACACATTCCGTTCTCGGCTACCTTGTCAGCGTCCTTAAGTTCTTCAGGGCTTAGCATCGTAGAAGCGTGCATGTTGTGACTGAGACCCAATGTGTGGCCTACTTCGTGAAGAGAAAGGCGGTGCAGGGTCTGTCTTGTAAATTCTTTGTGCTCTTCATCATTGTAAGCCAACGTTTTCATCGCAGCCAATGTGAACATAGAATTTCGAGCCATCATGTCTCCAGCTTCACAACGGTTCATCATTTCTGCGGTTCTCTCACGAGCTGATATCGCATCATTTAATTCCGAGTCATTTCCGCCAGTTTTAAAGTTTTCGGATTTCCAAAGTCTTCTGGTCATTCCAGCAAACTCAAGCATAACATCAGCGCCTAAAATTTCCCCTGTGCGAGGATTCACGAAGCTTGGGCCGTAACCACTAAAAGGAGTGGACGGCGAGGAAGTCCATCTGAGAACATTGTAGCGAATGTCTCCCGCATCCCAAGTCGCATCGTCAGGTTGTATTTTCACCACAATAGCGTTCTTAAATCCAATCTTTTCAAATGCAAGGTTCCACTTCTCAACTCCAGTTTTAATGTGATCACGGAATTCATAAGGCGTGGTGTTTTCAATCCACCATGTTATCGCTTTAACAGGCTCAGAAAGTGCGGCAGAGGGGTCTTTTTTTTCTAATCTCCACCTGTGTATCATGTCTTTCCAGGGTGTTAATTCAGTAGATGTCATGTCATTTACCTGAGTCATGAAGAAGCCTATTCTAGCGTCATCCTGACGTGGTGTGAATCCATCCTCGGGCATTTGCATGAGTGCGTGACGGTATCCTACAGTAATGTAGCGAGCATCAGTCAGCGCTGATGCTCGGACAGATGGATTAGAGTTGTCATAAACAAAGTCAACGATTACCTCTAGGTTTTCAGGATAATTGTTGAAGTCTGTTATCTTGGTCTTGCTGCTGGATAGTTTTCCCAGAGCACTTTTACTTCCTGGACGAGATGGCGGCTTGATCATAGAGATCTTCTCACTTAAGAAGAGAGCATCACCAGAAATCAAGAATATTGAGTCTTCACCCTCTGTAGCTTTAATATCCAAGCTTGCAAGAATGGGAGTGTTGATGTTTGCTTGCTCTGAACGAGACAAAGGGCTCTCAGGATTAAAATAGTATGAAGTGTTTTCGTGGTGTACTTCTATTCTGTCGAAATGCTTGTTAAAAGTAATGATTTTACTTGAGCCATAGCTTCCACGAAAATTCCCGGTTTGTAAAACGCCATCCTCAACTTGAGAGAAGTAAATAAATTCAGTGTCTAAAGATTCTTGAGGAATAGCAATCCATGATTCACCGGTTACGGTGTCGCGATACATTGTGAAAAGACCCTCGAACTTCTCTGCAGCTTTCGTGATGTCCGATATCGATTTGAAGTCAGATTTTTTTGAATTCTCTGCCGACTCTTTCTTATTTTTATTTTTAAATAACTGAGCGTTAGATATGTTAGGCATTGCCACCTGAAGTCCTAGTACAATAGATAGAGTTGCAGCGCCTGTTCTAAAAGTCATCATAGATTGAAATTTAAATGTAAGAGCACAATATAAGACCTACTTCAACAATACCTATTTAAAACCCCTCGCTTTTTTTATTTCTTCGTAGGCGCTTTGAACTTGTAGAAACCTTTCTTTTGCTTGTTTCTTAGGCCCTTCTCCGAGGTCCCCAATTTTATCTGGGTGGAATTTAATCGCCAATTTCCGATACGCTTTTTTCACATCAGTGTCTGTAGCGTTCTTTGTGATTTCAAGAACTTTGTATGGATTTGCTGATCCTGTATTAAAGGGTTCTTCTATGCTTGTAATGTCCTTAGCACTTATACCTAAATGCCTTGCTATAGTCCGAATAAGATCAATTTCAGTTTTGTCAACATTGCCGTCTGCCTTGGCTATGCCATAAAGATATTGAAGCAGAAGCAGCCTTTTCGGATGGTCCATGTTGGTCCGGATTTGCATTGCAACGCCTCGAACATCGACATTCTGTTTGAGTGCCTCTCGAAGAAGGAGTAGCAGTTGATCAGACATGTCGTCACCGAAATTCAACTTCAAGAATTTTTTAACAAACTCCAGTTCAGACTTAAGAACTTTTCCGTCAGCATTCATTACGGCTGCGCTCAGGACGACCAGCGCCATCGCGAAATCACCACCACGGGTAGCTCCACGACCTTGAGATGATCCACGATCACCTTGTTCATTAACCTGAATACCTGATGTGAAGAATTTCCCTACCTGATACCCCAGTATACCGCCAATAGGACCACCTAATGCCCAGCCTATAGCTCCTCCAACCCATTTTCCAAATCCTGCCATATTCTTTGTTTCTGTAATTATTTAAAACACACCCAGTCACTAAAAACTTCCTCCAGCTCCTCCGCCTCCAAATCCACCTCCTCCGAATCCTCCGAAACCACCTGAGCTAAATCCACCAGATCTTCCTCTGCCGTGCATACCTCCCATGTGGTAACGACCTCTGCCCTGTGAGAAGTTGTTGTAGGAGTTGTTTTGCATTCTCATTTCTGCCAGGACAATGGTCATGGCGGCTATGAATGCGATGTCATTCATGCGCATTACTCTGAATGTGTTTGCGCCTATTGCAAAGAATGGAATGGCGCCAAACAAGAGAATGAAGAAAATGATCTGAGGCAAGCTGGGTTGATTTCCTCGGTTGTTTTTCTCTAAATATTCGCTTTCGGAGATTTCGCCAGAGGCTAGCTCAGCTAAATCTGTCAAACCTATTGAAATCCCCCTCAGCCAATCACCTCGTTTGAAATCGGGAATCATTCGATCCACGATTCTTCCTGTTAAGATATCTGGAATGGCACCTTCAAGTCCTTCGCCAACTGCGATAAAAACCTGGCCAGCCCCTGAATCATTTCTGGGCTTGATGGCGAGAACGATGCCATTGTCAAGGTCGCTTCTTCCTACGCCCATTTTGTCTCCAGCTTCGATTGCAAAGACAGATGACGCCTCACCACAAAAGTCGGGATGTGTAATCACAAGGATCACATTGCTGGTGGCGTCTTTGAATTTCACAAGCTCATTTTGAATTGCAATCTCTTCGCTTGAACTAAGTATATCAGCGATGTCGTATACCAGTACATTTTGAGTAGGGGTAGGCAGACAATCTGTGCTTGGTGTTTGCGCTGTTGTGGCGAACGCGATACACGTAAATGAGAAGACAAAGCTCAGAATTGTGGTTTTAGAAGCTTTCATAGTCCCCAAGATATTCCATTTTCCAGTTCGTTAACATCATCTTCACAGTAGGGAAAGTGGTCGGACAGAGCTTGTCCACAGGTATCTATCGCTGAACAAAGCCCTGATGTAAAATCTTCAGACTTGAAGTGAGGGAGGGCAGCGTCGTAGGTTGATTGCCAAAAATCACTGTTCACTTTCTTGTTAATACCTCCATCTCCGATGACTGCGAATTTTCTATCCTTGATTGATAAGTAAAGCAGTACTCCATTGCGAGACTCGGTTTTATGCATGTTGAGAGCTGCGAATAATGCAGCCACTCTGTCCATAACATCTCCCTTGCACTTTGTTTCTATGTGCACACGTAATTCACCAGATGTTCGTTTTTCTGCAGAAGCAACAGCCTTTTCAACACGCAAAGAGTTGATGCAAGGAAATCGATCTTGAGCTAAAGAATTCGCCATTTGAATGCCTTTGATTGGATGTTAGTCAAAGTTAACCACAGGAGCCTGAGCGGCGGCTGCAGTGGATTCGAAGTAATCCTTGGATGTAAATCCGAACATACTCGCCCAAAACTTACCAGGGAACTGTCTCACTTGTTTGTTGTAGCCTTTCACAACCTCGTTGTAATCGGTACGAGATTTCGTGATGCGGTTTTCTGTTCCTTCGAGTTGTACTTGAAGGTCTCGGAATCCTTGGCTTGATTTAAGGTCAGGGTACTGTTCAGAGTATCCTAACAATCCACGCATCGCTCCTCCCAGAACAACATTCGATTTCTCAAAATCACCCAGGTCACCTGTTTCCCCAGCTTTTTGCATTGCGCCTAAAGCGCCAGCACGTGCTTGAGTTACGCCCATTAGAGTCTCTTTCTCTATATCTGCGTATGCCTTGACTGTTGATACTAGATTGGGGATAAGATCAAAGCGGCGTTGGTACTGCGCTTCAACATTGGCCCACTGGCCGTCAACACCTTCTTCGGTGTTGACGAGACCATTGTAGCTGCCCATGGCATTCATTCCTACCAGCAAAAGAAGAGCTAGAGGGATAATCCACTTGAGCATTGAGGTGTTCATGATTGTAAGCTCTTAAAACCTCTTTCAATAAATTCAGCAAGCTCTTTGCCTTCTAGAATTCCTTGCGAAAGTCGAGCTAAATCAGCAGCATCTCTCACTGTTGTAGAACGAAGTGATTCATCTTTCTCATTGAGAAGCTGTGTTGCCAGAGGATGATTTGAATTGATTGTCACATCAAATTTCTCTGGCATTTCGCCGAACATTTGAAATCCACCACCACCAACAGCTTGCTGTTCTTTCATGCGACGCATCCACTCACTTCGTGTGATAATAAAGGGAGCTGAAGTTGGTGACATGGCAGCGAACTTTAGATCATACCCGCTTTCTGGGAACGCCCCTTGAACGATAGGCTTCAAAATTTCCTCCTGCTTTTCATCAAGCAGACTGGTTGTTTCTTCCTCTTTCTCGATGAGCTTCTCGACAATGTCTGAATCTACACGCTTGAACTGCACATCTGTGTGTGTTTGTTCTAATTTACCTACAACATGTGCTGCAAGCGGGCCTTCCATGACGAGTACTTTATAGCCTCTTTCAGTCGCTCCTTGGACAAATGTATGCTGAGCGGAGGCGTCTGAGGTATATGGTAAAATAACTTTACCAGTCTTGTCTTTTTGTGTTTCACCGACTGAAGCAAGTAACTCTTCGTGCGTCATGCACTTGCCATCAGTGTCTTTGTATAAGTAGAATTTTTTTGAGCGCTCTGAGAATTTCTCGTCCGTTAGAATTCCATACTCAACAAAGATTCTCAAATCATCCCATTGCTTCTCAAACGACTCTCTGTCGTCTTTAAACATGCTGGCGAGTCTGTCAGCTACTTTCTTAGAAATGTATCCAGAAATCTTCTTCACGTTTGCATCTTCCTGAAGATATGAACGGCTTACGTTCAGAGGTATATCCGGAGAGTCGATGACTCCATGGAGCATAGTCAAGAAGTCAGGAACGATGTTTTCTACGTTGTCTGTAATAAAGACTTGGTTAGAATAGAGGTGAATCTTGTTCTTTTGCATCTCCATCGTCTTTTTAAGAGGAGGGAAGTACAGGATTCCTGTGAGGTTAAATGGGAAATCTACGTTGAGGTGAATGTTGAACAGAGGATCTTCCATGTTCATCGGGTAGAGCTCTCTGTAGAACCCTGCGTAAGCCTCTTCAGTGAGATCAGCCGGCTTCTTCATCCATGCAGGATCCGTGTTGTTCAGAATATGAGGTACTTCAGTGCTTACCTTTTTCACGTTTCCTTCTTCATCTTTATCCCCTGAAGGATCTTCTTCTTCAACCGTACGAGTTCCAAATACGATATCAACAGGCATAAACTTGCAATACTTATTCAGAATCCCTCCAAGTCTTTCGTCCTCTAAGAATTCAAGAGAATCTTCAGATACATGGAGAACGATGTCTGTTCCTGCTTCTTTTTTATCAGCTGGGTCAATCGTGTAGTCAGGTGATCCGTCACAGCTCCACTTTACGGCTTTTGAACCTTTTTTAGCACTTAAAGAGACAATGTCGACTCTTTCAGCAACCATGAATGAAGAGTAAAAGCCCAGCCCAAAGTGTCCTATAATCGCTTGCTTTGCATCGTCATCCTTGTATTTGTCAAGAAATTCAGTAGCGCCAGAGAAAGCAATTTGGTTGATGTACTTGTCAATTTCATCACCAGTCATCCCAATACCATTGTCGCTAATGGTGATCGTCTTCGCCTCTTTGTCTAGATTTACGTGAACCTGAGGATTATCGTTTCCGAAAGCCTCAACCTCACCTGATTTAGAAATGGTCTTGCGCTTTTGAGTTGCATCAACAGCGTTAGAAACAAGCTCACGCAGAAAAATCTCGTGGTCGCTGTAAAGAAATTTCTTAATGATCGGAAAAATATTCTCCGTAGTTACGTTGATACTTCCTTTTTGAGTTTTTGTTTTTGTTGAGGTGGCCATGGGGCTAATTTTCATTTTGTATTATGCAAGACTCTAGTCAAATCTTATGCCATCCCACAAACCTCATCAAAAATCTGCCACCATGGCACGTTACTATGTCATTATTTCAGACAATTGAAACTAAGTAGGACAGGGGGATCCAAAGACAGCCAAAATCATCAAAACGTCAGTTACAGTAACCGCGCCATCTGAATTCAGATCGAACTCACATCCAAAGAAACATCCGAATTCAATTAAGATAGCAAGGATATCATCAACGTTAATAAATCCATCAATTACGATGTCTTCCACACAGGTGTTTTCGAAATTGTAACTGTACTTATAGACGACTCCATTTGAGGGCCAAGCATCCCAACCATCGAATGCTGGGCTGATATTTAGAGAGTCATATTCTACGTTGAAAAAGAGTGGGTATGCAGGCTCATCAGAATCACCACTTGACCACATGAAATATGCCATGTACTCTTCAAAATCCCAGTAACTCGAAATTCCAGAGCTCTGTTTTGGCCAGTAATCAATAGCATCTAAGTCACTGACAGTATTGGGTCCATAGTGATATTCGATGGAGCCTCCCTCGTACAGCCAAATTTGAAAATGGGCTTTAGAAAGAGCCAATCCAGTCATCGCCATTTCGTAATCGAACCCCACATTGTTGAACTCCAATTTAAAAATGCGGTTCGGTGCCGTTCCTGAAGTTTCGTAACGATGTGTGCTCCCCGCAGCAACCAACGAGTCTGTTGCTTCAACGTTTAAAATGTCGCTAATTGAAATTGTAGAGGCGCTCAAAAGATGGAAATCACCATTGTCTCCAATGATTTCTATCCCAGCGCCAATATCTGTGAGTCTGATTTGTCCAGGAGTTGCAAGCTCACCGAAACAGGGGAAGTCGAACTCAAGGTTAAGAGGGACAATTGGTACATCCCACATTTCATCTATGTTGAGAGGTGACCAGTTTTCAAGTGCTTCGTATGGAGAGGAATATGTTTCTTGTGTGTAAGGAAGAGAATCCTGCTGCGTCTGGGCAAAAGCACCAATGCTCGTAAGTTGACAGACAGCAATTAAAGCGACTGTAGTTATGACAGGATTCTTTTTCATCTTTAGAAATTAGGTTTCAAATCAACTTTAGAGTGATAGTTGGTAATGACTTTAACGGCTTCTTCGGGAGTGTCTACTACGTGCAGAACATCAGGGTCATCATCAGAAATTGTTTTAAACTCATTGAGTAAAATATTCCTGAACCAATCTATGAGCCCACCCCAAAAGTGAGAGCCATAGAGGACGATGGGACGCTTGTCGAGTTTTCCTGTTTGGACTAAAGTCAGTGCTTCGAAAAGTTCGTCTAACGTACCGAATCCGCCTGGCATCACAACGAAAGCTTGGCTGTATTTAACGAACATCACTTTGCGAACGAAGAAATAGTCAAAGTCGATGCTTTTATCACGGTCGATGTAAGGATTGTCGTGCTGTTCAAACGGAAGCTGTATGTTAAGTCCCACGGAAGGCCCACCCGCCTCGTGCGCACCCCTGTTTCCTGCTTCCATTACTCCAGGACCTCCCCCAGTAATCACTCCATAGCCAGCTTCTGAAAGCAGGTGTGCTACTTTTTGAGCATCCTTGTAAACTTGAGTGTTGGGACCTGTTCTGGCTGAACCGTAGATCGAAACGCAAGGGCCGATTTTTTGAAGTTTTTCATAGCCTTCTACGAACTCACTCATAATCTTGAATATAGACCAACTGTCTTTCGACATGATCTCAGCCCAAGTTCTGTGTTTTAAATTTTTAGACATTCATCAAACTTAGTGAAGAAACCGTGAGTATTCCTCTAATCTAAGTTTTTCAAAAATACAAGTCACATTTATGCGCGAAGTACACTCTTTAAATAGCTTCCTGTAATGCTTTGAGTCGATTTCGCAACTTCTTCTGGAGTACCGAAAGCAAGGATTTCGCCCCCACCATTGCCGCCTTCTGGACCCAGGTCGATGACATGGTCAGCGACCTTAATTACGTCTAAGTTGTGTTCTATAACTAAGACTGTGTTGCCTGAGTCAGTGAGTCGATTGAGGACATCTATAAGCATTTGAACATCTGAGAAATGGAGTCCTGTAGTTGGCTCATCTAGGATGTAGAGCGTGTTTCCTGTACTGACTCTTGCAAGCTCAGAGGCCAGTTTAATTCGTTGTGCTTCGCCACCAGACAATGTGGTGGAGGGCTGACCTAAGGTAATATATCCAAGTCCCACGTCATTTAGTGTCGATAGGATGCGCTTGATTTTAGGGTAAGCTTCGAAAAAGGGAGTAGCTTCATCAATGGTCATGTCCAAGACATCTGATATACTGCGGCTCTTGTATCTGACTTCAAGGGTCTCTCGGTTAAACCTTCTTCCAGCGCATGTGTCACAAGAAACATGTACGTTGGGTAAAAAATTCATTTCAACTGTTCTAACTCCTGCTCCTTTGCAATCTTCACATCTCCCTCCAATAACATTGAATGAGAATCTGCCTGGCTTGTATCCGCGAATTCGTGCTTCAGGAAGCAGAGTGAATAGTTTGCGAATGTGATCCATCATCCCTGTGTAAGTAGCGGGGTTGGATCTTGGGGTGCGCCCGATGGGTGTTTGGTCGATGGCGATCACCTTGTCAAGATGCTTAAGTCCCTTTATTTCTTGAAACTTCAGAGGTGTTCGAATGGGTTCGTGGAGAAAGTTTTGGAGAGCAGGGTAGAGGGTGTTGTTAATCAGGGAGCTTTTTCCGCTGCCTGAAACACCGGTAATGCAGGTGAAGGTTCCAAGCGGTAGATGGAGGGTAACGTCCTTCAGATTGTTTCCTGAAGCCCCTTCTAAAATTAGCTTTTTACGTGAACCCTTGCGCCGTTTTTTTGGGATTTCTATTTGCTTTGCCCCAGTTAGATATTGCGCTGTGAGAGACTCCGAAGCCAAGTGTGCAGAAGGAGGACCCTCGGTAACGATACGTCCCCCGTGAACCCCTGCTCCAGGTCCGATGTCGACGAGGTAGTCAGAAGCGAGCATCATCTCTTCGTCATGTTCGACTACGATAATCGAATTTCCTGCGTCGCGAAGGACTTTGAGAGAATTTATCAGACGGGAGTTGTCACGAGAGTGTAAGCCTATCGAGGGTTCGTCTAAGATGTATAGGACTTCTGTGAGGCTCGACCCTATTTGTGTGGCGAGTCTTATTCGTTGGCCTTCACCTCCAGAGAGTGAACGAGCTGGACGGTCTAAGCTTAGATAACCCAATCCCACATCGATCATAAAACCGATGCGAGAGCGTATTTCCTTTAGAGGTTCACGCGCGATTGTTTTCTGTCTTTCAGAAAGTGTAGCTTCAACTCCTTCGAACCAATTCTGTAAGGCGTTAAAATCCAACGCGCCGAGCTCTGAAATGTTTTTTTCCGAAATCCTAAACTGACGACTGATGGCTTTTAAACGGGTTCCTCCGCATTCTGTGCAAGGGATTTTATGCATAAACTGTTGCGCCCATCTCTTCAAAGGTGCTGAAGTCGT
>DDJR01000088.1:6890-7791 GCA_002339135.1 Flavobacteriales bacterium UBA2619 | reverse complement strand
ACTGTTGCGCCCATCTCTTTAAAGGTGCTGAAGTCGTTCGGATGGCAGATTTTTCGATGATCGCAACGACTCCATCGAATTTCACCCCTTCATTTTTAGGTCCAAACCGACTCGCAACCATGATTAAATCCTCAGTACCGTAAAGGATCTTCCCAATTAGTTCTTCACTTAGATCTCCAACGGCAGTGGTGGGTTTTACTTTTTCTGATGCAAGCAGCGCTTCAATAATATTGGATGTTTTGTTGCTTTTCAAAGCTCCGAGTGGCGCGATACCCCCTTTTCGAACACTTTTCGTCGGGTCTGGAAAGACGAGATCTCGATCAACTTCTGTAACCTGGCCTAAGCCATTGCATGAAGGGCAAGCACCATAAGGAGAGTTGAAGGAGAAAATATTGGGCTCGGGATCAGGATATGCTAGGCCTGTAGTTGGACACATCAGGTTGCGAGAAAAATGCACAGGTCTTGGGTTGATGACACCATGTTCAAGTATCGACATGGAGCCTTTTCCTAAGCTGAGCGCAGTTTTCACAGAATTCGCCAATCGCTTGCGATCACCTCCAACAATGACTCGGTCAATGACGAGTTCTATATCGTGAACTTTATATCTGTCAACTTTAAACCCAGAGTCTAGCTCTACAACTTCGCCATCGACTCTTGCCCGCACATATCCCTGTTTCCGAACCTTGTCGAACAACTCTCGGTAGTGACCTTTTCGACCTCTTACTAAGGGTGCGAGAAGAAGCAGTTTGGTGTTCGTAAAACGTTTCTCAATGCTTTCACAAATCTGATCGTCTGTAAACCTCACCATAGCTTCGCCTGTCTCTAAAGAGTATGCATTTGCTGCACGTGCATAGAGTAATCTAAGAAAATCATGAACTTCAGTCACCGTTCCAACTGTTGA
>DDJR01000088.1:0-6590 GCA_002339135.1 Flavobacteriales bacterium UBA2619 | reverse complement strand
TTCAGTCACCGTTCCAACTGTTGATCGAGGGTTGCGAGTGACGGTTTTTTGCTCTATTGAAATGACGGGGCTGAGCCCGGTAATTCCTTCTACGTCTGGCCGTTTTAATCCTCCGATAAATTGCCTTGCGTAGGCGGACAATGTTTCAAGATATCTCCGCGAACCTTCAGCGTAAATGGTGTCAAAAGCGAGACTGGATTTGCCGGATCCACTTACGCCTGTGAAGACCACAAGTTTGTTTCTAGGAATGACCAAATCGATGTTGCAGAGATTGTGTTCCCTGGCTCCGCGGATCACGATGTGATCTTCAATTGCGTCTTGAGTTTCGCTTGTCTTAGCGGTGTGCGCCATCTTTGTACTTGAGTTTATATCCAAATCCTGCGATCAACAAGGACATCACCGGACTGATCCAATTGAAGATACAGTAGGGAGCATAAGCAATGGTTGCGACTCCAAGTATTCCACTTTGTGCAACACCACAAGTGTTCCATGGTATTAGTACAGAGGTAACCGTGCCAGCATCTTCTAGGGTTCGACTCAAGTTCTCTGGAGCCAATCCCTGTTTTTCGAATGCTTCGCTGTACATCTTTCCGGGAACGACGATTGCAATGTATTGATCCGAAGCAAGTATGTTGAAAGCGATACATGTTCCCACAGTTCGGCTGATGAGACCGAAGACGCTATTTACTCCAGAAATCAAAGCTGCGGTGATGCGTTTTAACATTCCTGCTGCCTGCAGCACAGCACCGAAAGTCATCGCGCAGATGATGAGCCAAATGGTATTCATCATTCCTTTCATTCCTCCAGCCGTTAAAAGTTGATCAGCAAGAGCGTTGCCGGTTACATAAGCGGTGTCCACTGCCATAGATTTCATGGATGCCACATAAGCTGCTGCTGCAAAACTCATGTCATCACCTGCTACTTTTACAATCACATCTGGTTGAAAAACAACTGCTGTTAGAGCGCCCAACAATACTCCGATAAACAAGGCAGGGGCAGCTGGAACTTTCTTAGCAATCATGACAAGAACTGAAATTGGCGCCAAAAAGAGTCCAGGGTGAATGTTGAACATTCCATTCACAGCATTCCCGAACCCTTCTGCAAATCCTGATTCTACTCCGCTAGACGCACTTCCTCCAAATCCTACAAGTAAGAACACCACCAAAGCGATAACAAAGCTTGGTATCGTTGTAATTGTCATGTACTTAATGTGTGTGATTAAGTCAGTTCCTGCTACAGCAGGGGCAAGGTTGGTGGTGTCAGATAGGGGGGAGAGTTTATCCCCAAAATAAGCGCCAGAAATAATGGCTCCTGCGATCCACCCTTCGTCTAAACCCAAAGCAGTTCCAATACCAACAAGTGCAACACCTACGGTTCCTACAGTTCCCCAAGAGCTTCCTGTGGCGAGTGAAAGTACAGCGCATATTAGTGCGGCGGCAAATAAGAAAATCCCCGGTTGTAAAATCTGTAAACCGTAGTGAATAAAGGCTGGAATGATTCCAGCCATCAACCAAGTTCCAGCAAGAGCTCCTATAAGAAGGAGTATTAAAATCGCTTCAGTTGCTTGACCTATGCTGTTAGAAATTGCCTCTCGAATTGCCTCCCATTTCGTTCCTCTAGAAACGCCTATCCCCCCCGCAATCAACGCAGCAATTAGCAGAGCCATTTGGTTCGATCCATAAGAGCTATCCTCACCAAACCAAATCACATCTCCTGCCAGCATAGCGATGAGCGCAATGACCGGAATAAATGCCACAATGAGTGACATGTGTTTTGTTGATTTGGAAGTTTTCATGTGCTTCGGTTTATGCGTTTTTCTGTTGAAGATCTTGCTCGTCTGCATTGCCTGTTGGTGACACAGCTGTCTTGTCTACGCGAACTTTCCCGCTTTCAAGTTCGAGCATTACAGTTAGATCACTCACAGAGATAACTTTACCATGAACTCCACCGATCGTAACTACTTTGTCTCCTTTTGAGATCTCATCACGGAAATTTTTAGCTTCTTTTTGGCGTTTCATTTGAGGACGAATCATGAAAAAGTACATAATTAGGAACATTCCTCCAAGAAGGATGATAAAAGAAAAATCGGTTTCCCCAGCCGCGGCAGCTTGTAGTAAAATAGTTAAGATCATTGAATTGTATTTGTTGTCTATTAATTAGCAGTAATGTCAGAAAGTTCGAAATCTGGGCCAATCACATCTCCGGTTAATTTAAGTTCAAAATTTGAGGGTCTGGAATTGGAAACGATGTGTATTGCTTTTTCCTGGTGACCTGTTCTGTTTGACGAATCAAATTCAACGGCTATCTGACCTCCTTGACCTGGTTTTATAGGGTCTTTAGGCCAAGATTTGGCGACTGTGCAACCACATGTAGCATGGACGTTGGCAATCAAAAGAGGGGACTCTCCAGCATTGATGAAGTTAAAAAGATGACTTACACGTTTTCCTGCGGCGATCGTGCCAAAGTTAAATGTGTTTTGATCCATCTCTAAAACCGGTCCCGATTCAAGTGGTGTGGTGTCGGAAGAGTTCGCAGTAGCAGAAATGTTGATTAAATCGGTGCTTATTCGTTCGAGATTACCCCCATCTCCGCAGTTGATGATTGACAATAGAACTGCAGCAAGCAAAAGGTGTTTTGCAAGAGCTGTCATTAGATTAGCCCTCTGCCTGTTTTTTTAATCTCTCCTGACTCTTGAAGCTTGGTAAAGAGTTGGTCTAAAATGCCGTTGATGAAACCATGGCTTTTCTCTGTGCTGTAAAATTTAGAAAGCTCGATGTATTCATTTAAAGTCACCTTAAGTGGTATTGAAGGGAATGTCTTCGCCTCAGCCAAAGCCATCTTCATGATGATTTTATCAAGGAGTGCAATTCTCTCGAGTTCCCAGTTTTGAGCACCTTCTTTGATCAATTTTTCATTTATCTCACCTTGTGCAAGTGATTGGGTGAAAAGGTTTTTCGCAAAAGATTTGTCGTCGTCGTCATTTCTCCAAAGAGGCAGGATGTCCACTTCCTCACTTTCTTCTTCGATGCTTTTAATGGTCTTCATTGCCATAGAAGCGGCGTGATCAAGGTCATCTACCCAAAATATACTTTCTTCTTCCAACATGTCCTGAAAAGCCTCATCGTTGATGAGGTGTTTTTTAAACATTCGGATTAAACATTCCCTGTCGTGTTTAAAACCCCTTTCCTCTGACTGCATGTAATCTGTAAACTCTTCGTGCACGAGTAGTCCTCGATATAAAGCTCTGAGAAGTTCACGGTGGTTTCCCCAGCCTACACCGAGTTCAGAAAGTTTGTTTTTAAGCTTCTTGCTGTTAGCGAGAATCCTTAGTGGGGTATTTCTTACAAACTTCGTGTTGGGATGAAGGTCTTCCTGCGTTGGAAGTTGCTTTTTACGACCCGACTCTATCTTGTCTATTGCCAATCCTTGCATCTCAGCAACCATGGAAATGAGCATGAGGTAGAGCTCGTACATCTTATCTATGCTGTGGTCTAAAGCTTTTTTAGCTTTTATAGCATCACTGTCTTCGTCCTGATAAAATCCATAAAGGATGTGTAGGATCTTAATACGGAGGTGTCTTCTGTTCAGCATGTCGTCGTTACGTAGGGCGAATTTAATCAATTCGTGTTGTGAATTACACATGAGATGCATCTACTTTTGCATTATGTTTATTTCCCGATTTTCATCAGCCCCATTTTTATCTTTTTCTTTCTCATTTTCACTTTTAATCAGCCTGTCAATTGTGCTTGATGGCTGTACGAAAATCGTTGATGTCGAATTGCCTTCCTCTGACCCTTTGCTTGTTGTCGAAGGCACGATTCGCAATGGAGAGTTTCCACTTGTTCTTCTGAGTAAAACCCAAGGTTATTTTGATCCAATAGGCGATATTTCAGAAGGTTTTTACTTGGACGGGGCAGAGGTTACTGTTTCAGCGAATGGTGTGCCGTACCTCCTAGATGAAATCTGTACGCAAGACTTGCCACCTTCAGTTCTTGAGTTGTTGGGACAGTCTCTAGGAATTGACCCTTTGTTTTTGTCTGAAAACCCATTGTGTGCATACACTTCATTTGATGAGCCAGGTCTGATAGGTGTCCCGGGGGTTGTTTATGACCTGCATGTTCTCTACGACACACTTGAGGTAACGTCATCTTCAAAAATTCAACAGATTGTCCCCATTGATTCTATGGCTTTCGCAATTCCTTCTTCAGCTCTGACTGATTCTATGGGGTTCATCACCACTTCATATACAGACCCAGACACGATAGGAAATTGCTACCGCTGGGCTTCTCGTAGGTTGGGTGAAGACCCTTCTTTCATCTACCCCTTGGGTGGGTCTGTCTGGGATGACAGTTTTACTGGTAATGGAATTCCGTTTACGTTTACTTTCTTTAGGTATTCAGAAGATTTTTCAGAAGAAATTGAAGGTGAAACAGGTTTTTGGATCACAGGAGACACTGTTCTCGTTCGTTTCGAATCTATCGACAGATCGGCTTTTTCAGCCATTGCTACTTTTGAAGCAGCCGCTTCTGCTCAAGGAAACCCTTTCGCCCCACCAACCAATGTGAAAACGAATATTGAAGGTGGATTGGGGTGGTGGGTTGCTTACTCAAGTAGCGTAGATACTGTTTTCTGTAACTAGTTTTTCATGCTGTAACTTCAACCCATGAAACCTCATTTCACGTTTGCTCTGGCGCTGTTAGTCCTTTTTTCTTTTTCTCTCTCAGCCCAAAAAATATCTTTGCCTGTTTCTTCTGTAGAAATTCATCAAGAAGGAGCTCGGGTGGTTCACTCGGGGCCTGTTCAGCTCAGGACTTCAGTTAGTGAAATTGAGATCTCAGACCTCGCTCATGATGTAGATTTCAACTCGATTTCTATAGATCTTCCTCAAGGCAGTTCTTTAGAGTCTATTGTTTTCGAGGTACGCAACCGACCGTCATCTTATGCAAATGAACTTAGTATTGTCTTGGAGGACATTTCTAAATTGGATGTAAGGACCCGCATGCTCGAAGCCGTCCTTCACACTTATCATGAAGAACAACTTTTTCTAAGTGCTAATCGCTGTATAGGAAGTTCCCAAGAAGTTCTCCTGGTTGACGACGTTATTGAAATGGCGGACTTTCTCCGTGAAAGAAACCAATCTTTGTCCCTTGACATCCTCGACATCTGCTTAGATATTGAAAGTCTCCAATTAGAATCTGCAGAACTTGAAGCTCGCAAGACAGCCCTAGAGCTAGTAGGGTCGGACCTCGAAGGTGTTCTGACCCTTGGGTTAAAGAATGACATCATCTATCAAAGCTCCCAGAATATCACCCTTAAGTACCTGACTCCATCCGCCCATTGGTCTCCCGAGTATGAGGTGAATTTCTCCACTGACGGAATCCTGGTCAAGCGTCATGCTTCCGTAGTCCAAACCTCAGGGCTGCCTTGGTTCTCAGCTCCTGTCACCCTTCTCTCAGGCAGGCCTTCTAGCTCCCTCAATCCATCTCCATTCGGTGAATGGATCCTCTCTACCACTGAGACGCGTAGAATGATTGCTTCACCTCATTTTGATGATGTTGTCCAACAGTTGTCTTCGAAAAAAAGATTACAATCTACATCTTATGTCGGGAAAGCTCGCTACCGTTTCGACCTCGAATCCACATCGATCATCAAGTCAGATGGCAATCCTACACGCTTTGAAATTGATGCGTTTTTGCTCGAAGGTGACCTTCGGTATTTTGCAACTCCCGCTCTTAACTCCGAGGCATATGCGACAGTTCGTATTCCCGACTGGTCAGGCCACAAACTGATGGACGGACAAGCTCAGATCATATCTAACAACACATTCCTAGGAAGTTTCCGACTACAACTCCCTGTCATAGGTGACACCCTTGTCATGTCTCTTGGTTCTAGTCCCCATGTCCTTTGTTCGAGAGAACTCTCAGAGGAGTTTTCAAAATCCACATTTCTTTCTCGCAAAAATGTCACTTCAACCTGGATGCTTGCCGTCCATAACACCCTTTCTGACTCCATTTCTGTCGACCTTGTTGACGTCCTCCCTCAGCCCTCAACCCGTGATGGCGACATCGATATTGTGATTTCTGCCTCTCCATCTGGCGAAATAGATCTCCTCAACCATCTTGTTACCTACCCACTTGATCTCGCTCCAGGCGAACTGCGTGAAGTTTCTCTCACCATCTCAGTCACCTACCCAAGACGATCAGTTTTGAGAGGTCTTTAAAAATTGATTGCTCACTTTTTTATTGGCTGCTTTAAGCTTAAATGCCATAGCACAGACCAACCCAAATTACAATCCTGACTATGACGCCGATGGTTTTATAAGCGTTAACGATGTCCTTGGAGTTCTTTCAACATTTGGAGACACATGGGATTCTGGAGATGTGATTGTGGGATGTACATACCCTGCTGCAGTGGAGTATAACCCCTCAGCAAATGTGGATGATGGCAGTTGTACTTTTCCTGTTGACTGTGCTGGAGTTCTCAACGGAACATCTTTGGTAGACGAGTGTGGCGTTGTTAACGGAGACGGTTCTTTATGTGTATTTGAATCATGCGGAGAACTCGTCTCTCACGAGGGTTACAACTACTCT
>DDJR01000075.1 GCA_002339135.1 Flavobacteriales bacterium UBA2619 | reverse complement strand
TTTTTTGTTAGACTATTCCAAACTCCAGTGTATTTCATCACAGCCGTCCTGCAAGCATTGTTATACTCTTCAACTGAAATCTTCTTGCCAATATCTTCTTTGGTAATGCCCAGTTCTTTTTCCACCCCAAGCTCTACAGGAAGTCCGTGAGTGTCCCACCCTGCTTTTCTTTCTACTCGCTTTCCTTTTAGTGTAGCATACCGACAGAAAATATCTTTAATTGCACGACCCATTACATGGTGAATGCCAGGCATGCCATTTGCTGATGGTGGGCCTTCATAGAAAACGTATGTGTTGTCTGCAGGGCGAGAATCTATGCTCGCCTGAAATGTATTTTCGCGCTCCCAAACATCCAGTGTTTCTTTCGTTAAACCTGGAAGGTTAAGTGGGCCGCGTTCTGGGAATCCTTTCGACATCAAAATCTAAAATTGAGTGTCGCGAAGATAACACGGTCATGCGTGACAATCGCTGTTAGACCCGGCTGAGTTTAAGCATATTCGTCATTCCCATATCTGCAATCGGCATTGAGGCTGTGTGGATCACAAAATCACCTTTATTCACTCGTCCTTCTTTAATCAGAAGCTGTTTAATTTCCGCAATTGTGTGATCTGTACTAATGATTTTTGAGTAAAAGATGGTTCTTACTCCCCAAACAAGGTTCATTTGACCCAGAACATTTCGGTTAGAAGTCAGCATAAAAATAGTGGCCTTGGGCCTTTGACTGCTGACCATTTGAGCTGTATACCCTGAAAAAGTCATCGTGACAATTGCTTTCGCCTTCGTTCTTCTTGCAAGCCTACATGCATTGTAGCAGACTGAGTCTGTAATGAACCTAACATCTTCAGGATTATACGGGGGTCTCTCGTTGAAAGGTTTCTTGTTGCCATCTTCCATGGACTGGATGATTTTCGTCATGGTCTGAACAGCGACAATGGGATGCTTGCCCACACTTGTTTCAGCAGACAACATTACCGCATCAGCTCCATCTAAAACCGCATTGGCCACATCGTTCACCTCAGCTCGAGTAGGTGAAGCACTTTCTATCATACTCTCCATCATTTGCGTCGCAACAATAACAGGTTTGCCCGCAGAGAGACATTTCGCGATAATATCTTTCTGAATCAGAGGGACATCTTGCATTGGAACTTCTACGCCTAAATCTCCCCTTGCAATCATAATCGCATCACTGGCCGTGATGATCTGATCGATGTCCGCTACAGCTTCCGGTTTTTCGATTTTTGCAACAACCCTGGCGTGCTTGTCTCGTCTTTTTATCATGGACTTCAACTGCTCTATATCCGATGAGTTTCTGACAAATGAGAGTCCAATCCAGTCAACATTTTCATCAAGAGCAAAGTCCAAATCAACTTTGTCTTTTTCTGTGATGCAGGGTAAGGAAATCTCTGTTTTCGGAAGATTTAATCCTTTCCGAGGCTTTAAAATTCCTCCATGAATGACCTTACAAATGACTTCTGATTTGTTGTCGGACGATAGAACTTCTAACCTAATCTTCCCATCATCTAATAGCACAGGCTCCCCTTGCTTGACATCTATTGCGAAGTGAGCATAGTTTGTGAAAATCTTCCCGTTTCGCCCTGCCTCATTTCCAACGATAATCTTAATTTCACTGTTGTCTTCTAGCATCATCTCACCCCCGTCGATGTCTCCAACCCTTAACTTAGGTCCTTGCAAATCTACAAGGATTGCAGTTTTCACACCTAAATTTTCATCAACAAGCCTGCTGTTTTTGATCACTTCACGGTGGCCTTCAATGTCTCCGTGTGAAGAATTAATTCTTAAAACATTCATCCCCTCTAGCACCAGTTTTTCAAGCATCTCAATCGAAGAAGTTGCTGGACCTATCGTAGCGATGATTTTTGTCTGCTTTTCTGGTAACGTCATCCCTTTGTTCATTTCTCTTTCTATTCTAATTCAAACATCGCCTCAAGGACACCCGATTTGTTAGGGTCTAAAAGGGTTGCTAAAGTTACGAGTTTCGATGTTCGGATGGTCTGAATAACACTCTTTAAATCAACAATTCCCGATCTTACTTTAAGAAGATAATCTAAAGAATTGGGACCTTGCCCCAGTGTTAAACATCCTTCAGGAACTCTATTTAGCACCAAGCGAATATCTATGTCTTCTTCTACTTCTTTATACCGGTAGACAATATGTGTAGAAACAAGAACTCCTGTTTTTTTACACAACGATTCCAATTGCCTGTCGTACACCAACTCCCAATGAAACAACCTGTTAAGCTCCCAGGCAAGCCTGTGACCTCCTACGTGTGTGGCGATTCCATAAAGTTCGAAATCACACTCCAAATCCATGTCGAGTTGAAGCTTCGCCATTGTTACAAAGATACTCCTTTATCAAATACCTTTTTCCAACCTTGTCGTGCTGCATTTTTTTCTGCAATTTTCTTAGATCTCCCCTCTCCACTTCCAAGACTTTCTTCTCCTGCAAATACTTCAACTTCAAATGCATTTTCTCCATCCTGCATATATTCTCTGACAACATTAAACGACAGAGAGACGAGTTCTTTTTGCGCCCAATGATGAAGCTGACTTTTAAAATCTGTGGTCTCGTTGATCTTCTCATCCAAACCAAACCTCTTCATTAATTGAATCAGAGAATTGTTGGTTCTACTGTATCCGTGATCTAAGTAAACTGCACCTATAAGCGCCTCCATTGCATTGCCCACCATGTTTTGTCTAATGTCTTCACGCCTCATTTTAACATCAAGCAAATCTTCGAGACCGATTTCTTTTCCGAGCAAATTCAAGTATTTTCTGCTAACAACTTTCGACTTTCTCTGAGTGAGCAAACCTTCGGCGGCGTCTTTGTCTTTGTTGTGCAGATAAGCGGCCATACTAAGATCTAAAACTGCATCCCCAAGAAACTCAAGTCGTTCGTTGCTTTTATTTCCTGTACTGTCACCATCCAACACAGAAGAATGCCTCATGGCTTCTTCATAATATGAGATGTTTCTCACCTTAAGTCTGAAATGAGATCGCACGACGGAACGAATCCCATGTGATGATGAGTATGTCCTTAGTAAACGATGAAAAAGCTTCATGAAGGAAATCTCCTTGATGTTCTATTTGGAGTATTTCTTAAACAACACTGAAGCGTTGTGACCTCCGAATCCAAATGTGTTAGAAAGTGCTGCATTGACATCTCTTTTACGTGCTTTGTTGAACGTAAAGTCCAATGCAGGATCAAGGCCTTCATCCGTATGCACATGATTTATCGTAGGGGGAATCACGCCATTCACAATCGCCAAGATACACGCCATGGCCTCAATGGCTCCAGCTGCTCCTAACAGGTGACCCGTCATTGACTTTGTAGAAGAAATACTCAGCTTGTAAGCTGACTCACCAAACACCTTCTGTATTGCCTGTGTTTCTGCAATATCACCAAGAGGCGTACTTGTTCCGTGCACATTTACATAATCTACATCTTCAGGACTCATTCCTGCATCCTCAAGTGTAACTTTCATCACGTTGGTCGCCCCAAGCCCCTCAGGATGTGGTGCTGTGATGTGGTGAGCATCCGCGCTCATACCACCTCCAACCATCTCACAATAAATTTTTGCTCCACGTGCCTCTGCATGCTCAAGTGACTCAAGTATAATGGCACCAGCTCCCTCGCCTAAAACGAAACCATCACGTGTTTTATCAAAGGGTCTAGATGCGCTTTTCGGGTCTTCATTTCGCGTAGAAAGTGCTTTAAGAGCGTTGAAGCCCCCAATGGCACCTTCAGTAACGGCAGCTTCAGATCCTCCTGAAACAATCACATCAGCCTTTCCCAACCGAATTAAATTAAAAGAGTCAATGAGAGCGTGAGTCGAACTAGCACATGCGCTTACAGTTGCGTAGTTGGGTCCTCTAAATCCATTTCGAATGCTTATTTGACCAGCTGCAATGTCAGGAATCATCATCGGAATAAAGAATGGAGAGAACTTCGGCGTTCCATCACCATCGTGAAAGTTCTTTGCCTCATCCATAAAACTTTGGAAACCTCCTATACCACAACCCCAAATAACACCTGCTCTGTCAGGATTTAAATTTCCTTTTCCTTCTTCACCTTCTGTCTCATAACCTTGGGCTACAAGTCCAGCATCTTTTAAAGCCTGCTGTGAACTCACAACTGCAAATTGTGTGAAAAGATCCATTCTGCGAGCGTCGCGTCGATGAATGTGCTCTAGCACATCAAAGCCCTTTACTTCACAGGCAAACCTTGTTTTAAACTTTGAGGCATCAAAGCGTGTAATTTCATCCGCTCCACTTACTCCACGAACCAAGTTGTCCCAGAAAATTTCAGGATTGTTGCCTAAAGGTGTTAATGCACCAAGGCCAGTTACGACGACTCGTTTAAGCTCCATAAAGAAATATAGATAAACCCTGAGGTTTACTTAATCGCCTTTTCGATGTGCTCAATTGCATGTCCTACTGTGCTGATTTTCTCAGCCTGATCGTCAGGTATAGCAATGTTAAATTCTTTTTCAAACTCCATAATGAGCTCCACTGTGTCGAGAGAGTCGGCACCTAAATCATTGGTGAAGCTTGCCTCTGGCTTAACCTCTCCTTCTTCCACTCCTAGCTTATCCACAATGATAGCTGTAACTTTTCCGCTGATATCAGACATGATAATCGTATTGAATTTGGTGCAAAATTAATCCAAACCTTCAACTCCACGTAAAAAAACCAAAGAAAGTTTTAACCAAAGGTGTGCTAATACTCTTTTAAGATCTCTTCAATACGCTTTCTTTCTAAGTCAGGAACCTCACAATCCGAGCTTGGAAACCCAAATGGAATATTTAAATACGCCCGCTCATTATCTGGTCTATCAAGTGTCTCCGCTAAAAAATTCATTGGAGAAGGGGTGTGTATTAATGCAACAAGTCCGATCTCATGAAGTGCCGTTAAGAGAATTCCAACTGCAATCCCTACGCTCTCATTTACGTAATAATTTTGTGTTCTACCGTGTTCATCTTTGCCGAAAGCATGCTTGAATACGACAATTAAGCCAGGAGCTTCTTCTATAAAGGGCTTAATGTGATCGGTTCCAAAAGGTTCTAAATCCTTAAGCCATTCATCACTCATGCGGCCATGGTAGTTCTTGAACTCCTCTTGCTGTGCAGCGACCCGGATCTTACTCTTCATCTCCGGATTGACAACCAGACAGAAGGTCCAGGGTTGTTTGTGAGCTCCGGAAGGAGCTGTTGCGGCGGCAGAAATGCAATTTCGAACTGCTTCCATGGGAACGGGTTCACGAGAGAAATGCCTCACGCTTCTTCGGGCTTGCATTTTCTGTAAAAACTTAGAACTGCGGTCTATCATCTCTTGAGAAGAGTGTCTATGCAGTTCATATTTCATTTGTCTCTAAGCTTTTGCATCAATTTCGAAGCATAAATAAATTCATTCAAGGTGTCTGATTGAGCAACCAACATTTCAGCGTTGTCTCCTTCAAAGGCAATCTCACCCTCATGAATAAAATGAATCGTATCTGAAGCTTCGATGACACTGTTCATGTCATGGCTGACTACCACGGTTGTCATTCCGTATTCTCTTGTTATATCAATAATTAGTTTGTCGATCACAATGGCCGTTTGTGGGTCTAAACCGGAATTTGGCTCGTCACAAAATAAATATTTGGGATTCATTGAAATCGCTCGTGCAATCCCCACCCTCTTCTGCATTCCACCACTGAGTTCTCCTGGAAATTTATCCCCATGACCCTCTAGCTCAACTCTTTTTATACAATCGGCTACCCGAATGTCCATTTCTTCGTCGGTCATTTCACTAAACATCTTCAGAGGAAATTTTACGTTTTCCGAGACTGTCATTGAATCAAACAAAGCCCCTCCTTGAAACAACATCCCAATCTCCGTTCGAACTTCTTTTCGATTGCGCTGGGTCATCGATGTAAAATCTCGACCATCAAATAAAACTTGTCCTTGATCAGGTTCTAAAAGCCCCACGGTACACTTTGTCATGACACTCTTCCCTGAGCCTGAACGACCGATAATGAAATTCACTTTTCCTGGGTGAAACTTGGCGCTCACATTTTTTAAAACGTGATGTTCCCCAAATGATTTTGATATGTTTTTAAGCTCAATCATTCTTCTGTCAGGTTAAAAGAAGCTTCGTTAACACAAGGTTAGACAACATAATGATGACAACGCTGTATACCACTGCATTGGTGCTTGATTTCGCGACTTGAAGAGCCCCACCATGTGTAAAGAAACCATGATAAGCTGAAACAGACGTCATAATTATAGAGAAAATAGTCGTTTTAATGATCGCGTAAATCACATCATAGGACACGAAGTCGACCTGAAGACCATACTGAAAATCTGCCATGTTACTCACCCCTGTAAGGAACGCAATTGCAGCGCCTGATGTGAGCCCCAAAAACATGCTCATAATCACCAACAATGGCAAGCATACAATCCCTGCTATAATCTTAGGTAGAACTAAGAATCCAGCGCTGTTGATTCCCATTATTTCCAAAGCATCTATTTGCTCTGTTACCCTCATTGTCCCAAGCTGAGAAGCAATATTTGAACCGATCTTCCCTGCGAGAATGACGGGAATTAAGGTGGGCGAGAATTCAAGAATCATGGTTTGTCGTACTGTAAACCCTATGGTGTAAACTGGAATCCAGCCACTGACTTGATGCGCTGTTTGAAGGCACATCACAGCGCCCATAAACAAACTAAGCAACGCAACAATTCCTACGCTATTTGTACCAATGGTGGTCATTTCATTCACAAGCGAACGACGGAAGACTGCACCGTTTTCAGGTTTACGCAATACCCTCAAGATAAATCTCGTATACCTACCGATATGAAAGATGATGCCCATTACCGCGAAGGTACACGCAACAATTGCTAACTTTACACCATGAGTAAACGACTTGTCATACGGATTTTGTTATGCTTTTACACTCTCGCGTTTTTAAGTGGCTGCTCCACTTCTCGCAACAGTTGCGGTACATGTGATGCCTACAATTGCATTCAACTTGATACAAAGTAATGCTGTGAAAAATTTCGCTGTAATCATGGCTGGGGGAAGGGGCACGAGGTTTTGGCCCATGTCGCGAACATCTAAGCCCAAGCAATTTCTAGACATCCTGGGTACTGGACGTTCCTTGATTCAAATGACTTTTGACCGATTGAGTTCAACTGTTTCTCCATCGGATATCCTCGTAGTGACAAATGAGCTTTACCGCTCCGAGGTCGCTAAGCACCTTCCGACTATCCCGCCTGAGAACATCCTTTGTGAACCTTGCATGCGCAATACCGCGCCTTGCATCGCCTATGCAAATGCTGTCATCTCTGCAAGAGTTGAATTGGCTGGCATTGACGCTTGCGACGTCGGAATCATTGTCGCCCCTTCCGACCACCTTATTCTCAAAGAACCCGAGTTCGATCGTATCATCTCACTCGCACTTACAGAAGCCATCTCAAATACTTCGCTAATCACTCTTGGAATAAAACCCACCCGCCCCGACACCGGTTATGGTTATATTAAATTTTCAGAAGATGATTCTAGCGAAATTGCCACTGTTCATCGCTTTACTGAAAAACCCGAATTAGACACGGCACGTAAATTTTTGATCGAAGGTGGATATTGTTGGAACAGTGGAATTTTTATCTGGTCTCTCGCAAACATATCGAATGAGTTTTCTAAACACCTTCCTGACATGTCAGCAGCATTTACAAGTGTCGAGCTTTCTGGCAAAGCAGGCGAAGTCGATGAGCTTTACGCCTCATGTGAGTCAATCTCCATAGACTACGGGATTCTCGAACAGGCTTCTTCTGTCTCGGTCATTTCTTGCGATTTCGGCTGGTCAGACCTCGGAACTTGGACTTCACTTGCCCAACACCTCCCAACAGACGCTTCTGGAAATACGGATTCTGGTGTCGACTTAGTTGCGTCCGAAAGCACGAACAATGTTGTAGTCGGGTCTGATTCCAAAAAAATTATTGCACTTCGTGGCTTGAACGATTTCATTGTGGTAGACACCCCCGACGCCTTGCTTGTTTGTCCCAAATCTGACGAACAATGGGTCAAGATTTTAGTGGGGAAACTCGCAAAATAACCGACAGGATTTGCAAGCGCTACTGAACGAGAGTTCTCTTTTCTGAATCCTCTTATCTCCCAATCATATTTTTTGGAACAACCCACGCGTCGTATTCTTCCGCGGAAAGGTATCCTAGAGAGAGGGCCGCTTCACGAAGCGTGGTCCCTTCAGTATGTGCTTTGCATGCAATTTCAGCAGATTTGTAGTAACCGATTTTTGTGTTTAAAGCGGTCACAAGCATGAGGCTGTTGTCTACGAGATGCTTGATGCGTGGTTCGTTTGCTTTAATTCCATCGACGCAGTTTTTTGCGAACGAGAGAGATCCTTCGCCGAGGAGGCGCGCAGATTCCAGAATGTTTCTGGCCATCATCGGTTTAAATACGTTAAGCTCGTAATGGCCTTGGGTTCCTCCTACTGCAATCGCAACATCGTTGCCCATCACTTGAGCACACACCATCGTTAGCGCTTCGCACTGAGTGGGGTTTACTTTGCCTGGCATGATTGACGAACCCGGCTCGTTTGCTGGTAACTGAAGTTCTCCGATGGCCGATCGGGGGCCCGAGCCCATCATTCGAATGTCGTTCGCAATCTTGTTAAGCGCAACAGCGAGCTGGCGAAGAGCACCATGAGACTCCACAATGGCGTCGTGTGCCGCCAGGGCCTCAAACTTGTTCGGGGCGGTAACAAATGGGTGCCCCGTCGAAGACGCAATGTGGGCAGCTACAATTTCAGAATATCCTTCAGGGGTGTTGATGCCTGTGCCGACAGCTGTGCCACCAAGAGCAAGCTCGGAAAGATGGTCTAAAGAGTAACGCAAGGAGCGGAGGCCATAATTTAATTGTGCTACATAGCCTGAGAACTCCTGACCGAGGGTGAGGGGGGTCGCGTCCATGAGGTGAGTGCGGCCAATTTTTACGATGGCATCAAACTCCTGAGATTTCGCTTCGAGCGAGTTCCTTAGAGCCTCTATGCCCGGTATCGTGTTCTCGACGATAAGTGTGTAAGCGGCGATGTGCATGGCCGTGGGAAAAGTGTCATTGGAAGACTGACTCTTGTTTACATCATCATTGGGATGGACGGGCCTAGTTCCTTCGCCAAGTGTTCCTCCTGAGAGTTGATGGCATCGGTTGGCGACAACTTCGTTGACGTTCATGTTGGACTGGGTTCCAGAACCCGTTTGCCAAATCACGAGTGGAAATTGAGAATCATGTGTCCCTTCCAGGATTTCTAAACAAGCTTTAGAGATGAGGTCACGTGTTTCTGTAGGAAGAATACCACACTCACAGTTTGTCTTTGCTGCTGCGCTTTTAAGGTGGGCAAAAGCATGAACAATTTCAAGCGGCATAGAGGAAGGTGGTCCAATGCGAAAATTGTTTCGAGAACGCTCTGTTTGTGCTCCCCAAAGAACGTTAGATGGGACTTGTACTTCCCCTAAAGTGTCTTTTTCAATTCGGAAATCTGACATGGTGTGATAATTTAAAACGCGTGTTAATCTTGTGTATTGTTTGAAGCGGCACCGGCCTCCATCAGGTAGGCTTTTAAAAATCCGTCGATTTCTCCGTTCATCACGGCATCGACGTTGGAGGTTTCATGGCCTGTTCTAACGTCCTTCACCATTTTATAAGGCTGCATAACGTAAGATCGGATTTGAGACCCCCACTCAATTTTCATTTTTCCTGCTTCAATTTCGTCGCGGGCTTCGTTGAGACGTGCACGTTCGAGTTCGAAGAGTTGAGATTTTAAGAGCTGCATCGCTTTTTCACGGTTTCCGAGTTGAGATCGGGTTTCTGTATTTTCTATAACGATGCCCGTGGGGGCGTGACGTACACGTACTCCCGTTTCTACTTTGTTCACGTTTTGACCTCCAGCCCCGCCTGACCGGAAAGTGTCCCACGAAATATCCGCGGGGTTAACAGTGATTTCAATAGAATCGTCGACAAGTGGGTATACATAGACTGAAGCAAACGAAGTGTGGCGACGAGCTTGAGAGTCAAAAGGGGATATTCTAACTAGACGGTGAACGCCATTTTCACCTTTAAGCATTCCATATGCAAAATCGCCTTCAAACTCAAGGGTGACTTGTTTTATCCCTGCTGGATCACCCTCCTGCATGTGAAGTTCCCGCACTTTAAACGTGGCTTTGTCGCCGTACATTCTGTACATGCGCATGAGCATCGCGGCCCAGTCACAGGACTCTGTACCTCCAGCTCCTGACGTAATTTGCATTACAGCATTCAAAGAATCTTCTTCTGCAGAGAGCATGTTTTGAAACTCGAGGTCCTCGATGGTTTGCGTTGCATGAGAAAAAGCTTTGTCAACCTCGGCCGGATCTTCTTCTCCTGCTTTCATAAAATCAAACAGAACGGATAGGTCATCCACTTTTGAAGCGCAATCATCAAATTTTGTAACCCACGATTTCTTTGTTCTGATGAGCTTCATGACTTGCTCGGCTTTTTTAGAGTCGTTCCAAAACTCAGGATCTTGGGTTTGCTTTTCATCATCCATCACCTCCATACGCTTCTGTTCAATGTTCAGGTATCCTCGCAAAGCTTCTACACGAGATGAAAGGGCTTCGATTGAGTCTGTTGTAAGCATGAGGCAAAAGTAAAGAACTTAAATCGAGTTCATGGATGATAAAATCATTTCTAAGGAAAATCCCCGAGATTGGAGATGACGAACGAGTCGAGGGCGGTTAGAGTTCAGATCAGATGGGTGAGTATGTAAACGGGAATTTAAAACATCCTTTAGCTTTTCCGCTACCATTTCAGTGGAAAGAACCGATAGAGCCTTTGAAATTTCTGAGGAGGAACATCCTTTAGCACGGAGACCTGCTCCGATTTTATAGGGCCCCCAATGCTTTAAATGAAAGTGGTCGTGGGTGAAGGCTGATAGAAAACGAGTTTGGTTTACAAAATCAAGGGCTACCAGTTTACAGAGAAACGAGTTGGCTTCTGATTGAGTTACTCCAGACTCTTTTAAACGTTTAAGAACCTCTGCCTTAGAGTGCTCACTTCGTGCGCACCACCTGGTTATTTTTTCCTGCCAATTCACAAACAATTTCTTAAAAACGATTTTAGATTCAGTTCTGAGTCGCAAGGTGGGTTGAGATACCCGATATTTGCAAAATAATAACCACCATTTTTAACCGTAATGCGGTCTGAACTTTTGCAACGTATCCAAGATCTACTCGGGAACGAAGATCTGGAAGCCATCCGAAAAGATGTGCGCAGTGCTATACAATCCTTCCACGCCCTCACACAAGATGAGGTTCGTCGCCAACGCGATGCTTGGGAAAAGGAGACGAAAGAGCCTGATGAAACTTTCATTTACAAACCTTCAGATGAGGAGGCTGTAGTCGAAGAGCTTTCGAATTCTTTTAAAGAACGAGAAAAATCTTGGAAAGCAGCTATTGCTGAGCAACAAAGGGCCAATTTGGTCACGAAAGAAGGTCTTCTGGAAAGATTGAGAAATACAATTCAAGAAGAAGAGAATATCGGAAAAGCTTTTAGCGCCTTTAATGAAGTTCGTGAAGAGTGGGAAAAAATTGGAGATGTTCCTGGGAACAACTACAAAGAGGTTCATGACGAGTACCACCGTCTCCGCGATGAGTTTTTCTACAACATTAACATTTACAAACAGCTTCAAGATCATGATCTCAAGAAAAATCATGACGCAAAGCTTGATTTGACTGAGAAAGCGAAGGGGCTTGCTGCAGTGGCAGACTTAAAAGAGCGAGAGAAAATAGCACGCGAACTTCAAAAACAATGGCTTGATATAGGTCCATCTCCAAGGGAGACGTATCAAGAAATGTCAGATACTTTCTTCGGAATCACACGTCCGGTTTTTGATGAAGTAAAAGCGCAATATGACAAGCTCCGAGAAGGTTTTGTAGAGAACCGAGTTTTAAAAGAAGCGCTCATTGAAGAGCTAAGGGGTGTGATGACTGAAGAAATTGAAGAGGGACACAAGGTTTGGCAAACTTTAACCACGAAGGTGATAGAGATGCAGAAACGGTGGAAAGACATCGGCTTCTCTGGAAAGGAAAACAACGAAAGTTTGTGGCAGCAATTCCGCGAACTGTCTGATGTTTTCTTCGAAAAAAAGCAGGTCTTCTATGATAAGATGAAAGAAGAGGGGAAAGACGCTAAGAAAGGGAAGATCATTCTGTGTGAAAAGGTTGAATCAATTCAAGACAGCACAGATTGGAAGGACACAACCGCGCTTATGCTTCAGCTACAAAAAGATTGGAAGACAACTGGGTCATGCCCTCCAGGAGAGGAACATAAATTGTGGAGACGTTTTCACAAAGCTCAGGATGTTTTCTTCAAAGCGAAAAAAGCTCAGTTTGCTGATCGAAACAAAGAAGAGAAAGTAAATCTTGGATTGAAAAACACACTTCTTGAGAAAGTTGAAGCGTTTAAAATTACGGATGACAGAATTGCGGATTTGACAACGCTAAAAGAATTTTCTGGAGAGTGGCGCACCATTGGTTTTGTACCAAGGAAAAATTTTGAAAACCTCTCTGATCGCTTTACAAAAGCGATGGACAAGCACTACGATGCATTAAGCGCCCAAAGGTCTGAGCGCTCTGTAGCGAGCTACCAAAACCGCGTTGAACGCCTCTCAAAAGGTGGAAGCAATGGAAGGTCAGGTGGCACAGACATCCGTCGTGAGCAAGCTGTTTTAAGAGATAAGATCAACCGTCTCAATACGCGTGTAATTCAAACAGAAGAGAATATGGAGCGCTTCACCGGAAAAGGAGCACAATCCATACGTGATCACGCAGAAAAATCTATCAAATCTTACAAGCGTGAGGTTGAAGAAATTAAAGCGAAACTCAAAATGTTAAGGGAGGCCGAGAGCAAATAACTCGAAAGATCGATTATTGGGAGTCTGTTAATCCAACATTTGCTTGGCTTGAATGACCACCCGCCCATTTGTCATGAGATTGAGTTGATGTGCTCTCAGGAAGAGCTTGAACATGATACCCACTCTCTGAGAGCCATTGAAGATATTTTGGAAGGGCGTAAAGAAGCCTTGGAGCCGCTTTTTCGCTATCGTGAAACACAACAATAGATCCTGATCTGGTCAGTTTTTTAAGTGATTTAAGGCAATCGCTTCCTGAAAGAGATCTGTTAAAATCTCCGGAAAGGACATCCCACATCACCACTTGTGTTCTTTTTGAAAGAGCTCTTGCTTGTTGAGGTGTAATTCTGCCATAAGGAGGTCGAAACCTTGTGGTTGAGCCCAGCTCTTCTTCGCATTGAAGATAACTCCTTAAATAAGACTTCCTAGGCGTTGACCATCCGCTTTCATGACCCTGGCTGTGATTCGCAACTTCATGCCCTGACGCTCTTAAATCGTGAATAATTTCTGGATGTCGCGCCGCTTGTTCCCCCACGCAAAAAAAAGTGGCTTTTAAATCCCCTGCCTCTTTCAATTGCTCCATAACCCAAGGTGTTAACTGCGGGTGGGGGCCGTCATCAAATGTCAGATATACATTCTTTGATGCGTCAAATGATGGAACCCGCCAGAGAACTGACTTGACCATATTGTGAATCGAAAGTGGAGTGCGGCTCAAGATCATACACCAATTTGACGTGTTTCACAAACAAGGGTTGCCCCTGAGATCGAAATTTGATTTCAAGTAACTAACTTTGTCTGTCATATGGAATACGATTTTCGCAGTATAGAAAAGCATTGGCAAGAGGTTTGGTCTCAAAAAAAATCCTACCAAGTAAAAGAAGCAAAAGACAAGCCAAAGTTCTACGCTTTGGACATGTTTCCCTACCCTTCCGGTGCGGGGCTTCATGTAGGACACCCACTTGGATACATTGCTTCAGATGTAATCTCAAGGTACAAAAGGCATTGCGGCTTTAACGTTTTGCACCCAATGGGGTTTGACAGCTTTGGGCTTCCAGCGGAACAATATGCAATTGCAACCGGTCAACACCCTGCAATTACAACCGAAACAAACATCTCTCGCTACAGAAATCAAATGAAACAGATCGGGTTTTCATTTGATTGGAGTCGTGAAGTGATGACCTCTGACCCTACTTATTACAGATGGACGCAGTGGATTTTCGGGAAATTATTCGAAAGTTGGTATGATGTTGAAAGTGGAGGTGCTCAACCTTTACAGACTTTAATTGATGCCTTTGAGAAAAATGGCAATTACGCCATTGAAGCTGCATGCGATGAGGGTTGGTGGAAAAACTTAGACCTGGAATTGTTCCCGCATTTCGGAAAGCACTTTGAGGGAGATTTTACGGCAACTGACTGGAAATCGATGAGTCCGAAGGCAAAGAACGCGGTTCTGATGCAGTTTCGTCTTGCGTATTTAGCAGATTCAGAGGTGAATTGGTGCCCTGAGCTTGGAACTGTTCTCGCAAATGATGAGGTGAAGGACGGTCTTTCTGAGCGGGGTGGACATCCTGTGGAGCGCAAACGTATGCGCCAGTGGATGATGAGAATCACCGCCTATTCTGATAGACTTGTGGACGGATTAGACGACCTAAATTGGACGGAAAGCATCAAAGAAGCTCAAAAAAATTGGGTGGGCAGATCTGAAGGGGCTTCCGTGAGTTTTCAGGGAAGCGGCCAAGCCTCTGGATGCACGGTGGATGTATTTACAACCAGGCCTGACACCTTATATGGTGTGAGCTTTGTGGTTTTAGCTCCAGAACATAAGCTCGTCAATGCGTTTACGTCTGATGAGAAGTTAGGCGAAGTAAATCAATACGTACTGACTGCTTCTAAAAAGAGCGAAAGAGAAAGACAGGGAGAAAAAAGCATCTCGGGGGTGGAATTGGGGGGTCATGTTGTCCATCCACTTACAGGAAATAATATCCCTGTTTACATTTCTGACTATGTCCTCGCGGGATATGGAACAGGAGCAATTATGGCCGTGCCTTCAGGCGATGAAAGAGATTGGAAATTTGCCAAGTATTTCAAGATAGACATTCCATCTATCTTTCAAGGGCATGACTCTGACGCAGCTGTAAGCTCTGACGAAAAAGCGGTTTTACAAAATTCAGAAGAATTAAATGGCCTCCGCAAGCTTGAGGCTATTCCCAAAGCTTTGAATTTATTAGAGTCGACAGGGTGTGGTGAGCGGAAAATAAATTACAGGTTACGAGATGCTGTTTTCTCTCGACAGCGTTATTGGGGAGAACCCTTCCCCATTTGTTATGAGAATGACATCCCTCGACTTATCGAAAACGAAACGGTAACACTACCAGCAGTCGATGAGTACCTCCCAACTGCCGGTGGCGAACCGCCACTTGCTCGAGCAAGACGAGAAGATTGGCCTGTCTTCCAAGGTGATCGAATGGAAACGAACACCATGCCTGGATGGGCTGGGTCGTCATGGTACTTCCTCCGTTATATGGATCCGCACAACGAAACCGAGTTTTGCGCTCGTGAAAAATCAGACTACTGGGGTCAAGTGGACCTTTATGTGGGAGGGGCGGAACACACGACGGGACACTTGTTGTATTCAAGATTTTGGACCAAGTTTTTATTCGACTTAGACAAAATCTCATTTGACGAGCCGTTCAAAACCATGATCAACCAGGGTATGATTTTAGGTCGATCAAGCTTTGTATATAGAGTTCAAGGCACCTCTACATTTGTAACATACGAGCAAAGAGAAGCACATAAAACTCAGCGATTACATGTGGATGTCTCACTTGTAGAAAATGACAAGCTCAATATAGCCGGTTTTAAATCTTGGAGAGCTGAATTCGAACATGCTGAGTTTATCACATGTCCTGATGGCACATACACCTGTGGACATGAGGTCGAAAAAATGTCGAAATCGAAATACAACGTTCAGACTCCAGATGAACTTGTAGAAAAATACGGGGCTGACACATTGAGGTGTTACGAAATGTTTTTAGGTCCACTCACCCAATCTAAACCTTGGGATACTCAAGGGATTTCAGGGGTTCATAATTTCCTGAGGAAGTTCTCCAAACTTGTTGTCGGTTCCGAAAATTGTGAAGCTTCCAAACCAGAGCTGAAAATTGTCCACAAAACAATTGAAAAGGTTACCTCTGATTTAGAGCGACATGCTTTTAACACAGTGGTCAGCGCATTGATGATCGCTGTCAATGATCTAAACAATCTCAAATCTGTGAAGTCTCATGTAGGTCTTCGTCCATTGGTCACGCTTTTAAGCCCATATGCGCCCCACTTGGCTGAAGAACTATGGAAAGTTGTTGGCGGCATGGGTTTGGTGATCGATTCGGCGTGGCCGAAAGCTGAAAAATCACACTTGGTAGAAGATGAAGTGAGTTACCCCGTGTCGTTTAATGGAAAAGTTCGATTTAAATTGACTCTCCCTGCATCTACAAACAAGGTGGAAGTCGAGTCTATCGTGTTGGCTGACGAACGCACTCTCCAACAACTTAACGGAAAAGAAATTAAAAAAGTAATCGTTGTGCCAGGCCGAATCGTTAACATAGTTAGCTAACTTTATTTTATAAATCAATACTTTCAGAATGCAAATATCTTATTTCAAACAAATAACAACTTCATTTACGCTGTTTATATTGACTTTTTCTTTTGGGCTTTCGCAATCAACTGAAAATCTCATGCCTTACAATCCAGACTCCGATGGCAGTGGGTCTATCGAGGTGGTGGATTTAATGGGATTGCTGACTCTATTTGGAGGTGCTTTTGTGGTTGAAGGTGCTCTACCGATAGAAAATGGCGGAACGGGAGAAACCACCAAGGAAAATGCGAGACTTGCTCTCACGGTGTCTCTTTTCTCTGACATCACGCCTTTGGGAGAAGAAAGTCCGGCTGCTCAAATCTCTGGAGACCTCACTCTTGATGGGAAACTGCAGCAGGGGAGCTCTACACTAGCTGATGGAGATTTTTCTTCTGCTTTAGGTGTTTCAACCTCTGCCACAGGTTACGCTTCCCATGCTGAAGGGCAAAATTCTGAAGCTACAAACACCACGGCTCACGCTGAAGGATATGCAACACTTGCCAGTGGGCTGTTCTCACACGCTGAAAACAGAAACTCAAGTGCCACCGCCACATGCGCTCACGCAGAAGGAGAAAATACGAGTGCAACAGCTGACGCATCACACTCTGAAGGGATGAATACTTTATCGAGTGGGTTCACTGCACATTCTGAAGGTTATGAAAATGTTGCTTCTGCAAGCTACTCTCACGCAGGAGGAAGACAGTCTACGGCATCTGCCACAGGTTCTTTTGCACATGGCTTCGAGCTTATTGCAGACCAAACATACTCTACGACAGTAGGGAAATACAATCTAGCAAATAGAACAGGAACCATCCTCGTGGTAGGAAATGGTACAAGTGATTCTTTGAGGTCCAACATCTTTGAAATAGACGCTGTAGGAGGACTCATCAATGGCGATTTCGCCATCACAGGTTCCATCACTGCTGACGGCATAGATCTTGTCTCTCAAAATGAAGCGCTTTCAACCAGCATTGTTGGGCTAGAATCTGAGATTTTAACTTTAGACACCTTGATTTTTAATTTGCAAGGCATCGTTGACGATCTTCAAATCCAAATCGATTTGCTCACAGAGTAAAACACCAGCTTTCTCCCTTGAAAAGTTGAAGAAAACTAACTTTTAACATCTTCACACCTTTCAAATTTTGCGTTCGGATCAAACAGCAATCTGTAGGTGTGAAGTTTTTGGTATGGAGTGTCTGAAAGAACATTAACGATGTGCATCATTTTTGGATTAAAGTCTCCAATCCAAGTGATGATCATTTTTTTGTATTGAACAGTGTGGTTTTTTAGCGCCTTCTTGATCTCATGCAGCATCAAGCTTTCCAGTCCGTTTTTTTGGTGCTGTGGAACTACGCCGAACACCACCCCAAATGCGTTTTGAGGCTTTCTAAATCGTTTGTAGAACAAGAACTTCAGCTTGCCTAAGAGGTTTAAATTCCCATGTACATATTTAAAAATCTCATTTAATTCAGGCAATGCCACCATAAATGCGACGGGTTCTGAATTGTGATACACAAACCAAACCAACTTTTCATCTATGACCATCTTCATTTTCTCGAAAATTCGCAGCGCCCTTTCTGAGGTAATCCCGGTAAAATTCGAGTGTGATTTCCAAGCAGTATTGTACACCTTTCTGAAATCTTCTGCGTATTCCGTCAGACTATTTAACTCAATATGACGAAAGCTATACCCTTCTCGGTCATTCATGTGGCTGATCTTTCGCACAAAAACATCAATCATCGGGTCTTGGATTTCCACTTCATACATGTGCTGTGTAAAAAAAACTTTGAACCCATATTCTTCGAATAGCGCACGATAATAAGAAGGTTGATAGGCGTTGCCATAAATGGGCGGCTTGTCGAACCCCTCAATTAAAAGACCCCAGTATTTATTTCTCTCTCCAAAATTAACCGGTCCGTCCATGGCTTCCACACCCAAATTGTCAAGCCAATGCTTCGCTGTATCAAACAAAGCGAATGCTGCTTCTTTGTTGTTTGTGGATTCAAAGAACCCACAACCTCCAGTTGGCTGCTTCTCTTTTAATGACTGAGTACGGTCTACAAAAGCTGCTATTCTTCCTATGTCTTCACCAGCTTCATTGATTAAAACCCATCTTCTGGCAGCTCCATTTCTAAACAAAAGATTTTTCTTCTCATCAAACACATCTTCCACCTCTTGCATAATATGAGGAATCCAATTGTTGTCTTTTTTATAGATGCTAAAAGGAACGTTGTGAAATCTTTTAATCTCTCTTTTTGTTAAAACTGGAATCGTTTTCATAGTTTATCTTTACAGATATAAGGAATTAGAAAGATATTGAAAAAGACAAATGATATTCACGAAAAGATAAAAACATTTTTGTATTATGCGGGATTGACTTAATTACTAATTGTTCATATGGAAAATAACGTTGTCGTAATTACTGGTGGAACTTCTGGAATTGGTAGAGCTTTGTGCAATCGCTACATAGCTGCCGGTTATCAAGTTACAATTGCATCTAGATCTGAACAAATTCTTCAAAAGGTTCAAGCTGATATCAAGTCACAAGGACATGATGTGTTTACCGTAAAAACAGATGTTAGGATCGATGAAGATTGTAAGAACCTAGTGGATGCAGTGGTTGAGAAGTTTGGCAGGATTGACATTTTCATTAACAATGCAGGCATTACTTGGTATGAAAGTGATGAAGGTGGCATCAACATTGAAAAACACAAAGAGGTCATCGATACAAACCTGTTTGGCACTGTTCAATGTACCAAATATGCTTTGCCTCATCTGCTTAAGAGCAAAGGAAGTTTAGTAGGTGTATGCTCTATCGCTGGTGAAGTGGGACTCCCAAATCGCTCAGCCTACTCTGCCTCTAAATTTGCAATGAATGGATTCCTCAGCTCGCTGAGGGTGCAATACATCAACAAAGGGCTGCACGTACTCATTACCTATGCGGGATACACTTCAACAAACATTAGGAAAAAAGTCAAGAAAGACCACAACTCAAATGACTTTCCTCCTGGATATGGAGAATCTATCAATGAAATAAGTATGATGTCCGCAGAACAGACAGCCATGTATATTTTCAACGGAATAAAAAAGAGAAAAAGATCTGTTAGACCAACTTCTATTGGAAAGCTAACTGTTTGGCTCAATAAATTCTTACCCAAACTAAACGACAAGCTCGCGGCCAGGTATTACAACTAAACAAAAACCTCGCTATCTCAATGATAACGAGGTTTTAAAATGTTGAGTGGTTGCCCCACCAGGACTCGAACCTGAAACGTCTGCACCAAAAGCAGATGTGTTGCCATTACACCATGGGGCAAAAACGTGTGCAAAGATAGTAAAGTCAGACTAATTTATGAAGTAAATTGCAGTCATAAATGGAAGTATTAAATCTCATTCAAGGCAAGCTCAGTGCTGCCAAAGGCGGTGAATGGCTTGACCTGACCGATCCCAGCAAAGGAAAGGTTTACGGTCGCCTGCCCAGATCGGGCTCTGACGATGTAAATCACGCAGTAGAATCTGCTGACAAAGCATATCGAGATTGGTCAACGACACCAGTTGGCGAAAGAGCTGCGTGCTTAAATCGACTTGCTGATTTGATCGCGAAAAACGGAACTCTACTGTCACTAGCAGAGTCAACTGACAATGGCAAGCCTGTTTCCTTAGCTAGCGCAGTTGACATCCCAAGAGCTGAATCAAACCTGCGATTCTACGCATCAGCAATCCAGCATTTTGCTTCTGAATCTCACTCTATGGAGGGTGTGGCTATCAATTATACGCTCAGAAAGCCATTGGGCGTAGTTGCTTGCATCTCACCGTGGAATCTGCCACTTTACCTATTTACTTGGAAGGTGGCCCCAGCTTTAGCTGCAGGAAACTGTGTTGTCGCCAAGCCCTCAGAGATCACTCCTGCAACAGCATACTTATTAAGCACCTGGGTAAAAGAGGCTGGTTTTCCCGATGGAGTCTTCAACATCATTCACGGATTGGGGGCAGAAGTGGGAGACGCTTTAATTCGTCACCCAAAAATCGCAGCGGTGAGCTTTACAGGAGGAACTTCCACCGGGGCTCATATTGCATCTGTTACTGCTCCCCGTTTTAAAAAATTAAGCTTAGAGCTTGGGGGAAAGAATGCCGCAATCATATTTGAGGATTGTGATTTCGATGATGCTTTAGCGACCACACTGCGATCGTCTTTCGCAAATCAAGGACAAATTTGTCTTTGTGGTTCTCGCATTCTTGTCGAGAAGTCTCTCTATCCCAAGTTCAGAGATATGTTGGTTGAAAAAACCAAGAAGATGAAAGTGGGTGATCCGCAAAATCCATTGACAAAAATGGGTGCCGTTGTCTCGAAAGAACACCGTGATAAAATTTTATCTTACATAGAATTAGCGCAAGCAGAAGGCGGGAAAATTCTCTGTGGAGGTTCGACAACAACCCCGGAAAATGAACCGCATCTCTCAGAAGGTTACTACATTCAACCAACCATCATAGAAGGTCTCAACTATGATTGCCGAGTAAATCAGGAAGAGATTTTTGGCCCTGTAGTTACCATTCAACCTTTCGATTCAGATGAAGAAGCTGTTCATTTTGCGAATGGCACCGAGTTTGGACTGGCGGCAACCGTTTGGACCCAAGATTTAAAAAGAGCACACAACGTGGCTGCAGCATTAGACACAGGAATTGTTTGGGTAAACTGCTGGCTACTGCGTGACTTGAGAACACCATTTGGAGGGGTTAAAAACTCAGGCGTGGGTCGAGAAGGTGGTTTCGAGGCGCTTCAGTTCTTTACGGAACCTCAAAATGTTTGCATCAAACTCTAGTCCTCTAAGAGGTCAAATAAAGCATCTAATTTCGGGGCTAGGACGACCTCAATTCTTCTGTTTCTTGATTTATCTTCTGGATCCACTGGGTGAAACTCCCCTCTTCCGGAAGCTGTTAGAACTGAAGGGTCTACACCCGGTTGTTCACTGATGATTTCAAGCACTGAAGTGGCTCGAAGTACAGACAGCTCCCAATTGTTGTGTGGGAAGCTGGGGGATACGAGCTTGTCTGAATCTGTGTGTCCTTCGATAACTATTTCCAAGTCATCTTGCTCAGCGATTACTGAACCGAGAGAAGCCAAGAGCTCTCTACCCCGAATATCCACAACCGCAGAACCTGAAGCAAAGAGCAACTCTGCTTCTAAACTTACATACACTTTGCCATCTCTTTGCTCGACGGTTAACCCACTGCCCTCAAATCCAAGAAGAGCTCTTTCTAAACGGTTACGCAAAGCTTCAGCAGCTTTATCTCGTGATGCAAGTAGGTTTTCCAATTCTTCAACTCTGGCACTTCGTGATTCAAGCGCAACGCTTCTAGCTGCCAAATCTTTTTCGAGTTCAAGGAGGGCATCTTCTCTAACTTGAAGCTGTTTTCTAATGCTATTTACGTCTTCAAGTAACGCTCTGTTTTCCGCATTAAGTGTTGACAAACGACCTCCACTTTGATCTGTTAGCGCGTCGTTTAACAAAAGAAGTCGATTTATTTCATCTGTTGATTCAACCACAAAACGGCCCATTCTAGATGTATCGGCTGAAAGTTGTTCCCTTGCATCGGAAAGTGTTTCAACTAGACCTCTGAGCTCTACAACTTCGATTTCTACATCTTGACTGCCAAGTCTTAGAACTGTGTTTTCCTGGTCTATCTCTTCGCAACGACCCTGCAGTTCATCGAACTGTTTCGCTGTAACACAACCAGAAAGCAGAATTGTTGCAATTAAAATTGCGGGGAATGTAGATGTCCTCATAGCAATGCAAGTTCTACACGTAATGCCCTAATCTGACATTTGTCAATGCGTCTTGTTCACACTTAAATGTCAATCTCTCAGCTTCATGTTAGAGGATGGGAACCGCAAATGTTCCTTGAGAAATCGTGACCCCTGCGCCTGCTGCGCTTTGCATGTTTCCAGAAAAAGATCCCGTGACATACCCTCCGGCACCTGCAACAACGTAGGTGAGTTCCATCGTAATGTTGCCTCCGTTTGAAGTCGCGTATGTCTCCGCTGACCCAATGGCTTCATATGCTCCCGCAGTTCCTGGCGCTGTCGCTAGGTTCATCGGAACCACAACTCCATTCTCCCATCCAGTGGCGGGTTCAGCAATCACAAATCCAATTTGAGCTGTTGTGACAGAAACTCCTGCTATGGCAATACTTGTTCCATCCATTGTAGCTGAGGCTGAGGCATCTCCATAAAACTGTTGGCCATTCGCTTTCCAAGAGATCGCTCCTTCGCAGGCAGGACAAGATGAGCCTCCACAATCAATGTACAATTCATCTCCATCCTGAAGACCGTTTGTACAATCACCAGTCGTTGGACAAGCATCGCAATCAGAACCTCCACAGTCAACGCCGATTTCTGAACCATTCATTTCACCGTCTGTGCATGTTGGACATGGATCACAGTTGGGGCCTCCGCAATCAACACCTTCTTCAAAACCATTAGGCAAACCATCACCACACAGCTCAGGGCAGGCAGGACAACCATCGCAACCACAGTCAATTCCAAGCTCACCTGGATCAATTTGACCATTAAAAGAAGGGTCACATGGCCCACATTCTCCACCACAATCAACCCATTGCTCACCTAAAAGCGCGTCCCAAAGGTCATTTTCACAAGGGTCACAAGGGTCACAAATGGTTCCTCCGCAATCGATAAGTTCTTCTCCATTGTTTAACTCGCCATCGTAACAATTCTCACCAATGAGATTGTCATCATTTAAACATCCACTACAAGACGCTAAAAGCGAAACAGTAATGAGAAAAGTTAGAAAAGTATTGAAAGAAGATAGGTGCAGTTTCATTGTAGGTGTTTTATATGCGTATTTTCGACGTGCCGTAAAACATGTGCTCAAAGATAGGAATAGAATCATATAGATGGATAATCTCAAATGGAAAGCGGCAGAAACTCCAAAAAAAAAGGCTGTAACAGACTTGTGTGAGGAGACTGGACTAACGTATATGGTTTCACAAATCCTTGTGCAGAGAGGGGTTACAACTCTTATTGAAGCAGAAAACTTCATGCGTCCCAAGCTTGATGATTTACACGACCCAGAGACCATGTTAAACATGGAAAAGGCCGTAAAAAGGTTAGACAAGGCCATAAATAAAGGGGAGCGCATCATGGTTTATGGTGATTATGATGTTGACGGCACCACTTCTGTTGCGATGGTTTCAGCTTTTTTAGAAGGATTAAACGTCCAGATCGTACCCTACATTCCCATGAGGTATCAAGAGGGATATGGCGTTTCGAAAGACGGGGTTGACAGGGCACGTAAATCAGGATGTACAATCCTTATCACACTAGATTGTGGAACCAAAGATTTTGAAGCACTCGACTATGCGGCAAGCTTCGGAATAGATACAATTGTGTGTGATCACCACCTTCCAGCTCACGACTTGCCCAATTGTTTTGCACTCCTTAATCCGAAACAACCCGGCTGTGAATATCCTTTTAAAGAGCTTTCTGGAGCTGGTGTTGCTTTCAAAATGTTGTCTGCCCTGGTTCCTTACCTTGGTCTGACGATGGATTCTGTCTATGATCATTTAGATCTGTTGGCTTTAAGTATCGGAGCAGATTTGGTTGATATTACTGGAGAAAACCGCATTATGGCTTACCACGGAATGAGAAACTTAAGAGAGCATATGAGGCCAGGGATTCGGGCGATGCTTCAAGTTGCAGGAATCGAAGAAGCTCCTAAAACTGTTCGAGACATGAGCTTCAGTTTGGGGCCCAGGATTAATGCCGCTGGACGAGTTGGGCATGCATTAACCGCGGCCAAGCTACTCATGGCAAACGATGAAGGAAGAGCTCTGGAGCTTGCCAGTCAGTTAGAAACCATGAATCAGGCTAGGCGAGATCTTGATGAAGATTTGACTGAGGAAGCGATTGCTCTTATGGCGGAACAACCTCCTGGCAGGTCTTGCACGATTGTACACGGTGAGGGCTGGCACAGAGGTGTATTGGGGATTGTCGCGAGCAGGCTTGTAGAACAACGCTATTGCCCTACAATTGTTCTTTCTGAGGAAAATGAAGTCCTAACTGGAAGCGCTCGAAGTGTGCCCGGAATAGATATTCATCAAGCATTTGAAAAATGTAGACATTTAATAGAACAATTCGGGGGTCACCCTATGGCTGCGGGTTTAACAATTCGCAAGGAGAATATGGATGCGTTTACCCTAGAATTGAATGATGCAATTGCATCCCAAACAGAAGGCGACATTCCCAAGCCCACAGTCGCCTTTCACATGCCCATTAACCTCAACGAATTAAACCCTACCATGTACAAGGAGTTTGAACGATTGGGGCCATTTGGTCCATGCAATGAAGTTCCTGTATTCATGGCTGAAGGAGTTGTCACAGCGATACCCCCCAGAACGGTAGGACATGGCGGGAGGCACTTAAAACTTGTAGTTCAATCTGCCGACAATCCCATGCATCGATTTGAGGCAATCGGATTCGGCATGGGAGAAAGAATCGATGAGGTGAGAGCTTGGGGGTCCTTTGATCTTGTTTTCACTCTTGCGAGAAACACGTACCGAGGAAAGTCCACATTGAATTTACACTTGCGTGATATTCGAGTTCATAAATTTGTGTGAACGTGCACGTCTCTTTGAGGGAATGGGATTGAAATGTTGTTTTCTCTAAAGGCAGCATCGATTTTAAAACGAACATCGCTTTCAATTAACTTTCTGTCCCAAGGAGACTTCACCCAACCTCTGACTTCGAAATCCAAAGATGAGTCGCCAAATGACTTAAAGATGACTTGAGGTTTGGGAGATTTAACAACTTGTGTTTGGACTTGCATAGAGTAAAAAAGGATGTCTGAAACCATCTTAACATCACTCCCGTATGCGACGCCAACATCAACACTGATTCGCGTGGTACTCTGACCCTGAGTCAGGTTTCGAACAGAATCTCCTGCAATCTTAGAGTTAGGCATAACCACAAGGTCTCCACACACGGTTTCAACGCTCGTGGCGCGCAACGCAATTTCTTTTACCCTGACCAAATCACCTCCAACTTCTAACTCATCTCCCACCCTGACACCTCCCTCAAAGAGAAGGACGAATCCTGAAATAACGTCGTTGAAAAAACTTTGAAGACCTATTCCCACGCCCACCAGAAGAGCTGCGGAACCTGCCCAAATCACAGTGAGGTTAAATCCGAAAATATCTGTTACAATAAAAATGGTAATGACATAGATTAGGGTTCTCGCAAGACGGAAAATTAAAAACCTTCTGCCTTCATCTATCCTTCTGCTTTTTACAATTTTGTTTAACGCTTGCTTAGTCGCATAGATCATGAATCTTCCCGCTAGAACCGCAAGGATTACTTCTAAAACTTCTTGAATACTTAATACATAAGTGCCAAATTGCAGGCTTTTTGAAAGGAACTCGTTAATCATTTCGGAAGTATTACAACCCCAAGAGAGGCGTTTAAATCTTTGACCATTCTGTCAAGGGAGATTTTCTCTCTTAAAAGTCTTGTTGTTTCATCATCCGAGACATCTTTTAAAGCAAGAGCTTGGATAACTTGATCTATGTTGCGTTGCACATCAAACAACAGCAGTCTGGTCGTAGCAGACGACAGCGATTCCTCGAGGACGTCTTCTTCTACAACAGAAAAGATGTGGTGCTTGTGCTCCCAGTTTTCGCTGAGACTGTATTTTTGAATGAGGCTGTTGGCTGCTTTGCTTTGGACCTCAGGGGACGAGTCCGTAAAAAACGAAGTTGATGTTAGAAGAGCTCCTTCATCTAAATTTTCGATGTATCTCGACAAGATAAATTTGGCCGAATCTTCTTCCATTGCCAGCTGATGGGTTTCCATTCTGTGAACTAGCAGCTCTGCAAAAGTTACTTTCGTGAAAGCGGGTTCTGAAATCGATGCCTCTTGACCTTCTGTTTTTTGAGTTGCTTCTCCCTCTATTTCTACCTCCACCATAGATTCCCCATGCTCAAGAAGTAGTCGAATGAGATTGTCTTCCAACACATCTCTCTTCGTTCTGATTCTAGCAGGAATTCCCGGTGCTAAATCATCTTCTACAAGGGTTTGAAAACTCTCGCCCGGAAATGGTTTACGTGGGGCAGATGTTTGATTCGGAATTGAGCGGTCTTGAAACTGCTTGGAGCGCTTCGATTCTTGGACAAGACGTTTTTGAAGCTCTTTTGCAACCTCCGCCTGAAGCAACTCCTCCGGAAGCTTTAATCGAGCAGCAGTCGTTTGAATATAAACGGACCTTTGAATGGCATCTGGGACACACGCAATCGTGGTCACAATACTGTGAACGAGATCGGCTCTTTTAAGGGGGTCATCACCCGCTTCCTCGCTAAGTATATCAGACTTAAAGGCAAGGAAATCAAGAGCGTCTTCGCGAACATACTTCTGAAGTTCCGTTGAGCTTACCTTCTTGGAATAGCTGTCGGGATCATCACCATCAGGAAAGGTCACAACCTTGACGTTCATTCCCTCTGCAAGCAAAATGTCAATTCCCCTCAGAGCAGCAGTAATTCCTGCTCTATCTCCATCAAAAAGTACAGTGACATTTTTTGTAAAACGTCTGATTAGATGAATTTGGCCTACTGTGAGAGCTGTTCCACTCGAAGAAACCACATTTTCAACACCACTTTGACTCATGGCCATCACATCGGTATACCCCTCGACCAACAAGCACATATCCTCCTTGCTAATGTGAGGCTTGGCGGCATGGATTCCATACAGCGCGCGCGATTTATCGTACAGCTCACTTTGAGGGCTGTTGAAATATTTCGCGATTTTCTTCTCTGTCTTGAGAGTCCTTCCGCCGAATCCTATCACCCTACCCGTAACGTCTTTGATGGGAAACATGACACGCCCATGGAAAAAGTCAAACAGTTTTCCATCACTGCTTTTTTCTTTTCCTAATCCTGTTGCTATTAAGCGTTCTTTTGTGTATCCGGCATCCAGGGCAGCAGAAGTCATGACTTCCCAGCCCTCAGGACAAAATCCGATGTCGAACTTCTCGAGTGTTTCATCTCGGAAACCACGGTTCTTGAAATAGCTAAGACCTATCGCCTTCCCCTCGTCGGTGTTGTGTAGCTGTTCTGTAAGCCATTTTTGAGCCCAAACAACAAGTGCGCTCAAGCTGTCTTTTTCACTAGCTGCAGCGAGCTCCTCTGGACTTTGCTCTCTCTCCTCAATTTCAATGTTATAGCGTTTTGCCATAATCCTAAGCGCTTCTGGGTAACTTACCTTTTCTTGCTCCATTAAAAATGTCGCGACTGACCCGCCCTTTCCAGAGCTAAAACACTTGAAGATTCCCTTGCTTGGAACAACGTAAAAAGACGGCGTTTTCTCGTTCGTAAATGGACTCAGGCCTCTGTAACTGCTGCCTTGTTTTTTTAACTCCACGTAATCACCAATGACGTCTTCTATGACGGCGGTTTGATGGATTAATTCGACTGTCTCGTTAGGTATCACGTGAGCGAAGGTATGAAGCGCATTTGTTAATCCTTTCTAAAATTTAGCGTACTTTTAAATGAACGGTGAATTATTGCGGATCGAAGACGTAATTTGCAACGATGAGAGGGATTAAAATATCATGGCTAATCGGCGCAATCGCAGTTGCTGTCTTGTTTGTCAGCTTTATACAGATTAATTGGTTAAAGACCTCATTGGACTTGCAAAAGAAAATTTTTGACCAAAGTGTTGAGCAGTTGTTAAATACAATATCTCATTGGATTTTAGTTGAGGCTGATTTTGCATCTCTTGAGATTGATCACGAAAGCGAAGAACTGGGAGAACAGCTTATTGCAGATGGTCTGCAAAGGCAATCCAGAGCCATCTTAGTTCGGATGGAAACCATCCCCATGGACTCGCTGATTTCACTTTCTTTAAGTGAGCAAGGGATAGAAACAAATGCGGTTTTCGGGGCGTTCGACAGGTATGGGCAACCCGCCTACCTTGACGAGCGCAGTGAAGTCTACCGTGAAGAACTCGTCAATGAAGGATACTCGGTGGGTTTAGGCCCTCTTCAATTTCGCTTGTATTTTCCTGATTTAGGGCGCAGCTATCTTTTAAAATCTCAAATTAGAGCTTTTGTCTTGTCTGGGGTGATGCTACTTTTCATTGCAATAGGCTTGGCTTATGTGATGCGTTCAGTCATGAAATCTAAAGCCCTCGTGAGAATACGAAGTGAGTTAATGAACAACCTTACCCATGAATTAAAAACACCCATTTCGACAATCGGATTGGCAAGTGAAGCGTTGGGTGATTCCGATTTAAAACTTGATGGTGATCAACAAAGCTATTATATTTCTATGATCCGAGACGAAAACAAACGTCTTGGCGTACTTGTAGAACAAGTTCTTCAAGCAAGTCTGACAGACTCAAAGTCGCTGAAGCTTTATCCCATTGAGCTAAATATTCACGATATCATAAAGAATGTTGTTCGAACTGTTGCCATGCAAGTACGAAAGCAAGGTGGTAAAGTGGAGCTTTCTCTAAAAGCGACTAACCCGATCATCCTTGCTGACAAAGTCCATATCACCAATGTGATTTTCAATCTTTTAGACAATGCAATTAAGTACTCCCCGGATGGAGCTCAGATTGAATTCCTCTCAAACCAAACAGAAGAAGGTGTTGAGCTACGCGTGAAAGATAACGGGGTAGGAATCCCCAAAGAATATATTGGCAAGGTCTTTGAAAGGTTGTTTAGGGTTCCTACAGGAAACGTTCACGATGTGAAAGGATTTGGTCTAGGTCTAAGTTATGTTAAAACCGTAATTGAAAGACATGGTGGCCAGATTTCTGTCGAAAGCGAGGCTGAAAAAGGAAGCACCTTTATTGTAAAATTAAAATTTGATTCTAACATAACATGAGCACATCACCTATTCGAGTTCTACTTTGTGAGGACGATCCCAATTTAGGCAAATTACTTTCCGACTACCTCAAAGCGAAAGGATATGAAACTACATGGGCGCAAGATGGCGCTGAAGGAGTGAAGCAATTTCACAGAGGTACATTTGATTTCATCATACTTGATGTCATGATGCCTCGGAAAGATGGATTCGAGGTGGCCACTGAAATCCGGCACGAAAGCAAGCACATCCCCATCTTGTTTCTGTCGGCAAGGGGTCAGAAAGAAGACACTCTTGAAGGTTTTAAAGTCGGAGCAGATGACTACATGACGAAGCCCTTTTCCATGGAGGAACTTCTTGTGAGAATACAGGCTATTTTAAGAAGGACAGCGGCACTGCCTCAGGAAGGAGAAGAAGTCACAAAATACAAGGTTGGGAAATTTGATTTCGACTACAACATCCAGCAGTTGCATCTGAATGGTGAAACATACAGGCTTACAACAAAAGAAAATGAATTGCTGTTTTTACTTGTGAGAAAACGCAATGGACTTTTAGAGAGAAACCATGCGCTGGCAGCTATTTGGGGTGACGCAAATTACTTTAATGGAAGAAGCATGGATGTTTATATTGCAAAGCTTCGGAAACACCTCAGAGATGATGAGAGGATTGAAATCCTAAATGTGCATGGGAAAGGCTTTAAACTCATAGCTCCTGAGGGTTAATTCAAACTAGATTGTCCTTACATTTGCGCCCCCTAAACGAGGTCTATTGTGTCAAATATGATTAAAATACTTGCCGGTACTGAATCTTTAGATTTTGCGCAACGCGTAGCTAAAGCATACGGTTCTGAACTTATTGATTCTAAGACCACAAGATTTTCTGATGGCGAATTCTCCGTAAGTATTGAGGAAACTGTTAGAGGAAAAGAGGTTGTTATCGTTCAATCTACATTCCCTCCTTCAGACAATCTTTTCGAGCTTCTTCTTTTAAT
>DDJR01000087.1 GCA_002339135.1 Flavobacteriales bacterium UBA2619 | reverse complement strand
TCCGTCTTCTTTTTCCTCTCCGTCCTCTCCGTCTTCTTTTTGTTGCTGCTCCTGCTGCTGAAGCATTTTGTTTGCAATTGCCAAGTTATGTCGAGCGTCTTGATTTGTTGCCAAGTTCCTTAGAGCTGACTTGTATGCATTTACTGCAGTTTCAGGGTCCTGGGATTGGAGGGCGATGTTTCCAGTATTAAACCAGGCGTTCGATTTTAATTCAGGATTTTCAGATGAAGAAATCGCTTGTTGGAAAGCTGACGTGGCTCCCTCTAAATCTTCAGTTTCCATCAGGGTCCGCCCCAAATTGTAGGCTGCGACATCCTCATAATCTTGAAGTGTACTTCCGTTGCTAAAAGATGTTGTAGCCTCTGAAAAATCCCCTGACGTGAATTGGGACACACCGTTGATGAGAGATTCTTTCAGTTCAATAGCCGATTGGATTTGTCCTAAAACCCCAACCATCGGAGAAAGAAGGAATAGTACCAAGAACTGTTTTTTATAGTTGGAGGTCATTTGAGTTTTGTAGTGTGCGGGATCAATGACTCTATGAGAATGAGACAGAGTGCGATCGACAGTAATATTTGGAAGCGGTGGTCGTAATCTGTAAATCTAACATTGCTGGTCCTCGTTTTTTCTGCTGAATTTAAGGCATTAATGATGGGGGAGATGTTGACGAAACTCTTTTGAGCCCTTGTAAAGCTTCCATCCCCTGCGGTGGCAGTAGCTACAAGTACAGTCTCGTCTAGGCTTGACACCACAGGTGATCCATCAGGACCTTGGATAAACCCCATCTTTCGACCTCTTTTGTCAAATTTAGGTATTGGAGCTCCTTCCGGTGTTGCCAAACCAATGATGTGCACTGAAATACCATTTTTTCTTGCTCTTTCTGCTGCCGCAACGGGGTCGTCTTCGTGATTTTCGCCATCCGTAATCAATAAAATCGATCGGCTTGACTGAGGAGAATTCTTAAATGCAAGAACACTTACATCAATCGCCTCACCAAGTGCGGTTCCTTGAATTGAAATCAGATCAGGACGAATGGTATTTAAGAAAAGCTTTAGAGCGCCATAGTCAGAGGTGAGTGGGCATTGCACATATGCTTGCCCTGCAAAAATCACGAGGCCTACTCTGTCGCCACCCAATTTGGCAAGTATCCTTTCGACTGTTCTTTTTGCAAGACTTATTCGATTCATTCCTAAATCTTCAGCCATCATGCTGTTGCTAACATCTATCGCAATGACCAAGTCTGACCCCTGAGTCTCTACTTCTTGCAATTTGCTTCCTACTTTGGGGCCTAAAATGCCTGCAATAATTAATGCAACCGCCAACCGCCAAATTAAAAACCTCCAAACCTCTCTTCGCATTGATAATCTCGGGAATGTAGATTCAGTGAGTTTGTAGTCAGCTAGTTTGGCAATCGATTTCATCTTCCACTTAAGGTGAATGAGAAAACTTATTGCAGCAATAGGCAATGCGAAAAGCAACAAGATAAAATCTTTTCTGTGGAGTTCGATGTGGGGTGTGAACTCGGTCACAAACAATACCGCAGCCGACACAAAAACCCAAAAAATAATCTCTGCGAGAAATACCCCCAACACCATGTATTGATAAGACTTTGTGCTTTTCGAGGTTAAACTCATGAGATCGATTTAATTGCAGTGAATCTAAGAGCTCTTTCTAAAAGAAGCGAAATGAGTGCCATGAAAGCGAAAGGCAAGTAAGCCTCTGTTTTTCTTTGGTACCTCATCACATTAAATCGTGTCTTTTCTAAAACATCGATTTTCGAATAGATCGATTTCAGTTTTTCTTCGTTTGTAGCTCTAAAGTATTTCCCCCCTGTAGTCTGTGCAATTTGCATCAGGACCTCTTCATCGATTTTCACATCGATCCAGTCATATCGATATGTACCGTCAGCTAACATGGCGACAGGACTTTTAGCTTTGCCTATTGACCCCACACCTATTGTGTATACACGAATCCCATTGAGTTCAGCCAATTGTGCAGCATCTGTTGGGTCTATTGCACCGGCGTTGTTTATGCCGTCAGTAAGTAAAATAATCACACGACTCTTCGCTTCAGATTTCCTCAATCTATTTACGGATGTTGCCAAACCCAATCCGATGGCAGTTCCACCTTCCAACAACCCCGTCTCTAAATCACTCACGCCATTTTTCACAATGATGTGGTCCGATGTGACTGGAACTTGCGTAAATGCTTCACCCTCATATGCCACGACTCCGATTCTGTCGTGCGGCCTTTCGTTGATGAAATCTATGGCAACTGATTTGGCTTGTTCCAATCGGTTTGGCTTAAAATCCATGCTTAACATCGATGCAGAGACGTCTATCGCAAGTACCAAGTCGATTCCTTCATTTGTCATATCCTCGATGCTGTTTGACGATTGAGGACGAGCGATCGCAATGGCGAGTGCTGCAATTGCAAACGTTCTTAGTGCAAATGGTAATTCTGAAGTCCAAGAGCGAAGTAGGTCCGGAAGGATTTCTTTTTTATTGATGTCATAAGAAACCAAGGCAAATAATGTACCAAACCGTCCTGACCCAACAGTTCTTAATCCTGCATAGCCAACTGCAAGCAGCATCAAAAGAAGTGCCCAAGGGCGTTCCCACAGGAAGATGTTGTTCGCACTTATTGCGATCGCTCCAGCAGCTGTTAGGGCGAGTAGATGGATGGGGAGAATGTGTTTCACGATTCTGGAGATTCCATAGTATGTTTAACAAATTCAATGCAGATTCCTATCGTCTTCATGTGGTCTTCGGGCCTCGCAGTGTGTTTTGCGAACTTTATTTTATCGCCTAGTTTTAAAGCAAGGATGAGGTTGCTTTTGTGAGACTGAGAAATGTCAAGCAATTCAATCTGTCCCGCCGCTTCTCTAGTCGTACTTTCCAGAGATGATATGGCAAATCGAGCATCAATATATGTTCTGATGATTTCGCTTAGCTGTACATGAAATGATTTGGCCTCTCCTTTAGACCAACCTTTTCTTTCTTCCAGCTTTTTTAATTTTTCCAAAGCTGTAATATGTGGTGGCTTAATTGCTACTGGGGTTTCTATTTCAATGTTTTCTTTTTTCTTCCAGTTTTTCATTGCATAAAACACACCCAGAGCGGCTAAGAGCATCAATAGCCCCTTTAAAATCCAAGGAGCAGCTTTTTCTATTCTTTCTAACACGGTCCATTCAACCTTGATTATTTCTGCAGCAGGAATCAGTTCCGGAGTTTCTTGTATCCGAGTAGGAAGTACTTGAAGCATGACGGGGTTAGATTTTTCGCCCAAAATATCTATTTCAGGAATCAAGACAAATCCCGAGTCCCAGGATGTAACAACCCAGGATTGTTCTACAATCATATCCCACTGAGCAGGGTCATTATTTTGAGGGAGTAGGGTGTCAATTTTACTCAAAGACAGAATTTCTAAACCACCAGGTATTGTGTCTTTCCAAACAGGCCAATCGGGTTTTTCATCACCGATCTCACGGCCTAATCGAAGAGTGATAGTCGCTCTTTCACCCCAAGCGATTCTTCCTGTATCTGAAAACAATTCCAAGTCAGAAGGGATTGTTTGTAATGCGCTTTGTGCCTGACATGTGCTGGCTTGCAGAAGACTGATCACACCTGCACAACCCGACATGAAAAGTGCCCAAAATCGCAATCGGAGTGTATGTAGCAATTTATCCACGACGATCAAATAATTGCATTAATGGCTTCACATATGGAAGGTCCGTGCGAATCGTAGTTGAATCTACTCCGGCTCGCGCAAAAGCTCGTTTCAAGCTGTCTGCCCTTTCAAGCTCAATCGCTTTGTATTTTAATCTTTCTTTCTTCGAGCCCGTTCTCATCCATTTGGTTTCTCCACTTTCGGGGTCTTTCAATGGCAACCAACCCACGTCAGGGATTTCTAAATCAATGGGGTCTTCTATTTTGAGGGCGACGAAATCATGTTTTCTTGCTGCTCTTTTCAAGAGGTCTTCATATCCTGAACTTCTAAAGTCACTGAGTAGGAATGAAACGGTACGTTTCTTCATGGCCGAGAGGAAATGGTCTAATGCATTCGTGATATCGGTTCCTTTTCCTTCGGGTTCGATCTCCAAAATCTCACGAATGATTCTCAGGACATGAGATCTTCCTTTTTTTGGTGGGATAAATTTCTCGATTCTGTCTGAGAATAAGATCGCTCCGACCTTGTCATTGTTTCCCATCGCGCTAAAGGCAAGTACAGCAGCCAATTCTGTAATGCGATCTCTTTTGCTAACTCCCCGAGTCCCCCCGTCGATAGATCCACTTATGTCTGCCAAGATGAAGACAGTTAGTTCTCGCTCTTCCTCAAACACTTTTACATATGGAGTTCCCATTCGAGCGGTAACATTCCAATCTATTGACCTCATTTCGTCTCCATGCTGGTATTCACGATTCTCACTGAATGCCATTCCTTGACCCTTGAAAGCGCTCGCATATTCGCCAGAGAAGATTTTGTCACTCAAACCACGGGTTTTTATTTCGACTCGCCTGACTCGTTTCAGAAGTTCTACTGTATCCATTTATGGTACAATCACGCTGTCCATGATCTCAGTCACAATTTGTTCTTGAGTTATATTTTCAGCCTCTGCTTCGAATGTAAGACCTACTCGATGTCTCATGACATCCATCGCAACGGCTCTCACATCTTCAGGAGTTACATATCCACGGTGATTCATAAAAGCATGAGCTTTGGCAGCTAGGCCTAGGCCTATGCTCGCTCTAGGAGAAGCTCCAAAAGAGATTAATTCTGTTAAATGCCCGAGTCCCACATTTTCTGGTGAACGTGTCGCAAAGACGAGGTCAATAATGTATTTTTCAACTTTTTCGTCTAGGTATATTGCCTTTACTAAATCCCGAGCTTCAAGGATTTGTTTTGTTGTCACTACTGCTGAAGGTTTCGGAAGTCCTTCAACTGTCATGTTCGCTCGCAATATCTTTTGTTCATCTTCTTTGGTAGGATATCCAATCACCACTTTAAGCAAAAATCTATCTACTTGTGCTTCCGGAAGGGGATAGGTTCCTTCCTGCTCGACAGGGTTCTGAGTTGCAAGAACTAAGAATGGATTGGGGACTTCAAAAGTCTCGTTTCCAATCGTGACTTGCCGTTCCTGCATTGCTTCCAGAAGCGCACTTTGCACTTTAGCAGGAGCTCTGTTAATCTCATCCGCCAACACGAAGTTTGCGAAAATCGGTCCTTTTTTGACCTTAAAACTTTCCTCACGAGGGTTGTAGATCATTGTTCCCACAACGTCAGCTGGAAGAAGGTCGGGCGTAAACTGGATTCTAGAAAACTGTGCGTCTATTGTTTTGCTCAAACTATTTATAGCAAGCGTCTTTGCTAAACCTGGCACACCTTCAAGGAGAACGTGTCCATTTGCGAGAAGTCCTATGAGAAGTTTGTCGACCATTTCAGCTTGACCTATAATTGTCTTGCTCATCTCATGACGAATCAAGTCCGTCACTTTGCTTGCCTTCTCTATTTTCTCGTTTAAAGCTTGTATGTCTTGTGAGTGACCAGACGTACTGGTAACATTTTCAACACTTTCTGTCGCCACATCCGTGAGCTGGTTCATCTCTTGGTTCATGCTAATTTGTTTTCGGATAGCTAAAATATGAATTTGAACTTGGATTTTTCCATTCAAAGTTTAAAAACTTGTTAAGTGTCTGAGATTTCATGGACACTTCATAAACACAATGTCTTCATCAAAGTCTCGATTGTTGAATGAAAGTGAGTAACAATTGACAGCAGTGTTAGGAATGAAGTAGAAATAAAGTGAATTTAGTGGGTATGCAAAATAAAATGACTTTACAAGCTGTTATTTCAGCTGTGCGAACCTTTAGTGATGCTTTTCACATCACCTGGTCTCAAGCTCCTACGTCCCGATTAACCTCTGATCAAGTTGAGTTGCGCCACCGTCTAATGGAAGAGGAAAACAATGAGTATTTGGAGGCTGCCAAAGCAGGTGATGTTGTTGAAGTAGCTGATGCTTTGGGTGATCAGCTTTACATTCTTTGTGGCACGATTTTAAGTCATGGCATGCAAGATGTTATCGAGGATGTGTTCAGTGAAATTCAGGCGAGCAATATGTCAAAGTTGGGAGCTGACGGTTTGCCTATTCTTCGTGAAGACGGAAAAGTTTTAAAGGGGCCCAGTTATTTCCGTCCCAATATTAAGGCCATTTTAATGAACTCTGAATCTGAATTGAAATCTGTAGATGCGGTTGATTCGAATCTTATTTGATGTCTTTCACAAACAAATTATTCGCCAGAGTCATACAAAGAGCAAAAAAAGGGAAGCCCAATTTGTTTAGTCAAATGATGCAAGAGATTGTTCCATTTAATCGACCTCATAGAATATCAGTCATCAAAATTTCTGCACAAGGTTGCACTGTTGCCATTCCAGAACGTCGTCGCAACTTAAATCATCTTGGAACGATGCATGCTTGTGCCATTGCTGCAGCTGGTGAGTATGTATCAGGGCTGAACGTTATTGAAGCTTTTGACATCAGTAAGTATAGATTGATAATGAGCCGTCTTGAAGTTGATTATTTGAAGCGCCCTTCAGGTAGTTGCACAGCGAATAGCAGTTGGCCCAACGAGATGCTAGTCGCACTAAAAACTTCATTAAAATCTGATGGAGTGGCCACATTTGCCCTGACTTCAAAGTTGACTGATTCAAAATCTGAGCATGTGGCAACGACGACGACACATTGGCAAGTAAAGTCTTGGGAGAAAGTGCGTGGGAGGTCGCAGGCTTAGTATTCTCTTGGTTATATTTGCGAGTCATGATTGAAATCACACTTCCCGACGGGTCTATAAAAAAAGTTGAAGCAGGTACAACAGCTTTAGACATCGCAAACAGTATCAGCGAAGGATTAGCTCGTAATGTACTCGCGGCTGAGGTTGCAGGGGAGGTCGTAGATCCTCAAAGGGCGATTACAGAGTCGTCATCTCTAAAACTTCTTACATGGAATGATTTGGAAGGGAAGAGTACAATGTGGCACAGTTCTGCCCATCTTTTAGCGGAGGCCCTAGAATCAATGTTTGATGGCATCAAATTTTGGGTGGGACCACCCGTAGAATTTGGTTTTTATTACGACGTGGATTTTGGGAAGCACACTTTTACGAATGCTCATATTCCAGAAGTTGAGAAGAAAATGTTAGAACTCGCCAAGGCAAAGAATCCTTTCATCCGAAATGCTATGAGCAAGGCGGATGCGGTTTCATACTTTGCGGAAAAGGGCGATGAGTACAAGCTTGATTTGTTAGAAAGGCTTGAGGATGGTACGATCACGACCTACACACAAGGAAATTTTACAGATCTGTGTCGTGGGCCTCACATGCCCCATACAGGTTTTGTTAAAGCAGTAAAGATTACTGCAATTGCGGGAGCATATTGGAAGGGAGATCAGAACAACAAGCAGCTCACGAGAGTGTATGGAATCACCTTTCCGAAAAAGAAAGAACTGACTGCATATCTTGAGATGGTAGAGCAAGCAAAAGCTCGTGATCACCGAAAGTTAGGAAAGGAATTGGACCTTTTTCATTTTAGCGAAAGAGTGGGTCAGGGCTTGCCGCTTTGGTTGCCCAAAGGAGCTGACCTAAGAAACAGGTTAGAGAATTTTTTAAAGGAAGCCCAACGTAAGGCTGGCTACCAGCCCGTCATCACACCGCACATCGGTTCTAAGGATTTGTATGTGACATCTGGACACTACGCGAAATATGGAGAAGACAGTTTTCAACCCATTAAGACGCCATCTGATGGAGAGGAGTTTTTGTTAAAACCCATGAACTGTCCCCACCATTGTGAAATTTTTAAAGCAAGGCCTCGTACATACAAAGATTTACCTGTGAGATTTGCAGAGTTCGGTACAGTTTACCGTTACGAGCAAAGTGGAGAACTACACGGACTCACCCGAGTGCGTGGCTTTACCCAAGATGACGCCCACATTTTTTGTACGAACGAGCAAGTGAAGGAGGAAGTTAGCAACGTCATCGACCTTGTGCTTTACATCTTTAAGACTCTTGATTTCAAAGACTTTATCGTTCAGGTCAGTTTGCGCGATAAAGATAAACCAGAGAAGTATATCGGGTCAGATGAAAACTGGGAGAAAGCGGAGACAGCGATTCGTGAGGTTGCTGAAAGTAAAAACCTCGAGACCATCGTTGAATATGGCGAAGCTGCATTCTATGGACCTAAACTCGACTTTATGGTGAGAGATGCCATAGGTAGAACATGGCAATTGGGGACAGTTCAAATAGATTATAACTTGCCAGAACGTTTCGAGCTTGAGTACACTGGTGCGGATAACGCAAAACACCGTCCAGTGATGATTCACCGAGCTCCTTTTGGCTCAATGGAACGATTTGTAGCCATTTTAATAGAGCATTGTGCAGGTAAATTCCCTCTTTGGCTCACTCCAGAACAGGCGCGCGTACTGGCTTTGTCAGATAAATATAATGATTATGCTGAAGAAGTTTCAAATGTGTTAGAAAATCACGATATTCGCGCACTCGTTGATAGCCGCTCTGAGAAAGTGGGGAGAAAGATTCGTGACGCCGAATTAGAAAAAATTCCCTACATGCTCATCGTTGGAGAAAACGAAAAATCCGAAGGAACTGTATCAGTGCGCAAGCAAGGAGAAGGAGATGTCGGTACGATGACCATCGAAGCTTTTGCAGAGCGTATACGCTCTGAAGTTGCTGAAATGATTGCCGTTTAATTAGTGTCTTGAACAAATAAAACGATCTAGCTATAGCAATTCGCAGAAAACGTCGACCCTACCGAGGTAGAGTACGCAAGGAAGATCCACATCGCATCAACGAGCTTATCGAGGTTGATTCAGTACGTGTGGTGGGAGACAATGTTGAGCCATCAGTTATGAAGACTGCTGCAGCTTTAACATTGGCTAATGAATTAGAACTCGACTTGGTTGAGATCTCTCCGAAAGCTGACCCTCCGGTCTGTAGGATAATTGACTACAAAAAGTTTCTATATGCGCAGAAGAAAAAGCAGAAGGAAATCAAAGCAAAACAATCTAAGGTTGTTGTAAAAGAAATTCGATTCGGTCCAAATACAGACGATCACGATTTCCAATTTAAACTTAAGCACGGGCGAAAGTTTTTAGAGGATGGAGCTAAGTTAAAAGCTTATGTGTTCTTTCGTGGAAGAACGATTGTGTTTAAGGAACGTGGCGAGATTTTACTGCTTAAATTTGCAACTGCTCTTGAAGATGTAGGTACTGTTGAACAGATGCCCAAGTTGGAAGGAAAGCGAATGACCGTAATGTTCAATCCAAAGAAAAAATAACCCCTAAAATATCTAAGGCCATGCCGAAGATGAAAACTAAATCAAGCGCAAAAAAGCGCTTCAAGCTAACAGCATCGGGTAAAATCAAGCGAAAGCATGCCTTTAAGAGTCACATTTTGACAAAGAAAGGCACGAAGCAGAAACGTAACTTGACACACAGTGCATTGGTCAGTAAGGCCGATTCACCGAACATCAAGAGACAACTCTGTATCTGATATTACTTAATTCTGGTCTAATTAACCCAGTGCTTGGTATAGAAGCATTAGGCGAGTAAAAGTTACTCGTGCCTTTTCACCAATCATTAAAAACATTTAACCCATGCCTCGTTCATCGAATTCAGTGGCGTCTAGAGCCCGCCGTAAAAAGGTTCTAAAAATGGCGAAAGGGTACTTCGGTGCTCGTAAAAACGTCTATACGGTTGCAAAAAATGCCGTAGAAAAAGGTTTAACTTATGCTTACATAGGTCGAAAACTTAAAAAACGAAATTTCCGTAGTCTTTGGATTATGCGTATCAATGCTGCTGCTCGTCAGCACGGAATGTCTTACAGCGTTTTTATGGGGAAACTCACCAAATCTGACATCGAGCTCAACCGAAAGGTCCTCGCAGATTTAGCAATGAATCACCCTGAAGCATTTACAGCTGTTGTAGATAAAGTGAAATAAACACAGCGTTTAATCTTAAGATTTTTAATTGCTGTCTTTCTATTTAAAAAAGGTCAATCAAGATTCATTTCTGATTGACCTTTTTTGTGTTCTGAAAGAATTGATGAAAGTTTCACAACACAAGTTCATGAGTTCTTGTGCTTTGATGATTTGTAGAATATTCAGAAGCCCAAGTCCTACTTCATGGACTCCAGCACACGGCTTTTAGCCAGTGCGGCTGCAGTGTAGTCAGGCTTAAGCGTGAGCGCTTCTTCATAATCAGAGAGAGCTTCAGATTTCCGATCAAGGCTCTCACGTGCGAGACCACGATTGAATAGTGCTTGATGGTAATATGGCAATACCTCAATGGCTTGACTGAACCAATATTCCGCATCAGTGTAACTGCCCAAGTACTCGAGATAGATAAAACCTTGGTTAAAAGAAGCTGATGCATTAAGACTGTCAATCTCAATAATGTTTTCGTACAAAGAAATAGCTTTATCCAACGCTGTTTTCCTCTCTGCGGGATCATTTAAAAACAATTCCTGGTAGTACATTGCCAGATTGTATTTTGCCTCAACACTTCTGGGCTTTAAAGAAATAGCACTGTTGTAGTAGTCCACCGCCAATGGGTTAGATATCGAAGCATAGGCGATTCCTAAAGCAATGTAACCGTCAAAAAATGATGGGTTTACCTCTACTGATGTTTGGAAAGAGCTCAAGGCATTTTCTAGTTCACCATTTTCTTTATAAATCGTTCCTTTCATCCAATAAGCTTCTGAAATCTGATCATTAATTTTTAAAGCATCATTGATCAGCGTGAAAGCCTCTTCATACAGTTTTAGGTGAATATACATTTCTGCTCTTCGAAGCTTACATGGAATGTGGTCAGGAGCGTACTCTAAACAAACATCTAGGTGGTCGATGCACGGGTCGAATTGACTTAATAGATATAGAGCATCAGCTTTCGCCGACCAAGCTGGACCATAGGTTGAATCAGCATCCAGAGCCAAATCTAGATCTTGAAGGCCTTCTTTAACCCGTCCATTTCGAAGATTCCAGGCTGCTCTATTCCAATAAGGGATAGGAGAGGTTGCATTTTGAAAAATGCTCTGTTCAAAATAATCTGAAGAGTCAGCTGAAACTTGGGTGGAAGAATTGTGGTCTGTGTTCTCAAGGTGTGGAGCGGAGTCCTCCACTCCACACCCGAAAACAAAAAGAATACAACCTAAATATAAAAGTCGAGGCATGTCATTTGTTCGCTTTATTTGCTTGACTTTGAAGTGACCTTTTCCACATCTTTAGAAGCTTTTTTATCTTCTTTAGAAGCTTTTTTATCTTCTTTAG
>DDJR01000064.1:6404-21427 GCA_002339135.1 Flavobacteriales bacterium UBA2619 | reverse complement strand
CTCTGTTTGGGGGAGTAAAGTGGAGAGATCAACAAGAAGGCGTAAATCACAGAATAGAGCCTGCTTACATGATGCCTATGATCCCATTTAGACCCACTGAATTTTCACTTGGGTCACCAGACAACGTGCTCATGGGTGCTCAGCTGGTGTGGCGTGGAAAAGGAAGGTCCAGTGGAAATGTCAAAACATTTTACACACAACTTTTGTTCGATGAGTTTCATCTTGAAAACTTAAAACAAGGTGGATGGTGGGCAAACAAATGGGGCGTGCTGTCAGGCGGATCTTTGTCATCTCGCAGTGGGAAATGGAGAGTCTCATTCGAAGGATCAACCGTCAGACCATTTACATATTCTCACTTTAATGCAATCCAAACATGGACACATGCACAAAAACCCATAGGGCCACCACTGGGGTCTAATTTCGTAGACCTGATACTCCGAGTAAGGTGGAAGTTAATGGAAGACTATCTCGTCAGACTATCTTTTGAAAGGGTTTACAGAGGGTTAGATTCTGAGAATGGCTTTTCAACGGGGTCAGATGTTTTTCGAAACTACAATGAAAGAGATCCCGAAAACAGCTACAACAATGTGTTTTTTCAAGGGGTTGAATCAGACATGCAGAGGATTTCTATTGATGTTGCAAGACCTACTGGTGCGAAATTTAACATTGCAGGAATAGAGCTGTTTGCAAGAGCTTCGATGAGGGTTGAATCTCATTTTATGGACGTTGGGGAAGATGCTCCGGAAACTGAAGCATGGAGTGCTTTTAGAATCCAAGCCGGCATAAGAAGTTCACGCGTTCTAGAAGGCCGCGACTGGTGATTCTTGATGTAGTTTTGCACATCGAAGTATGTATGTAAAATGACTCTAGAAAAGAAACCTTCCTTCCTCACTGATGTTGCCACATTGTTCAAGGTGCGCCTGGGATGTTTCGTGGTATTGTCATCCGTGTTAGGTTGGCTTGTCGGGGCTGAGAACATTGACATTGAGGCCATGGTTCTGCTATCTGTTGGAGGTTTCCTACTGACGGGTGCCTCGAACGGGTTAAACCAAATCATGGAACGGGATACTGACGCCATTATGTCACGTACAAAGAACCGCCCACTTCCCACTGGGAGGATGAGTATCACAAGAGCTCTTCTTCTAAGTGTTTCCGCCGGGATAATAGGCATAACTGGCCTAGGTCTTCTCAATTATACTGCTGCCATCTTAGGTTTCATCGCTTTAATTCTTTACGCATTTTGTTACACGCCACTTAAATCTCGTTCTACCCTTTGCGTTTTTGTAGGTGCAATTCCGGGAGCCCTTCCACCTATGATAGGATATGTTGCAGCCACGGGAGAGTTGGGGGTCGAAGCATGCGCTTTATTTGCAGTCCAGTTCATGTGGCAATTCCCACACTTTTGGGCCATAGCATGGCTTGCACACGATGATTATTCAAAGGTGAATTACAAAATGTTGCCCTTCAATTCTGGTTTATCTAACAGAACCGCATCCACAATACTTCTGTATACGCTGTTCTGTATTCCAACAAGCATGCTTCCGTGGGCACTGCCAACCGGACGACCCATGGTAGGGGATATTGCTCTGACTGTAGCAATCGCAGCTGGACTTGGCTTTTCATGGTACGCCTGGAAATTGTCACTTTCACTTGATAGAACTGATGCCCGAAAATTAATGTTTGCTAGTTTCTTTTACCTCCCTATAGTACAAATTATATATGTCCTCGATAAAACCGCGATCTAGTCGTGAAAACGAAACACCATGGAAAAAGACCCTTTTAAAGAAGTTGACCTCATAGTACGAGACAGAACAAAACTAATGATTATGTACTTCATTCTTTTCTCTGTCACAATGCTGTTCGGAGGGTTGATAAGTGCTTATATCGTGAGTAGCAGTGGCCAGTATTGGGTACACGTAACTCCAACAGCGACTCTTTGGTTTAGCAACTTGTTGATTCTTCTATCCTCCATATCTCTAATATCTTCCATCAAATCAATGAAAATCGGGGATGTGTCAACAGCCCAAAATAAACTCATAGCGACGTTGGTTTTGGGTGTTGCATTTGCAGTCACACAAATTGTAGGTTGGAATACTCTTGCTGACAAAGGTGCAGGTTGGGGAACCGAATCAAATGACCAAGGGTTAATTGCTTACTCATGGAATCGCATCGATGATCTCATTAAAAGTGATGCTGTGTATGGAGAAGATTTTGACGTTCGTGTTAACGGAGAAGCGCTACTGTATAACACGGATTCGCAAGAACTTTTCGCTCCAAACGATCCGCTAATGGTGAAACCTATCACTTCTAAAGTCATTCATTTGACAAATTCAAGCGGCAGTTATTTGTGGGTTTTAATCGTGATTCACCTCATCCACTTGTCCCTAGGCTTGATCTATCTCGCGGCAAACCTTTATCGTGTTTATCAAGGCATCATTACCCCAGAAGACCCAATTAGACTAAGGGTGTTGGGAGTTTATTGGCACTTCTTAGGTGGGTTGTGGATTGTTCTTTTTACCATCCTTTTCTTATTGTAACATTGTATAATCTGAGTCATCATGTTAGGTAGAATGATTCTTGATAAGCCGCATAAAGATGCTTGTTAAAAAGTTGGCCTTTCTTTAATATTTGATTCATTAAATTTGCGGAACAAATTCGCAATCACTTGCAGCATGTCAGGACATTCTAACGATAACATTTCATCTAAAGAACTTTGGGGAGGGGGACGCTCACCATACGGCATTTCCTACGGGAAGATGTACATGTGGTTCTTCCTCGTATCAGATGCTTTAACATTTGGTGGTCTTCTCTCAGCTTACGGGTTTTCTCGAGCTGGAAGTGAAAACCCTTGGCCAATCGGCGAGCAAGTGTTCCGTGCATTGCCAGGACTAGAGGGCAAGTATCCACTCATTTATGTGGCGCTGATGACATTCATACTTATCGTTTCTTCTGTGACGATGGTCCTCGCTGTAGAAGCCGGCCACAGAAATGACAAGAAAGGTGTGATTCGATGGATGCTCGCAACGATTATTGGCGGATTCTTCTTCTTGGGTTCTCAGGCTTGGGAGTGGTCTCACTTTATTCACGGAGGTGGAGGGTCTTTTCTTCTTGCAAAAGAGGTTACGGTGACTGCTGAAAATGGCAACCAATACATTTTACCCGCAGGAGAACCGATTTTTATGGACCATCATTTCGGCGAATTGGCTGAAGGATATGCTAACGGAGACAGGAACGTCGAACTTCAAAGTGACCACGGTCATGTAAAACTTATTGCATATGGCGAGCACACTCACGAAGCTGAACTTCTCGCTCTCACGATCAACAAGTACATCACCGACGAACAAGATATAAGTGGAGCTGATGCAGCTAAGCTTTGGGAAGCCCGATCTAACTCATTTAAGTTCGGAGCGAATATGCATGAGAATGAGTACGCAATGCAACAGAGTTATGCGAATTTCTTCTTCTTTATTACAGGTTTCCACGGATTTCACGTTTTCTCTGGAGTCGTCATCAATATCGTTATTTTCTTAATGGCTTTAAAAGGCGTTTTCGAGAGACGTGGACACTACGAAATGGTAGAGAAAGTTGGATTATACTGGCACTTTATTGACCTCGTATGGGTATTTGTATTTACTTTTTTCTACCTCATCTGACAGCACTGAAATCATGAAACGCGACGATTTAATTGTAAACGACAGTTACTCTTTAAATGCAACTCACAGCGAGGAAGCGGGAGTAAAAATTCGTAAAAACATCATCTTTGTCACAGTACTTTTAACAGCTATCACAGCTGTTGAAGTTGCGATGGGAATTGTTTTTAAAAGAGCTGAAACATATACATGGGAAGCGATTAAGTGGACTTTTGTAATACTTACATTGGTTAAAGCAGGATACATTGTGATGAGTTTTATGCACCTGGGTGAAGAGAGAAATGTCATGAAAAAGAGCGTCTTGGCCCCCTACGTAGTATTCATTATCTACCTGTTCTACATTTTAGCTACTGAAGGGTTTGCTCATCTCTTCAACCACAACAACTTTCACTAAGAGAGGTCTATAACAAAACAAATGCTTAAAAGGCTTAATCTGATATTTCTGCTCGCAGGTTTACCTCTTATAGGAATTTTAGTTCTGGGGATTCTCGGTGACCACAAATTTAACACCCTGCCCTATTTTACAGAAAAAGGCCCCATCGACTCTATTTTCCCTGGCGTTCTGAAAGTAGATGATTTTGAACTAACGAATCACTTAGGCGAACCTTACGGATCTGAAGACTTGAAAGGCACAGTATGGATCGCTGCCTTTTTTGGTACTGACGCTGAACATGTTGGGGTAATAACTCGTCAGCTACTTTGGCCCAACTTCAGATACAGAGACAAAGAGGGAATCTCAATTGTATGCTTTACCCTCAATCCCGAGCACGATACTCCTTCAGTTCTTAAAGAATATGTTGACCTGAATACGCGCTACAATGGTTTGAAGGGCAAGTGGCAATTCTTGACTGGCGACAAATCAGAAATAGACGGAATTATTCGAGATGACTTTAAAATCGAACGTGACCCCGAAGATCCAAAAAACATTGCCACTTTGTGGCTTGTAGACTCTAAGGGATACCTCAGGGGAGTCTACCATGCAGCTTCAGAAGATGCCCTTCGAGATGCGACAGAGGACATTGCTCTTCTAAAAAAAGAAATGGACATTGCGGAATACGCTGAAAAAAAACGGTCTGAGGCTTTTAAAAAGGACCCACCTGAACCGCTTCCTGTTCTCGGACCTGAAGGTCATACGGTTCCTCCTTTTGCATTTCTGAGTATTGACAGTTTGGAGATATCTCACAGAGATATCGAAGGAAAGATTAAAATCGTTGACTATTTTTTTACCCACTGCCCTACAATCTGCCCACTTTTGAGCTCTCAACTCTCGAGGACTCAGTCTATTCTGCGAAAAAACAACATAGGAAACAAGGATGTCATGATTCTCAGTCACTCCGTTGATCCTGAGCGTGACACTCCAACAAGGCTTTCTGAATATGCTGAGATGATGGGTGCTGACACATCGGGTTGGAAATTTCTAACTGGTGACCAAGAGGATCTATACGACCAAGCTAGATTCGGATACTATCTTACAGCTTTACAAAGCGATACTGCTGCAGGAGGGTTTTTTCATTCTGACACCTTCGTCCTTGTTGATAAACTTGACAGAATACGCGGGTATTATGATGGAACTTCAACCTCTGAAGTTGATGAAATGATTTCACATGTGCGTCAATTGTTAGATGAGGAATCTGTTAAAGAAGGCATTTATTAAATAGACAAAACGATTTACATGAAGCTTTCCGACTCGAAACTAAAAGTTATAATTGCGATAATCACAGTAACGATTCCAGCTGTCGTTACCCTCCTTGCTTACCTTCCCCCTCTTGATTTAGAACCTGATACAGTTTCTAAATTTTATATACTTCCTAAGATAAATGCAATCATAAATGGAACAGCGTTTTTCGCTCTGTTGGGCGCATGGGCGGCGATAAGGTCTGGTAACATTCAATTGCATAAAAAGCTTACATCTTCCGCAGTCATTCTCAGTGTTCTGTTTCTACTGAGCTACATCACATTTCATTTCACGGTTGCATCGACGCACTATTGTGGATCTGAAGATATGAAAATGTTGTACTTTTTTATTCTGATTACTCATATCATACTGTCAGCGGCTATTGTTCCCCTTGTGATGTTTACATATGCGAGAGGGTATATGATGCAAGTCTCAAAACATAAACGATTGGCTCACATAACTTGGCCTTTGTGGCTCTATGTAACCGCAACTGGGGTCATTGTGTATTTAATGATTAGCCCTTGCTACCCGATATAAATGATCAATTTTAGAGCCCTAGTATTGTTGCTGCTTTTCGCGCTATTCTTCGTGGACATATCCTCGGCGCAATGTGTTATGTGTAAGGCCGTAGGTGAAGAGAGTGCAAACCAAGGTGGTATTGGTTCTGGTTTAAACAAAGGAATATTTTTTCTCATGACAATTCCTTATATTTTAATGGGCATCGCAGCCGTTTTTCTCTGGAAACAATTTAACAAAGAGGGGGAATAAACAATTCTTGCGCAAAGATGCGATTGATTAGATTTGTATGTAATATTTCTGTCCGCATCATGAATCGTATTTTATCTGCTTTTTTACCAATCGTAGGGTGTTTCTGTTTCACTTCGATCTCTTTCGCTCAAGATACTTGGTCGCTACAAAAATGCATCAACCACGCATTTGAACACAACATTCAGATTAAACAAAGTGACTTGGGTAATGTCCGTGCTGACATAGGTCTGCTTAGCGCCAAAGGTGCTTTTCTTCCTTCGATCAATGCTTCGGGCTCGCATGGATACAACATCGGAATGACTGTTGACCCATTTACGAACGAGTTCGCAACCGATGCGATACAATCGAACAGTTTTGGACTAAGTTCCGGAATTACTTTGTACAATGGATTCAGGAATCACTTAAATCTGAAGAGGGCTGAAATTGGCTTAGAACTTGCAGCAACAAACTTAGAACGAGCACAAAATGATCTGACTCTGTTAATTTCTAGTGCCTACCTCAACGTTCTCTTCCAAGATGAATTTGTGAATATTGCAACTCTGAATCTCGAAGCTACTAAAAGACAGGTCGATCGAATGAATAAATTGGTTGACGCTGGAGCTGCACCCACTTCTAACCTGTTAGACGTTCAGGCTCAGCAAGCTGCAGATTATGCTGCATTAATTTCAAATGAAAATGCACGCTTTATTGCAAAATTAAATCTCACACAACTTCTTCAACTCTCATCTAATGAAGCCGCTACATTCGAAATCGTGATCCCAACAGACACGGACATGGATTCTTCTTATCTTCCGCCTTCCGCATCAAACGCAATCAATCACGCACTTCGCACCTTCCCGGAGATGCGCGCTGCATCGCTGAGTTTAGATGATGCTAACATCAATCTAGACATTGCAAAAACTTCATACCTTCCACGTCTATTCGGGTCCTACAACTTTGGGTCAGGATACTCTGCAAATAGGAAAATTCCGATCGGGGACCCCTCCTATGACTTGGCTGAGTTGGGTCAATTGGCAGATGGAACAACTGTGTATTATTCTGGCGTAACGGCTGACGGTACCCAAGTCATTCCACTCGTACCTAACTACGATCAATATGAACCGGTTTCTTTTACAAATCAGCTTACTGACAACATCAACCAAAGCGTTTTCTTCTCTCTCAGTATTCCTGTCTTCAACGGCTTTGGTTCACGGGCGAGTGTAAAGCAAGCTGAGGTAGGCGTTCTGCAATCACGATACACACAGCAATCTACGGAGCAAGCATTAACACAAACAATAGAAAGTGCTTGGGCCGATGCTTTTGCATCACAAAAAAATCTCTTGGCGCAAAAAGCTGCTCTTACTTCCGCAGAACTTGCATTCGAGAATACCAAATTAAAATTTGAATCTGGTGCGATTTCAGCAATAGATTATGCCGACTCAAGAACCAGACTAGACAACGCAAGGGTAAATATGATCAGAACCAGATATGATCTTTTGTTTAAATCAAAAATTTTAGATTTCTATCAGGGTAAGGCCATCACTCTGCGATAACAAATACCACAATGACAAAAAAACACATTTTTATCATTCTAGGCGGGGCTGTTCTTACACTCATTGTAACTGCATCGATTTTTGGTGGCAAACGAGAGCTGCCAGAAGTGATTGCGACAACTGCTGAAATACACACAATTGTTGAAAGAGTAAGTGCTTCTGGAAAAATTCAACCTGAACTAGAAGTGAGCGTCAGCGCTGAAGTAAGTGGACAATTAATCGACTTGCCAGTCAAAGAAGGAGATATAGTGGCTGAGGGTGACCTTTTAGCAGTCATCAATCCCGACGTGTATCTGTCTGCGCGTAACAGAGCACAAGCTGCTGTTAACACAACTCTTTCTAATTTAGCATCAGCAAAAGCAATGCTCGCATCAAGTGAATCTGGATATTTCGTGGCAGAAAAAACCTGGGCTAGAAATCAAATTTTATTTACAAGCGGGGTTGTTTCTCAAGCTGAATTTTATCAGTCTGAATCAGCCTTTAACGCAGCCGAAGCCAATTTAGTAAGCGCGAAAGAAGGTGTGAAAAGTGCTGAATATTCTATCCTTAGCGCGCAAGCTTCTTTCCAGGAAACGTTAGACAACCTATCGAGAACTAAACTTCGGGCTCCTCAGGCAGGCATAGTGACCGCCTTAGTCAAAGAGGTTGGTGAAAGTGTTCAGGGAAATGGCTTCGTAGCTGGAGAAGTAGTGATGAAGATCAGCAATCTGGGACTGATGGAAGTAGATATTGAAGTGAATGAAAGTGATATCGTGAGGGTGAAGATTGGCAATGATGCTGAAATTGAAGTTGATGCATATTTGGATGAAACATTCAAGGGGGAAGTGAGCGAAATAGGTAATACTGCACTTAATGCAGGTGCAAATGGATTCAATCTTGACCAAGTAACAAACTTCTCCGTAAAAGTTAGAATTAGCTCTGAAAGCTATCAATATCTTTTAAATGATTCCTTAAAATCTCAGTCTCCCTTTAGGCCAGGCATGAGCGCAACTGTAGACCTACTCACCCGAAGTGTTTTTGATGTTGTTGCCATTCCCATTCAATGTGTTTCGACACGAAAATCAGATGACACTGACGATTCGGAATTGGGTGTATTTCTAATGGGAGAAAATGATGAAGTTGTTTGGTCAAAAGTAAAAACCGGAATTCAAGACAATTTTAACATTGAAATACTAGATGGACTTAACGAGGGTGATATTGTGGTTAGCGGACCCTATGAGATGGTTTCACGCAAGTTAGAAAACGGAGACAAAGTTGAAGTAAAAGACGGGGAAGAAGAATTTGATTAATGGCTGTTATTCTTCATCTAGAAACAACCACACACCAGTGCGCCGTTGCTCTGTCAAAGAATGGAGAGCTTCTTGCAAACAGATGTGTTCGAGACAACGGATACAGTCATGCCGAAAAACTTCAATCATTTATTGACGAGGTTTTTACAGAATCTGAGATCAACCGTGAGAACCTCACCGCAGTTAGTGTTTCAGGCGGACCAGGTTCATATACCGGGCTAAGAATTGGAGTGGCTACAGCAAAAGGCATATGCCATGCTCTTGAAATCCCGCTTATCTCAGTAGACACTTTATCTGTACTGGCTTTACAAGCAATGGAAAAACAGCCTGGATTCGATTCATACGTGTCCATGATAGATGCGCGAAGAATGGAAGTGTATGCGTGTGTTTTCGCTGAAAAACTAACGCAAAATTCTGACATTGAATCAATTGTGGTTGATGATGACAGGGTATTTCCGTGGGATGAAAGTGAAAAAATATGTTTTTCAGGTGACGGAGCACTGAAATGTGCTGAAGTTCTTTCTGGGAAGAATCGGGTGTTTATGGAGGATTGGCCAACTGCTGAATTCGCAATAGCTCTTGCTCTAGATAAGTTTAACAAGGAAATATTTGAGGATGTTGCGCGTTATGAACCTACTTATCTGAAAGCGTTTGTTGCTGGCAAAGCCAAAGATCCACTAGGGCTTAGAAGGCACGCACTGAATGAAAAAAAATGAGAAATTTAAGAATTCCACTTGTAGTAGTTGGTGCATTTTTGCTGTTGCAATCCTCTTGCGAGCAAAACAACCAGAACATTCCATACGTACCTGTTAACTTTGATCTTAATCTCAACTTACCATCCTACAATTCCCTCAATTATCCAGGTGAACACCTGATCTTACAAGGAGGGTCAAAAGGAATTGTTGTTTACAGATACACCACTGATGAATTTGTGGTCCTCGACAGACACTCAACGTTTGACGTTACACAGGGCTGTAATGTGACAGTTGAATCTGATGGCATCACCTTGTCTGATGACAACGACTGTTCTAACTCAAAATGGATTGTACTAGACGGATCCGTCATGCAGGGGCCAGCAACTCTATCTCTTCACAGATATAGAACGAACTGGAACCCCCCAATACTGCATGTATACAATTAGTAAACCCCCGACTATTTAGTACCTGTACTCGTCGGACTTATAAGGCCCTTCTACTGGAACTCCAATATAGTCAGCTTGTTGTTGAGACAATACTTCTAGAACTGCTCCAACTTTCTCAAGATGTAGGCGTGCTACTTTTTCATCGAGATTTTTAGGAAGTGTGTAAACTTTATTCTCATACTGATCTGCTCGAAGCCACAGCTCAAGTTGAGCAAGAACTTGATTTGAGAATGAATTACTCATCACAAAACTAGGATGCCCTGTTGCACAGCCTAAATTGACTAAGCGACCTTCTGCAAGTACAATAAGGTCTTTTCCGTGAAGGGTGTATTTGTCAACCTGCGGCTTAATCTCATCCTTAGAATCTCCATGGTTTTCGTTCAGCCAAGCCATGTCAATTTCGTTGTCGAAGTGACCGATATTGCAGACGATCGCCTTGTCCTTCATCGCTTCGAAGTGAGCTCCTGTTATGATGTCCTTATTTCCCGTTGCAGTAACGACGATATCCGCTTCAGCACATGCCTCTAGCATCGGCTTGACTTCAAACCCTTCCATAGCCGCTTGCAGTGCACAGATAGGATCGATTTCACTAACGATGACCCTACATCCAGCATTTCGTAAGGATTCAGCAGAACCTTTACCTACATCTCCAAATCCAGCAACAGCAGCTATTTTACCAGCCATCATAACATCAGTAGCCCTACGTATAGAGTCTACCAAAGATTCGCGGCAACCGTACTTGTTGTCGAACTTAGACTTGGTAACGGAATCATTAATGTTAATCGCTGGCATGCTTAGAGTGCCATTCTTGTGACGATCGTGGAGTCTCAACACACCCGTAGTTGTTTCCTCTGAAATACCTCTGATACCTCCCGCAATTTCAGGAAATTGATCTAAGACCATATTTGTAAGGTCTCCGCCATCATCTAAAATTAAATTGAGAGGTGTTCTGTTTTCACCGAAGTGGAGCGTTTGCTCTATGCACCAATCGAATTCCTCTTCAGTAAGACCCTTCCAGGCAAAAACAGGGATTCCTGCGGCTGCCATTGCAGCAGCAGCATGATCTTGAGTAGAAAATATATTACAAGAAGACCAAGTAACATCGGCACCTAGCTCCACGAGTGTTTCGATCAAAACAGCTGTCTGGATAGTCATATGTAAACAACCCGCAATGCGCGCTCCATGCAAAGGCTTAGAGGGCCCATATTCTTTTCGAATTGCCATTAAACCCGGCATCTCAGCCTCGGCTAAAAGTATTTCTTTTCTACCCCAATCTGCCAGGGAAATGTCTTTGACCTTATATGGAAGAAAGGTTGTATTTGTTGATGCATTCATAAAGCAAATTTACGAAACGATTTACCATCTGGCACCTAACTTTACATTATGGGAATAGTCCTAGCAATAAAGAATGTTAATATTGTCGAAAAGCCAAAGGGGAAAGTTCTCCAACTGGTCGACAAACACTACCCTCAAAGAGATTCACGGGCTTTGTCAATCACAAAAATTGCAGAGCATCAAGCAGTGATCAAATGCATAAATGGACTTTTAGGACATGAAAGGTGGTGGATTGAGCACGAGAACAGCGGCTCTCCTGTGATCTTTGTAGAGGGTATTCCTAGCCATTGGTCGATATCCATTAGCCACGCGGTTGACAACACAGGGAAGCACCATCACATAGCCTATGCTGCGGTCATCTTACGTGAAGGAGAATCGAGGATCAATGATCCGATAGGAGTTGACATTGTTGTTAAAGGAGATGTGAGATTAGATCGAATTGCAAGCAGAGTCATGGGAAAAGAAGAATTGGAGGATGGAAGATTTGAAGAGATTTGGGCATGCAAAGAAGCTATGTTTAAAGCCTTGGGTCCGGGACTTGATTTCGTGAAAGATCTAAAAGTTGACTTTATATCAGAAGATCTATTGACTGGCATGGGCAGAAAATGGGCCGTAAAACACGAAGACAAGGTCGTGGTGGTTTTTGGGCCAGTATAAATAATTAAACGCAACAAGGGAACCCGATTGGGTTCCCTTGTTGAAGTTTGAAAACAGAACTATTTGAAGTTCCAGATAGAAAAATCTATCTCTCGATACCTTTGTGGCGACGTTCAGTTGAAACACTAAGTTTCATACGACCCTTACGGCGACGTGCGTTTAACACATTGCGACCGTTAGAAGAAGCCATACGTTTACGGAATCCGTGCTTGTTACGGCGCTTTCGAACTGAAGGTTGAAATGTTCTTTTTGGCATGATTTCTATTTTTCCCTTTATAGAGGAGGGCAAAGATAGTAAACTCTTTCTTTACTCACAACTCAATTTTAGTTGCTAAATTTGCACAGAATGAAGAGCAAAAATACACCTACTCCCGAAAAGAAGAAAAAGAAACGACTTAAAATGTCGGATCTACGCGGTTTTAAACAGATGGCGCCCTATTTAAAACCTCACAGAGTCGGGTTTTCGGTGGGGATTTTTCTCATCATGATTTCCAGCATTCTCACCCTATTTGTCACAAGATTGTGGGGACAGCTGGGCGGAGTAGGAATCATGGGAGGAGGTGAAAACATCACAGCCAGCGACCTAGAAACTGGGTTGTTTGAAAATCTGAATCTAAATCACCTAGATGCAATCGGGACAACAATCGCAATTGTGCTCATCGTACAAGCTGCTATTAGCTTCGTCAGGGTTTACCTTTTTGCGAGTATGACAGAAAAAATGATGCTCACAATGAGGCGCGATGCATTTGAAGCTGTGTTGAGTATGCCTATGGATTTCTATCACGACAAGAGAGTGGGTGATGTGAACAGCCGTATTTCTGCTGACATCACATCCATTCAAGATACTTTTACGATTACGTTGGCTGAGCTTATACGCCAAACAATCATGCTCGTGGGTGGTATTGCAGCCTTGGCATACTTTTCTGTCGACCTGACTTTAATGATGCTTGTAACACTTCCTGTTGTGGTTTTAGTTGCTATTGTTTTTGGGAAATTCATCAAACGTCTTTCTAAAGAAACACAAGATGAAATTGCCTCATCCAATGTTATTGTTCAGGAAGTTCTGACCGGCATTGTTAATGTAAAAGCCTTCGCGAATGAATGGTTCGAACGAAATCGATACGCAAAAAGCATTGGCACAGTTCGAACTCTTGCAATGAAGGGTGCTCTAGGTCGCGGTGCTTTCACAAGTTTTATCATTCTCTTTATTTTCGGAGCGATTACCCTCGTTATTTTTAAGGGGGCGGCCCTGATGCAATCAGGTGACCTGGCATCTGAGCATTTTTTCACTTTTCTATTGATGACTGGTCTTGTTGCAGGAAGCGTAGGGGGACTTGCCAATTTATTCGGGGTGGTCCAGAAAGGACTCGGAGCTGTGGAATCGCTGATGGAACTACTGCAGGGTAAACGTGAGCTTCAAGTTCTCACTCAAGACGTCCCAACGTACGACTTACGGAAACCCATTAAATTTGAAAAAATCGATTTCCATTACAATTCACGCAAAGAGCTCAACATACTTACAAACCTATCTCTAGAGATGAAAACCGGAGAACAAGTAGCCCTTGTAGGCCCAAGTGGTGCTGGTAAATCGACAATAGCCTCCCTCCTTCTTCGCTTTGAATCTCCTGTATCAGGATCAATAACTGTTGACGGCGAAAACATCAATGGTATGGATCTTCGCGGATTTAGAAAGAGAATTGGATATGTCCCCCAAGAAGTTATCCTTTTTGGCAACGACATTAGATCTAACATTGCTTATGGCAAACTCGATGCCACGGACTTAGAAATTCGCGATGCCGCAAAAAGAGCAAACGCAATCGATTTTATCGAGTCATTTCCAGAGGGACTTAACACAATTGTCGGAGAGAGAGGGATTCAACTGTCTGGAGGCCAAAGACAGCGTATCGCAATCGCAAGAGCTATCCTACGTGATCCGGACATTTTAATTCTAGATGAAGCTACCAGTGCACTTGACAGTGTTTCTGAAACAGAAGTTCAGACTGCCCTTGAAGAACTTATGAAAGGTCGCAGCACTCTAATTATTGCACACAGATTAAGCACAATCAAGAAGGCCCACCGAATCGTTGTACTTGTTGACGGCTCAGTTGCTGAAACTGGAACTCACTCTGAACTGATTGAAAATAAAGGTGCGTATTATAGACAAATTCAATCCCAAGATTTCAATTAACTTACACCCATGGCAAAATGCGCTCTCATAACAGGAATTACAGGTCAGGATGGATCATACTTAGCTGAACTTTTACTTAAAAAAGGTTATGAAGTTCATGGGATTAAAAGACGCGCTTCCTCCTTCAACACCAGCCGAATTAACCACCTATATCAGGATCCACATGAAAAAAATGTGCGTCTAAAGCTTCATTATGGCGACATGACAGATGCGACCAATCTCATTCGCATCGTTCAAGAGGTTCAACCTGACGAGATATATAATCTCGCAGCACAAAGTCATGTCCAAGTAAGCTTTGAAACAGCAGAGTATACCGCTAATGTTGACTCATTAGGTACACTTAGACTTCTGGAAGCAATTCGAATTTTAAAACTTGAAAAATCTTGTCGATTCTACCAAGCAAGTACATCTGAACTTTTCGGTAAAGTCGAAGAAACTCCTCAGAACGAAACAACACCGTTTTATCCTCGATCACCATATGGAGTAGCAAAACTATATGCCTTTTGGATTGTGAAAAATTACCGTGAAGCTTATGGAATCCACGCGTCAAATGGCATTCTTTTCAACCACGAAAGTCCGGTTAGAGGGGAAACATTTGTGACACGAAAAATAACGAGAGCAGCAGCTAGAATTAGTGAGAAACTTGAGAGCTGCCTTTATTTAGGAAATTTAGACGCAAGACGTGACTGGGGACACGCTAGAGATTTTGTTGAAGGGATGTGGAGAATGGTCCAACAGGACGTTCCTGACGATTATGTTTTAGCTACTGGAACTCAGGTTTCAGTGCG
>DDJR01000064.1:0-6024 GCA_002339135.1 Flavobacteriales bacterium UBA2619 | reverse complement strand
CTGGGAGTGATGAGTGCGGATTCTGTGCGGATTCTGGGTCATTGCTTGTAAAAGTAGATCCGCGCTACTATCGCCCTGCCGAAGTTGACACACTTGTAGGCGATGCTTCAAAAGCTCTTGATAAGTTAGGATGGACACCTACAACGCCATGGCAAGAACTTTGCAAAGAAATGGTTGGTGCAGATATTTTGGAAGCAAAACGAGAAAACCACCTAGCAAAGGCAGGGCTTTAATTTTCATGACTTTAAAGCTTTAGATCTGATTAATTCATCATTAATGGAGCTCTGAGCGCTCCAACAAGTCTCTGAATCTCAACATAAGATCCACGCCAAATGAGAAGTGCGCTAAGCTGATTTACTCTTGCTCTTTGAAGTGAAACTTCTAAGGCTCGATAGTCTAGCGCATTGATGATTCCTTTTCTATACGAAGTCTCAGCAATATCTAATAGGATAGAAGCATTACGAGAGGCCTGGACACACAAGTCATAAACAGATGCACCCAGCGTGTAGCTTTCATATGCATTACTCACAATAGAACTCGCCTGAGCTCTAGTGTCTTCAACATCTACAGCAGCAATGTCAGCTTGTATTTGTGCGAGAGAAATAGAACGACGTGTTGCACCCCCATTGAACAAGTTAAAATTAAGAGTGAGAAGCGCTGAAGTGTTGACGGAACGACCCGCTCCTTCTAAATCTCCAACAGCAAAATTAGAAGTAGCATTCGAAAATGACGCATTTAAACCTAGAACCGGATAAAGGAAAGACTGCGCAAGCTTAACACCATTTTGAGCTATACTTTCAGATAGAATTGCATTGTTTAAACTTGTATTATCGACCAGAACAGCTATTCTTACATCTGATACACTTGGGAGTTCCGGTGGAGCGAGCAGCTCATCTGTAAGTGTCCAAACAGAGTCCTCGGGATCTCCCATCAGGAGATTGAGGTTCCGAATCGAAGATTTTACGGCAACTCCTTGTTGGAGCCACGATGTGCTGTCAGCTAGAATAGCGTTTTCAAACTGAAGCCGGTCGAATGTCCCAGCAGTCCCATAAGATTCGCTGTGTTTAATTTCATTTAGGCGTTGCCGGCTTAGAGACATCGATTCAGCGAGTACACTGAGAAGTTCCGTTTGAAGCAAGATGTTGTGATAGGCTCTGTCGACAGCTTCCACAGTTTGTTCAATCACGAGTGATGATTGGCCTTCAGATTGAAGCTCGAGGAGATTCAAACGCGACTTGGACGCAAACATTCCCATACCATCAAACAACGTCCAATTTACATTCAAACCGGAAGTAAGACCGTCTGTTTCAATTCGCTCTTGGATGAACGATGTGGGATTTTCAGTTTGGTCAGAGATTGAAGAAACTCCGCTTACAGAAGTCGAAAGTTGAGGAAGTGCTCCTACTGCACCCCAACTGTTGCTTATCGCAGAAGCTTCCTTGAGCAGGTAAGATGTCCTGATGCCAAAGTTTGACTGCAGGGCTCGATTGATAGCCTGATTCAGACTAAGTGGCTCTGTCGTTGTCGACTGAGCAACCAGGCTATTCATCGAACAGAGCATGAAGACAACGTTGAGAATGAGATAGATTGACGTTTTCATATTTCAGCCTGGGTTTCAGCATTGTTAATGACATCATGTTCTGCTTCCAGTGACTCGGCGTGATGCTTTTCTCGAATTGCCGGCTCTGCATCTTTGGAAGACAACCATCTGCCATCTGAAACCCAAACCCAACTCCTGTGAAGCGGGTTAATCCACTTCAAGTAAACAGGAAGTAAAATGAGTATAATGATGGTTACAAAAAGGAGACCGAAGGCAACGGATATGGCCATTGGAATCAGGAATTGAGCTTGGAAACTCTTGTTGAGCATTAAAGGTGCAAGCCCAGCGACAGTCGTAACTGAAGTTAGAATGATGGGACGAAATCGATTCATGCCTGATTCCCAAATCGCCTCATCGACACTCATTCCGTCCTTTAAATAGCTGTTATATGCTGCTACGAAAACAAGGGCATCATTGACTAGAATTCCGATAAGGGCTAACAATCCAAGAAAGGAGAACAAACTCAGCTGGGCCCCCAGCAACCAATGGCCAAGGCTAATTCCCACCAAACCAAAAGGGATTAAAGAAAATACAGCCAAACCTTGCAATGGAGAACGAAAGGTGAGGACAATCACTAAAAACATCAAGGCAAAAATTAACGGCATCACCTTTCCGATTGAGTTTTGAGACTTCGCGACTTCTCTATTTTGGCCTTCGTAACTCACTCTTACGTTAGGGTAACGAGCTAATATCTCTGGAACAATGACTGTTTTAAGTTCTGACACAATGTCGGTTGCACTTGATTTGGGGTTAGATAAATCAGCTGACACTTGAACTTCTCGCATCCCGTAAATGCGGTTAATTGCTGTAATTCCTCGTTCTACGTTGATTTCACATATTTCTGTGAAAGGAATCTCGTCACCTGAAACAGTTCGGAGTCGAAAGTTTTCAAGTGAACCAACAGAAGCTCTGTCTCGCTCGTCGAGTCTCACCCAAACTCTCACTTCGTCACGCCCTCTTTGCAATCTTTGCACCTCTAAACCATAAAAAGCTTGACGGATTTGGGCTAAAAGTTCTCCTTCACTAAATCCCAGTTGATAGGCACGAGGAAGAAGCGTGACGCTAATTTCTTGGAGTCCTTCCTGATTGCTATCTGTGATGTCTTTCAAATCATCACGTTTTTTCATTTCCGCTTTAAGTTCATTTGTTGCAGCCTCAAGGGTTTCGAGATCATTTCCTAGGAGCGAAACAGAAACTGCTCTGCCGAATGGTGAGAATGCGGCAAAACTTAGGTTTTCAGCACCATACACAATTCCTACTTTATCTCTGATGCGAGACGTGATATCTGTACTTTGAACTCCGCGATTTTCACCATCTAAAAGCTGAATACTTAGAGACGCTTGATTGGCCTTCGGACCTACTTTTTTATCGATTGACAAAATGGTTTGTAAACTGTCGTTTCGATCTACGTTGAATTCAGCATTCACCTCCCAAACAGCTTGTTCGATTCTATTTATTTTTTCCAGTGTAATTCCATCTCTAGTACCTGCTTGCATAGTCAGATTAACACTCAGATTGTCTCCTTCTATAAAAGGGAAGAAGGTTGTTTTAACGAACCCTCCGCCAATCAGGCCCGGAACAGAAATTAGAAAAATAGAGAAGATGACACTAAATGAAATCCATGGACGAAGCAAAGTGAATTTAAGAACCGGGGCATAAAAAGTGTCACGGAATCCGTTGAGAATTTTTCTCATCCCACGTTCTAATTTGTTGGGTTTAATTCCACGTCTTAGCGCCTTCGAGTTTCCAATGTGAGCGGGAAGAATAAAAGCGCCTTCTATGAGAGAAAAGATGAGCGTCAATATAATGACGACTGCCATATCTTGGAAAAAATCGCCGAGTGTTCCTTCAATGTAAAAGAATGAAGAGAATGCGATCACCGTGGTGATGATGGCAGAGAAAACCGCTGGAAGAACCTCCATAGTTCCTTCTACAGTAGCGTCAAGACGGGAGTACCCTTGTTCAAATTTGCGGTATATATTCTCTGCAATCACAATCCCATCGTCCACTAGAATTCCTATAACGAGAATCATCCCGAAAAGACTGATTACGTTAATTGTAATACCAGCCATGTTTGCAAAAAGAAACATTCCTGCAAAAGATACCGGTATTGCAAGAGCAACCCAGAATGCCAATCTTAAATTTAGGAACAGAGCAAGGAAGAGCAATACAAGAAGAAACCCCACCACGCCATTGTTGACCAGCAAATCAATACGCTGGTTTAGAACCACTGATTGATCTCTGATTACATCGAGTTGCAGATCCCCTCCTCGGGTATTGTACGCATCTATATATGCTCTGACATATTCTGTGACATCTAGAATAGACTCTGAATTGAGGCTGTTAACTGTGATTGATACTGAGGGTTTTCCATTAAACCAGTTTCTTGACGGATCTCCTTCAGCCCACTTGTCTGTAACATCTGCCAAGTCTAACAATCTAACAATTCGGCCATCTTTGTCAGCTCGGATTACAATGTCCTTAAGATCATTTGCTGTGTATTCTTTGTATCGACCACGAATGATCAGCTCTTGCTTTTCACCTTTAATAACTCCACCTGTCGTTTCAATGTTAGAAGATCTTACAGCTTGAGCTACTTGCGCAATACTAATTCCTAACTCACTTAAACTGTTCTCTCTCACCGAGATTTCGATTTCCTCATCCGGAAATCCGGAGAGCTCAATTTGAGAAATATCGTTGGAGCGGCGGAGATCTAACTCAATTGATCTCGCCTCAGATTTTAGAAGGTGAAGGTCTGGGGATCCAGTAACAGCAAATGTAATTGCGACATTTTCACGTTCTTTTTTAAAGATAATCGGAGGCTCCATACCGACAGGAAAAGAGGCGATTTTATCGACAGCATTTTTCACATCTTGGAGTGCTTGATCTGTTGTGTTTGCTGTACGAACTTCAACCACAATACTTCCTGCGTTCTCTGTACAAGTAGAAGTGACAAGATCTATATTCGCTATTCCTTGAAGATTTTCCTCAATTTTCGCAACTATTCCAGCTTCAATTTCTTCAGGTGAAGCGCCAAGATAGACAACTTGAATTGCGATGGTTTTGGTATCTATTTCTGGGAAAAAGTTAGACCGCAGGCTTGACATTCCTACAAGACCAAAAACCAAAATAGCCAGCATGAGCAGATCTCCAACAATGTGGTGCTGAACGAAAAATTTAATGATATTTCTCATGACTATTCTCCGCTTTCGCTTGCAGCGACTTCCATCCCATCATACGAGCCTACGATAGGCTCACTTAGGATGACTGTTCCATTGGGGATTCCAGAGGCTACCAGAGTATTGATCGACAAGAATTCTGGGGTCAACTGTACTTTCTTCAGTTTACCTTCACTTACTGTGTAGACGGCATCATCGGAATCGACTAAGTTCAGTGGTATTTCAACAACATTGCTAAATTCAGACGCTGAAATAAATCCTGACAAATATCTTCCATCTCTCATTTCACCATCTACCAATTCATTGACTTTACAAAATACAGTCGCAGATTGGGTGGCTGAATTTACATTGCCGGAAATTCTGTCCACCTTGCCTTCTGCAACGCTAGTACCATTCTCATCTGAAAAAACAACATCGGCTCCAACCTTTAAAGTCTTTAAGAACCTTGCATGAACCGCTGTATTAATTTCGAAGACACCCGTTCCAACGAACAAGCCTACCGGTTGACCTGCACGAATCAAGGATCCTGGTCTCACCATAGCTTGGGCTACAAATCCGTCGAACGGTGCTCGAAGTAAAAATTTAGAAGCTCTTTCTTCTGAAGCCTTGATGGTATGGAAACTTGCTTGTACACCTCTGTTCACCACAAAGTACCCTTCTCTATCGGTTTCTGCTTGGGGCAATTCTGGAAGTGAAGATGCGACATCAATACTTGCGACAAAAGCCTCCCACGCTTCGGATCTTTCAGGGAAATCTATCTTAATACTCGCGAGCATTCCAGCAACGAGTTGTACAAATTGAGATCTTGCTCCTTTCAGATTTGCAATAGCCTCTGTATCATCCAGGCTCAGAATCACATCTCCCTTGTTGTATGCTGTTCCCTCTCGGAATTCAACTCCACCAAGTTTAAGGACTCCACTCACTTCAACAAACAAGTCGATTCTATGCCATGCTTCTACTCGTCCCTCAACAGGTATTTTCGGTGCAATGACAGAATTTTGAACAACTTGAGTTAGCACGGGTCTGGCAATTGTCTCTGGAAGAGAAACCTTGGGAGATCCCTTCATCCCAATTAGACCATTCATAACCATAACTCCCACAACAAGAATAGCCGCTCCTGAGAGAAATCTTAAAACTTTTTGGACATTGGGTGACATCTCTACACTTGTTTTAGCCATCGATTACAAAAATAAAAAGTGCAAATATCGCTCACTTAAAACGTATCAAGGTCAACTGGACGCATTA
>DDJR01000006.1 GCA_002339135.1 Flavobacteriales bacterium UBA2619 | reverse complement strand
CATGCAAAGGAGGTTGCAATGAGTTATGGAGTGTATCGACTTATTAAACACAGATATGCAAGTTCGCCACAGTGGTCATCAACCCGTGCAAATATTAATGCGCAAATGGAGTTGCAAGAGCTTGATACGTTGTTCATCTCAACAGATTACTTGCAAGACGGTCCTGCCGCGCTCGGAAATTATATCGCTGAACAAGTAATTGCTTTTGGAATGCAAGATGGAGCGAATGAAGCAGGAGCATATGCTAGTTCATGTTATGCCCCGATAAACCCCAATATTCTTCCAGAAGAGTCTGGTACCAGTGGGATTGTTGATCCCAATCGATGGCAGGCGGTGGAGTTGTCGATTTCGATTGACCAAAGTGGTGAGGTGATTACTGAAGTCCCTCCATTTTTAGGCCCTGAGTGGGGAAATGTTCAAGGCTTTGCTCTCAGAGATTCCAACTTGACTCAGGTTGTTGTAGACAATTGTACATTTAATACATACTACAATCCTGGTCCCCCTGTTTATTTGGATACCAATGTCGCTTCCAACTTTGATGAGAGTTTCTACAAGTGGGGCTTTGGTATGGTGATGAAGTGGTCGGAGCATCTAGATCCTTCTGATGGAGTTTTGTGGGATATCAGCCCAAACTCGTTAAAGTATGACGGTGAGACCCCTCCAGTAGAAGAGTTCGCTAATTTCTATGATTGGGAACGTGGTGGACTTGTCAGTTGGTACAATGAAGATGGTAGTTTTGGCGGCAATGGTCATGAAGTCAATCCATTTACGGGTCAACCCTATACACCCAATATTGTGCCTCGTGGAGATTACGGACGAGTTATTGCAGAATTCTGGGCTGATGGACCCGATTCAGAGACTCCCCCGGGTCACTGGTTTACCCTCCTTAATGAGTTTATCCTTGTTCCGCAATCTGGTGAGCACAGGTGGAGGGGGCAGGGTCCTGTGATAGAAGATCAAGAGTTTACTGTAAAATCATACTTAGCTTTAGCTGGGGCGATGCATGACTGTGCAATTGCTGCTTGGAGCAACAAAGGCTGTTACGACTATGTCCGTCCTGTTTCAGCAATTCGTTATATGGCGGAGAAAGGCCAATGTTCAGATTCCACTCTTTTCAATTATCATCCAGCGGGTCTTCCGCTGGTACCTGGATTTATAGAAACCATTGGTGATGATCATCCACTGTCAGACTTTGGAGGGGAAGATCATGTTGGAGAAATGGCAATCCACTCATGGAAAGGACCAGATTACATCGAGATTCCTCAAATTGACGAAGCTGGTGTGGGTTGGATTCTAGCAGAGCAATGGTGGCCCTATCAACGGCCCAGTTTTGTTACACCACCTTTTGCTGGATATTTCAGTGGACATAGCACATTTTCACGAGCTGCAGCAGAACTTTTTGAGATGTTAACAGGGTCAGCTTATTGGCCGGGAGGATTGGCCGAGTGGTCCGCGCCTCAAAATGAATTCCTTGTCTTTGAAGATGGTCCTTCAGTAGAATTTAGCTTGCAATGGGCAACCTATTTAGATGCTTCTAATGAAAGTGCTCTTTCGAGGATTTGGGGAGGAATCCACCCTCCTGTGGACGATTCACCAGGACGGCATGTAGGGGTGCTTGCAGGTCGCAATGCCTTTAATTTCGCAGAGACCATTGTGTTTCCTAACTGGGCTATGGAATTCGGAGGTGATGGGTTCTTGCCAAGTGATGAGTGCAGTTGTGATTTTGACAATGATGGCAATGTAGGTTCCTCCGATTTTATTTTATTTCTAACTGCTTATGGTTTGGGTTGGGCGGGTCCCTATGATTTGGACAACTCCTCAGATATTGGCGCTCAAGATTTACTTGTCATGTTAGCACGTTTTGGTCAGTCTTGTGACTAAGACAAGTTTGTATTTCGTACTTTTCGGAATGTTATTGATTGATCCATGTTTTTAAAGACAATGGGCCTGCTTTGATTCTTTTTATCAGATTGCTTGCATCTGGCTTGCTCCTCATAAAACCTACAGGGAAAGAAAAGCACAATCGATGGGTATTAATTTAAGATGATGACAATGATAAATTTATTCAAACAAGTTGCAGTATTGATGCCGTGTGCGGCTTTACTCTTATTGAGTGTTTCAGGCTGTTCTTCTGATGTAGAGTCGAGCACCGAATCCCCATCTGACAGCTTGTCAATCGAAGAGATTAACGCTACTCGAGGTGACGCATGTGAATGTATATCTGCTAGTTTAGAGAAAGTGGATGCTTTTTCCGTCAGGTTAAACGCTGGTGAATACACGACGAGTTCCGATTTAAACTCGGCTTTAATTTTAGAAATAGAAGGTTGTATGACTCCCATTGGAAACAAGGAAGCTGACGCAGCTTGGCTAGTTTCTATGTCTGGTTGTGAATCTTTCTTGCCGCTAAGAGAAGCAATGATGATGGTCAGTCAAGCAGCCGCTCTCTTAAAACAAACCGAGGAAACAGAAATGTTAAAACAAAGGGAAGATGAATTTGATACTTCTAAGATTTTAAACCGGCTAAGTGATGGAAAATAGGTTGTTGGATTAATCCCCAAGGCCTAGTTTTTGGATGACTAAATTCACTTCTTTTTCCGTGCTTCTTAGTTTCGAATTGCACAATTCAAGAAGTTCTGTTGATCTTTTAATTGTTGATGTTAGCTCATCGATAGACAGCTCATCATTTTGTAAAGAAGACAGTATCTTTTGGAGTTCATTGATAGAATCTTCATAATTCATATCCTTAAGCGCTTTTTTTTTGTCAGTATTTGCCATGTTGTTTATTTGTTTTTACAATCAATAACTTCAGCGGTTACTCTTCCTTGATGCATTTCAATTTCGATATTCTCACCAATTGTCAGCATGGTAGAGTTTTTGATCGACTTCCCATCAATTCTTACAATGCTATATCCTCTCGCCAATGTGTTTTCAGGTTTAATAAGTTCCATGCTTGTAGCAAGGTTCTGTAATGTGTCTTTCTGTTTGATGAACACTCTTTGAAATTCTCTGTATAAATCAGCCTTTATGTTATCTAAAGAGGATGTCTCTTTGTGAAGTAGTCTTACAGGAATGTCTAGCAAGGTTGTCTTTGCGCTGCTGAGCTTTGTCTTTTCTCTGTGAATAATGGTGGTACTCCTGCTTCCAATTCGGGTCGCCATGTCTATCAAAAGTGACGAAAACATAACGCTTTTGTCGACAACAAAGTCCCCTACATCTGTCGGTGTTTTGAAATGTTGATGTGCTACAAAATCTGCGATTGAATAGTCTGTTTCATGACCTATCCCAGTGAGCACAGGAGTCCTGAGACCGCCTATTTTGAATGCGAGTTGTAGGTCATTGAAACAATCAAGATCCAAGGGTGAGCCACCGCCTCTAACAAGAACAATGACATCAGCATCAGACTCATTTGCTTTTTCAAGAGAACTGCATATTTGTGCGGCAGCTTCTTTGCCCTGAACAGAAGTTGGGAAGACGGTTATTTCAAATCTAAAAAGCCATTCGTTGTATAGTACATGGTGAGCAAAATCCCTGAATCCAGATGTCCCCGGTGATCCAATTAGAGCGATTTTATGAAGCACTTTAGGGAGCAGGAGTGAGGAGTTCTTATGTTGAAGTCCTTTTTCTTTAACTTGAGATAAAGTCGCCGCTTTCCGCCGCTCTAGCTCACCCAGCATGAAGGATAAATCAATCTTAGAGATGTCTAAGCTTAATCCATGAACTTCGCTAAAATTCACTTTGCATTGGAAGATAATTTCACTCCCATTTTTAATAACGCTCGCAAATGATTCGCCGAGATCATCTTTAACCTGTTCAAAGGTGTTTCTCCACAGCATAGCTTTAATGGAAGCTTTTCTTAAGCCATGACTCTCTTCTACAAGGTCAAAGTAGACATGTCCTGACCTGCTGTGAGTTACTTTTGCAATTTCAGCTTTGACCCAAAAATCGGCATTTCCAGTCCTCTCTTCAAGCGTTTTTTTAATGCTTCGGTTAAGTTGGAATAGCGAGAATACCTTTCGGTCTTCTGCTGTGTTTATTTCTGGACTAGGACTCTCCATGATTGCGGAGTGAAGTTAGATGAAAATTGATCTTGCGGTACAAATCGAATGATTTGAATACCGTTTCCAATCTTGTTTGAGTTAATTGTAACAGACTCATTTGCATTTGCAAGTGTTGTAAAATTCAATCGACCGTTTAAATCATAAATAAAAATGGTGCCCTGTGTCAAAGTATGCATGTCGATGCCCTGCGATGTTACTGTTGGTTGATCCATGAGGCTGTTATGCTCATCAATTCCATTTGTGTCTTCGGTGAGTGACAAAGAGGTCCCATCGTATGCATCTCCGAAGGTTTGACTTTGAAGGTTAGCAGCAAGTCCCGCCATGTAAAAGTCCACATCACCACTTCCAGTTCCAGGAGCTGTCCAATTCGCTGTAAAAATGCCAGTAGGACTAGGTGAGCTTTGTTCAACGATGTGTCTTGCAGCTACAGATTGAAGCTGAACAGAAGTTCCAGGGTTGGTGAATTCTCCAGCATTCGAACCATTTGAAAGCACAGATGTAGCTTGAAACCCGTATCCGACAGCAGAGTTAGAAGTGATGTTAAAGCTCACTTCATAGGTTTCCCCTGCCAAGTATGCAGCCACTTCGTTTCCGTTAGAATCTGCAACGAAGATGCTTGATTCAGCTGTCATAGATCCTGGTTGACTGTGGCACTGGACGCATGATTGTACAGATCCTGGTGCTCCTGTTCTATCTTGGTTTTGAACTTCAGCAACTCCGTTAGAACTAGATAAAAGGCCTAAAGCGATCAATGTGGTTGCAGAAAATGCAAGGATTGTATTTTTCATGGACGCGAAATTATATGTTTCATCTTAAAAGCAATTACAGCTGACACCAAATCACAATCGTGCAAGTTTATTTGGTGATATTCCTGTTTTTTGATGCGTCTAGAAAATTGTACGTCACATGAATTTTCCAAACAACGATTGCTTTATCTGCAAGAGATAATTTCAGTAAATCTGGTCGTCTGTGAATTTTAGGTAGAAATCGCTTGTTAAACATACTTAAAACATACCAAAAAAGAAGCTTCATGTTCAGTGTTATGTATTCATAAAAGCTGCAAGGTAGTTGCTAAAGACTTTCAACAGTGTAGCGTGAGCAAAATCCTCTAGGTGTGTTCTGTAATGACAAGTGTATTCATGAAATTTGCAAACATGAGCACAAGTGTAAATAGAGACTTTCGTTGGGATAGGGTGATGTTGGTTCTGATTATTCTAATTGGATGCTCTAGCGGCGTAGTTGCTCTTGTGAGTGATAATGCCCCGCCTTCTGAGAAAAAGCATTATTTATCTCATCCTGAGCCTTTGTCTAAAGTCAGGGGCTATTCCCTGCCGGATAAACAGCTTGCAGAAGCTCCTAGCGTTCAGCTAAGCAATGAGGTTGACCCCAATATTCATGTTGTGGACATGAAGATAAAAGATGTGAAATTGGGCTCGCTTCTTCCTTGTAGCTGTTGTAAGAAAACAATCAGAATACCTAAAAACCCTTATACGAGACATCAGACTGCAGCACGTTCTTTGCCTCATAGTTTTTTCGTAAAGAATGCTTCTGAATTAGCGTATGGTCTAAGTGTCAATAAGCTTGTGGAAGTTCAAGATGGGAGGGGGTACAGAATCGACAGGCTTAAATATAGTGAAGCAGTTCTTTTGCCTGAGGTCAGAGATCTGTTAGAAAGTATGGGTCATGACTACGCTGACGCTTTAGAAGGAACAGCCTCGGAAGGGACTGTCTTTAGAGTGACTTCTATGACGAGAACAGAGGCGCAACAAAAAAGTCTAAGAAGAAGAAATAGAAATGCCACGAGAAGTCAATCAACGCACAGTTATGGTGCTTCATTCGATATAGCATTTATGGACAGAGCAAATGAAGATGACAACTGTAACCGACCCACACGTGAGATTCAAAAATTGCTTCTACGTTATCAAAACGAAGGGCGAATTTTAATCATTCCTGAGGGTGGATGTATGCACATCACTCTCCTACGAGTTACACCTTAGTACAACAAGACTCTCTTTGTGCCCCATTTGTGAGTTTCAATCAAGAAAACCCCTTCTGAGTATCCAGAGAAGTTTATGGAGGAGCCTTCTCCAACTTGAACGACTCTTCCGGCGAGATCTCTCACGTTCCAGATCACATTTTCAGGTAAACCTTGTAAAGTTATCGTTCCAGCATTAGATGGGTTTGGAGAGATAGACCAAATCAACTCAGTGACCTCATCGACTGCAATGATTTCACACTCTTGGTGGTATGACTGCATCCAGAACATTCCGCCGGCAATTGCGGGTCCGGCACATCCTCCATGACTGAGTGCTCCGCCATTTGAAGAGACTACGTTAGTCGCTCCATTTGCATTCATCCATGCTTCTGCAACGAGCGCATTTTGATAGAAAACCTGCTCGTCTTCTGTGCAGTAGTAAATCTTCATAGGTGATTCGGGCACCCACTCGTAGACATTGTTTTCAAGGGCCGCTATGTTAAATGGGTGGTTGGGATTGTCTGCTAATTCTTGAAGGATACCCGGTTGGATCAAATCACTCAGTAAAACAGGTAGGTATGCGTTAATTGTAGCTCCATCAGTTTCACCATCGAACAAATCGGGCAAACCTGTTGCATACGGCTCTTGAAAAATCTCATTAAGATCCTCGTAGAGATCTCCATAATAGCTATTCCATCCAATAATATTGTATGCTAAGTAAGCGGGGTTTGAGTAAGTGTCACTTTCCATAGTCAGCACAGATTGCGTTCCGGAAATGTCATAGGGTCCACTTAAAGGTGCGGAAGCAGTTACAGGATATTGTTCAGACCAGTTTTCTTGAAGTTCTCTCGAAAAAGCCATGGAAGCATGACCACCTTGTGAATAGCCTGTTGAGTAAAATTCACCATCAAAACTGAAGCCCATTTCCAGCCCAAGGGTCTCTGCTGCTTGGAGAAGATATATTCCTGCATCAGCTTCAGACTGTGCGTGAACGTATGGGTGCATGAGATTTGATGTTCCAAGTCCAACGTAATCTGGCATAAGCGTAATGAATCCCGGGCTAGACATGAGGTATCCTAAACTGCCCTCAAAAGATAAAAATGAAGGAGCGTCAGTCCGTTTAAATATGGTTCCGTGCATGTATGTTATTACGGGCAAAGAACATCCCTCAACTGTACCCACTGGAATGAACATGGCTCCACTGACTGTGATGATGCTGTCGAGATAAGGCATCTCGTAAGTAACTCTGTATACATCGACATTGAAATCCGCGGTATACATGTTGGCAGGAAGTTGTAATAAATCCGCAAAATCCTCAATCTCTTCCGTTGTATATGTACTGATAAGCTCAGCTGTTTGCGATAAAGCGAACGAAGAACATGTAACTGAAACGAGTACATGAACCAAGCAAAGGGTGAATTTTCTCATAATCAGTGATTCTAGGTTTGAAAACGCTGAGAGCCTAGAACTTACAAATGGATCACCTCGCCATAAGCTGCCGCAGCTGCCTCCATAATTGCTTCTGAAAGTGTTGGATGTGGGTGAACAGTTTTAATCAGCTCATGTCCAGTTGTTTCTAATTTCCGAACGGCAACGAGCTCCGCAACCATTTCTGTTACGTTAGCTCCAATCATGTGGCCGCCTAGCAGCTCACCGTATTTTGCGTCAAAAATTAATTTCACGAATCCCTCTTTGTGTCCAGCAGCGCTTGCTTTTCCAGAAGCTGAGAACGGGAACTTTCCTACTTTGATATCGTATCCTGCATCTTTAGCAGCTTGCTCTGTCATGCCTACGCTTGCCACCTCAGGGAAGCAGTAAGTGCATCCAGGAATGTTTCCGTAGTCAAGTGAATCAGGAGATTGTCCAGCAATTTTCTCAACACAAATAATGCCCTCAGCGGATGCTACGTGAGCTAAGGATTGGCCAGGAACACAATCGCCAATTGCGAAATAACCAGGAATGTTACTCATGTAGAAGTCGTCAACGAGAATCTTGCCTTTGTCTGTCGCTATACCTACCTCCTCCAAGCCTATGTTTTCAATATTGGCGATGACTCCCACCGCGCTAAGAACGATATCGCAATCGATGACCTCTTCACCTTTCTTTGTTTTAACGGTCACTTGACATCCAGTTCCTGAGGTGTCAACAGAAGTTACTTCAGCTGAAGTTTTAATGGATATCCCCTGCTTCTTAAGTGATTTTTGAAGTTGCTTACCAATGTCCTTGTCCTCCAGAGGAACAATTCCATCCATGTATTCGACGATGGTTACATCAGTCCCAATCGAATTGTAGAAGTAGGCGAATTCAACTCCAATCGCTCCTGAACCTACGACAACCATTTTCTTAGGTTGAGATTTTAAGGTCATGGCCTCTCGGTATCCAATGATTTTATTTCCGTCTTGAGTTAGGTTGGGAAGTTGGCGTGAGCGAGCACCAGTTGCGATGATGATGTTGGACGCCTCAAGAATTTGAGTGCCTCCTTCATGCGCTTTAACTTCGATGCGTTTTCCTGCTAGAATTTTCCCAGTACCCATGATGACGTCTACTTTGTTTTTCTTGAGTAGAAACGTGACACCTTTCGACATCCCATCCGCAACACCTCGCGATCGGGCTACCATTCCTCCAAAATCGGCTTTGGGAGCGGAAACTTTAATTCCATAGTCTTCAGCGTTCTTGATGTAGTCAAATACATTCGCACTTTTAAGAAGTGCTTTTGTCGGGATGCAACCCCAGTTAAGGCAGATGCCACCAAGTTCCTCACGCTCAATCACAGCGGTTTTAAGTCCAAGTTGAGATGCGCGAATTGCTGTAACATAGCCTCCAGGGCCACTTCCTAAAACGATAACGTCGTACTTCATATTAGATTCGATTGTTAGCGAAATTCGCCGAATATTTGAAGTGCAAAGTTAGTTCGTACTTGGTTGTTTTAATGCTTCAATTTATGTCAGTGTGTTCTGTGCCATGGTGATTACCTTTGCAGCAGAATTAATATTATGAGAAATTTAGTTTTGTTTGGCCCTCCGGGCGCAGGAAAAGGAACCCAGAGTGCGTTTTTAGTAGATCATTACAACCTTGTACATTTAAGTACAGGTGATGTGTTTAGGTTCAATATTAAAGGTGAGACTCAGCTCGGAAAGCTTGCTCAGTCCTATATGGATAAAGGTGAATTGGTTCCGGATGCGGTGACCATATCCATGCTTCAACAAGAGGTGGAAAATCGTCCTGATGCAAACGGTTTTATTTTTGATGGTTTTCCCAGAACCACTGCTCAAGCTCAGGCACTAGATCAGTTTTTAGAGGGTCGTGGAGATTCAATTGAATGTATGTTGTCTCTTGAAGTTGAGGTGGAAGAGTTGAAGAAAAGACTTTTGGCTCGAGCTGCAACCAGTGGCCGAGCAGATGATGCTGATATTGATGTGATTCAAAAGCGCATAGATGTCTACAACAGTGAAACAGCTCCTGTAGCTCATTTTTACAAAACAGCAGGCAAGTTTAAGTCAATTGACGGACATGGTTCTTTAGGAGATATTACAGGGCGTTTAGTAGATGCAATAGGATAATGGCGATTCAAAACTTTGTGGACTATGTGAAGATCTGTTGTAGATCTGGAAAAGGAGGTGCAGGTTCGATGCACATGATGCGTAACAGAACAACTTCAAAAGGTGGTCCTGATGGAGGTGACGGAGGTAGAGGTGGTCACATCATCGCTGTGGGCAGTTCAAATAAATGGACCTTGCTTCACCTGAAATACAGCAAGCACATCATTGCAGGTCATGGTGAGCGTGGAAGTAGAAATCACAGACATGGCGCAGAGGGGATTGATAAGATTATTGAAGTTCCTTTAGGGTCTATTATCAAAGATGCAGAAACGGGTGAAGTTGTCTGCGAGATTACAGAAGAAGGCCAAAAAACAATTATAGCGAAAGGAGGAATGGGCGGTCTTGGAAACGATCACTTTAAATCTTCAACAAATCAAAGTCCAGAATATGCTCAGCCTGGTCAAGATGGTTTAGAAGAGTGGAAGATTATAGAACTGAAGCTTTTAGGGGATGTGGGACTTGTCGGATTTCCGAACGCTGGAAAATCCACACTGCTTTCCGTTGTGAGTGCAGCCAAACCAGAAATTGCAGATTATCCTTTTACAACAATTCGTCCCAACTTAGGGATGGTAGCCTACAGAGATGACAGGTCATTTGTGATGGCGGACATTCCGGGAATTATCGAAGGTGCTGCTGATGGTAAAGGTTTAGGGGTTCGGTTTTTAAGGCACATTGAGCGCAATCCAGTCTTACTGTTTATGGTGCCTGCCGATGCTGACGATATTGTTGCTGAGTACAGAACATTGTTAAACGAGCTTGAAAAGTACAATCCTGACATGCTGACCAAGCAAAGAATCTTGGCTGTTTCGAAATCTGACCTTCTGGATGATGAACTTGAGGAAGAGATGCGGTCGGAATTAAAAAAAGAAGCTCCAAATCTTAATCCATTCTTTTTCAGCTCTGTCGCACACAAAAACCTCGATCAATTGAAAGATTTAATTATGTCTGCAATTGAGGATGCAAATCCGGACACAGGATTATCTAAAGGTCCTTTTGCACCTTTGCCACCACCTTTAGTAAGCCAAAAACATGACTAATTTGATACTTTTAAGTGATGAAGTGAAGTCAGCTTTAAAGAAAGGAAAACCTATTGTGGCACTAGAGTCAACCATTATTTCTCATGGCATGCCCTACCCTGAGAATGTGAAGACAACGAAAAAATTAGAAGAGATTATTAGAGAGGAGGGATGCGTCCCTGCTATAGTTGCGGTTGCTGATGGGAAGTTGCATGTCGGAATTAGCGATTTGCTTTTAGAGAGATTGGCCACTGAATCGGGTGTGCTTAAAGTGAGTCGCAGAGATATGCCTGTCGCGCTTGCTTCGGGTGCTCTAGGCGCAACTACCGTAAGTGGTACTTTAATTGCAGCTCACAGAGCTGGGGTGCGCGTATTTGTGACTGGGGGAATCGGAGGAGTTCACAGAGGCGCGGATAAAACTTTTGATATAAGTGCAGATTTGGAGGAACTTGCTGTGAGCAATGTTGCAGTCGTCAGTGCGGGTGTAAAAGCGATTCTAGACCTTCCTAAAACACTGGAAGTTCTTGAGACGAAAGGCGTTCCCGTTGTTGGTTATCAAACGGATGAGTTGCCCGCATTTTATACGCGTAAGAGTGGTCTAAAACTCACTTCACGGGCAGATTCACCCAATGAAATCGCCTCGATGATGAAAGCGAAATGGGGGTGTGAAATAGACGGTTCTATCTTGGTAGCGAACCCCATTCCAAAAGAATTCGAGGCTGACTCAAAGATGATCAATGCGTCCATTGATGAAGCGCTAGCTATGGCTGATAAAAAAGGGGTAAGCGGAAAGAACATTACACCCTTTATTTTAGCTCATATTTCCAAGGTGACGGGTGGCAAAAGCCTTGCTGCAAACGTTGCTCTTGTTGAAAACAATGCTAGAGTAGGAGCTCAATTGGCAAAAGCATATTCGCTCCTGACCTAACTCGGTGTCGCACTTCGTATCTTCGCGGCAATGCAAGAAAAGAAAAACACACCTGAGGTAGAAATGGAGTTTCGCGAGCTGTTGCTGGCTGATTATAAAATGGCTTGTGTGAGCCGCGAAGTATCTATTTTAGGTAGAAAAGAGGTTCTGACTGGCAAAGCGAAATTTGGTATTTTCGGTGATGGCAAAGAAGTGTGTCAGCTTGCCCTGGCAAAAGTGGTGAGGCCAGGTGACTGGAGAAGTGGTTATTACAGAGACCAAACTTTGATGATGGCTCGAAACCTCATCACGGTTGAACAATATTTTGCAGCTTTATACGGAGATACAGATATTGTTCGAGAGCCTTCTTCGGGAGGACGTCAAATGGGAGGGCACTTCGCAACTCGATTCTTAAACGATGATGGCGAATGGTTAGATCAAATGAAAGATGTGAATAGCTCTTCAGACATTAGCCCTACCGCAGGTCAGATGCCACGTCTTTTAGGCCTTGCGCAAGCAAGTAAGGTGTATAAATCTCTTCCCGATATGGCGAAAACCATGTCAAAGTTTACGGACGACGGAAATGAAATGGCCTTCGGAACAATTGGAGATGCAAGTACATCAGAAGGTCTTTTCTGGGAGACTTTGAATGCAGCGTGTGTTCTTGAAGTCCCCATGTTGATGTCCGTTTGGGATGATGGTTACGGTATTTCTGTCCCTAAAAAATACCAAACAACGAAAGAGAGTATTTCTGAAGCGCTTCGCGGATTTCAAAAATCAGAAGGGACCAATGGCCTCACTATTTTTAGAGTCAAGGGTTGGGACTATCCTGCTTTGGTTGCTACGTATGAAGATGCAGCAAAAGTTTGTAGGGAAACACACTCACCGGTTTTGGTGCACGTAGAAGAGTTGACACAACCGCAAGGACATTCAACATCGGGCTCACATGAGCGCTACAAATCTAAGGAACGAATGGCTTGGGCTGCAGAGTATGACTGCATCAGTCAAATGGAAAAATTCCTAATTCTAGAGGGAGCATCTACCGAAAATGAGCTTTCTGAGATTCGCAAAGCGGCTAAGAAAGAGGTGAGGGAGAAGCAGAAAGAGGCTTGGGCTCATTTCAGAGTTGATGTCGACGAAGATGTTGCTTCTGCAGTATCGCTGCTTCGTGGTCTAGAAGGTGGTGATTCACAACGGGCAATTCAGCTTGAAAAAGCCATGAATCCAGGGCGTGCAGATGTTATTTCTGCACTCAGAAAAGCTGTTCTTGAGACAGCAGGCGAGGAGGGGGTAGAAAGAAAGGCATTGCAGGTTTGGCTTAAAGCTGCCACCGACAAGTCTCAGTCGAGTTATAGCTCCAGCCTTTATTCTGAAGGTGAGGACAGCGTACTCAAAGTTCCTCAAGTTCCTCCGGTTTTCACGGACGAGTTGGTTGACGGAAGACATGTTCTACAAAAGAACTTTGAAAAGATTTTTGAAAAATACCCGAATGTACTCACCTTTGGAGAGGATGTTGGAGGGATTGGTGGTGTGAATCAGGTGATGGAAGGAATGCAGGAAAAGTTTGGCGAAGAACGGGTTTCCGATACAGGTATTCGGGAGAGTACAATCATTGGGTCTGGAATTGGAATGTCTCTTAGAGGTCTTCGCCCCATCGCTGAAATTCAGTACCTCGATTACTTGTATTATGCGCTGCAAATTCTCCGTGACGATCTTGCTACGGTTCGTTATCGTTCAGCAGGAGGCCAAAAGGCTCCCCTTATCGTCCGCACCAGAGGTCATCGTTTAGAGGGTATTTGGCACAGTGGATCTCCAATGGGTGCGATTGTTGCAAGTTTGCGAGGTATGCACGTTTGTGTTCCCCGCAATATGGTTCAGGCTGCAGGGATGTACAACACACTCCTGAGAGCCGAAGAGCCAGCTCTCGTAATAGAATGTCTCAATGGATATCGTAAGAAAGAACGTATGCCTGCGAATTGTGGTGAGTTCACAATTCAGCTCGGCAAGCCTGAAATTACACGAAGTGGTACCGACATTACTTTGCTGAGCTATGGCTCGACATTTAATCTATGCACAGAAGCAGCTGATCGTCTGTCAGATCTTGGAATCGAAGTTGAGCTGGTAGATGCCCAAACCCTTCTTCCTTTCGATGTCGATGCACTCACTGCGAATTCTGTTTCTCGAACGAATCGCTTGTTAATTGTTGATGAAGATGTACCTGGAGGAGCCTCCGCTTTCCTTCTTGATCATGTTTTAAATAAGCAAGGAGCATGGAAATTCCTTGACAGTGCTCCCCGCACCCTGACTGCCCAAGCTCATCTGCCAGCCTACACGTCTGACGGCGACTATTTTTCCAAGCCCTCTATTGAGGATATCGTTGAGGAAGCATACGCTTATATGCATGAAACCGAGCCGTTACTTTACCCAGCCTTATCATTGTTGTGATGCAATCTCAAGATTTCAAACTGCTTACAGAATACATCGATCTCTCTCAGCTTTTAAAGGCTGCAGGATTAGCGATGTCCGGGGGTGAGGCAAAGATGTTTGTGACCGAAGGGCTTGTCACTGTAAATGGAGAACCTGAGTCTCGAAAGCGCAGAAAGCTCCGTGGTGGTGATGTGGTAGTTTTCAACAATGAAAACAAAGTCTGCATTATTACCGAGTAGATTGGTTAAATTCCCATTATTTTTCTCATCTTTCTGATTCGAAATCTATGAATATGCGGAATTACTACACCTATATAGTCCTTGGTTTTTTGTTTTCATGTATAAGCTTCAGTTCCTTAGCACAAACAACAATTCGCGGAAACGTCATTGACAACTCAACTGGCGACCCCATGTTCTCTGCGAGCGTTGTTGTTGTGGAGACAGGTCAAGGTGTGACGACTGATTTCGACGGTTTATTCCGACTCGAGGTTGCTCGCCTTCCAGTTGTTCTTCAAGTATCATTTATAGGCTTCGGATCTGAGAGCGTTACAGTAAGTTCTGATCGTGATAAAATTGTCATAAAATTATCACCCGATCAAATACTTATCGAGGCTGCTGAGGTTGTTGG
>DDJR01000051.1 GCA_002339135.1 Flavobacteriales bacterium UBA2619 | reverse complement strand
TTCTTACAAGAAAATTTGTTTCAACGACGTCTCCTTGCACTTGCACCAATCCAAGGTTTTGAATTCTGCCTGAAAAGTTCATTGCAGTGGAATTCAAAACTGTTTGAGCAGACATATTCCCCCTAAAAATTGGGGCGAATACAATGACAAGGAAAATAAAAAGTTTATTCATATCATTCAATTTAATTTACTCCTACAAAAGAAATAAATTATTCTGCTGTGAATGTTAAGCTAAAGTTAAGTTAGCGTTAAGGTATCCCTAAATATTTATGTGTCTGTGTACTTAAAGACCAGGCACTCCCTACTCCACTTGCTAAATATTCCATCAAAAACTCATGGACCTTGTCTTTCCTATCCCATTCAGGCTGAAGATAAAGAAGCGTCTCCGCTGTGACATTTTCCGCTTGCTCTGTAGCCCACTTTAAATCGTGTTTGTTGACGACTACAACTTTCAATTCGTTTGCTTTTAAATAGCTTTCCGGGAGGCAGGCTTTGAATTTTTTAGGAGACAAAGTAATCCAGTCAAAATCTCCTGAAATAGGATGGGCTCCAGAAGTTTCAAGATGAATTTGAAGACCCGCTTTTTTTAACGCACTTGTGAGAGGTTCTAGGCCATACATACAAGGCTCTCCACCCGTCACTACCACCATAGGTAAACCACTTTTGACTGCCCCCACAACAAGTTCATCAACTTGAACATGTGGGTGATCCCCCGCAGGCCAACTTTCCTTGACATCACACCATGAGCAACCTACATCACAACCAGCAAGCCGAATGAAATAAGCGGGAGAGCCTGTAAATCTACCCTCTCCTTGCAAAGTGGGGAAGACTTCCATGACGGGGTATGAAGTGATTTCTGCCATGTGATTAACCAACTAACTCCCCATCCAAATCGAAAGAGGTTGCGCCTGTAATTTTTACTTGAACGAAATCACCTATTCTTAAATGAAGATCATCTGAAACCGGAATTCTAACTTCATTGTCGACATCCGGAGAATCAAATTCAGTTCTACCTAACCAAAAACCACCTTCACAACGGTCTATGAGGATTTTAAATTCATTCCCAAGATAACGGAGGTTCAATTCTTCGGAAATTCCAGCTTGAAGATCCATCACTTCCTCCACTCTTTTCTTTTTCAGTTCTTCTGGAACATCATCTTCAAGTTTATAAGCATGGGTGTTTTCTTCATGGGAATAAGTGAAACATCCCAACCTCTCAAATTTCATACGTGCAACCCAATCCAAAAGATTTGCATGATCCTCATGGGTTTCACCTGGAAAACCAACAATAAGTGTAGTTCTAATAGCAATACCTGGCACTGTTTGCCGAATATCTGCAAGCAACTTTTCAGTTTTTTCCTGTGTAATACCCCTTCGCATAGATTTTAAAATGGAATCACTTGCGTGCTGCAGAGGCATGTCTAAGTAATTACAGACTTTATCTGATTCAGCCATGACTTTCAAAACATCCATGGGAAATCCAGAAGGAAAAGCATAATGCAACCGAATCCATTCGATGCCTTCGACTTGTTCCAATGCAGTGACCAAGTCTGCCAAACGTCTTTTCTTGTAAATATCTAGACCATAGTATGTCAAATCCTGAGCAATCAGTATCAATTCACGAACGCCTTGAGCGGCAAGTGCTTCAGCAGACTTGACGAGCTCTTCGATTGGTGTTGAAACATGCTTGCCTCGCATCAGAGGTATTGCGCAAAAAGCACAAGGACGATCACAACCCTCTGCTATTTTTAAATATGCATAATGTGCAGGTGTGGTAAGCAGTCGCTCCCCAACCAATTCTTTTTTGTAATCTGCTCGAAGGGTTTTTAAAAGACGGGGAAGATCTCTGGTTCCAAACCATGCATCCACCTCCGGAATACCGTCGGAAAGCTCATCAGCATAGCGTTGAGAAAGACAACCCGTGACATAAACTTTTTCAACTGAGCCTTCTTTTTTAGCGTCTGCAAAACGCAAAATCATGTCAATACTTTCTTGCTTGGCGGACTCGATAAAACCACATGTGTTAATCACTACGATTCCAAAATCATCTTTTTTTGCCTCATGCTCAACTTCAAAATCATTTGCTTTTAATTGAGTCATAAGCTGCTCAGAATCATACATATTCTTAGCGCAACCTAAGGTTACAACGTTAACTTTTCTGGGATTGGATGACCTAGCTCTCATGTTGAACTTGTGTGGATATTCCTAGTCTAAAGACTCGGGGAGTAATGAATCAATGAAGTCTAAAGGATGGAAATCTTGAAGATTCTCCATCTTCTCACCAACTCCTATATAATGTACTGGTATTTTAATCTGATCACATACCGCAAGCACAGCTCCTCCCTTTGCGGTCCCATCAAGCTTCGTTAAAATGAGTCCTGTAATGTCTGTTGCTTTCGAAAATTGAGTGGCTTGAACAAGAGCATTTTGGCCTGTTGAACCATCGATCACTAACCAAACTTCATGGGGAGCACCTGGGACAATCTTATCCATCACTCTTTTTATTTTTGTCAATTCCGACATCAGCCCCACTTTGTTGTGCAAGCGACCTGCTGTGTCAACAATCACAACATCCATGTTTTGAGCTTTTGCTGATTCTAGCGTGTCATAAGCCACAGCAGCAGGATCGGCACCCATACCTTGAGAAATAACGGGGACACCAACACGTTCGCCCCAAATAATTAATTGGTCCACCGCTGCAGCCCTAAAAGTATCTGCGGCTCCCAACATGACTTTTTTTCCTTCACTTTTAAAGCGATGAGCTAGTTTTCCAATACTGGTTGTCTTTCCGACACCATTAACACCTACAACTAAAATTACAACAGGGCCATCACCTGAATTGATGTCATCTACAGAAAAAACAGCATGATTTGTTAATGACTGGCCTAAATCCTCACCAACTAAAAGGTGAGCGATTTCTTCTCTCAGCATATTCACAAGCTCTGATTGATCCAGGTAAGCTTCCCAAACTGCACGCTTCCGCAACCTCTCAATGATGCGTTCAGTGGTGTCGACTCCAACGTCTGACATCATTAAGGCTTCCTCTAAATCTTCTAATAAATCTTCATCGATTTTGCGACGTCCGCTAAAGACTTTCGCAATCCGACTGATCACACTCTTTTTCGATTTTTCAAGCCCAGCATCTAAGGATGCCTTTTTTTCAACCTGATCATCAGATTGAATCTTATTTTTCCCGAATAGTCGTTTAAAAAAACTCATGATCGTCCTTTTTCAAAAAAAAAGGCTGACTCAAATAAGAGCCAGCCAAAGTCAGTAAAGCATGGCATTTGCCATTGATTCATAAATTACTTCGCGAAGAAGTCTTTTACTTTATCGTTGTGAACGACTTGCTCTACGAATGAGTATGCACCTGATTTCTCACTGCGTACCATCTTAATCACTTTCGTGTGTTGCTTTCCTCCACCAGTCTGGAGCGACGCTACTACTTTCTTAGCCATAGTGTTACAGTTTCAGGGTTATTTAATTTCTTTGTGCACTGTGTTCTTGCGCAACACAGGATTGAACTTCTTAAGTTCCATACGATCAGGCGTGTTCTTCCTGTTCTTAGTTGTCACATAACGTGACGTACCTGGCTTGCCTGAGTCTTTATGCTCAGTACATTCGAGGATCACTTGTACACGGTTGCCTTTCTTGGCCATAGCTTCAATAATTGGAGGGCGAAGATAGTTAAACTTTACTTGATTCACCCATGATTTCAACACTAAACTTTCAACCACCAGATTTGAACACTTTCAAGTGGACAAGCCCTCAAAAAAGTACGAAAGGCGACTCCAGTACCGTTTATTTTTACAGCTCAGCACCATGCGAACCTTATACTCCTCCTCTTCCAGTCCCAAAGACAAACCAGCTCGCAACGTTCGCAAGTCTGAATCTTCACAAGATACCAAGAAAAACTCAACAAAAAAGAAGAAACGACCGACCACACAACCAAGCAAAATCAGCAAGCTTTCAGCAGTGCCACAATATCTATCAACTTCATGGGAAGATGAGAGAGTGAGATCTGCAACAGGATTGCTTCTCTTGGGTCTATCATCTTTTTTATTTCTCAGCACCATTTCATCTATTTTTTCTGGGGCATCCGATATTCTGCTTGTGAGCTCTGACAGCACCACAATTCCCGCAAACAATCTTGGCGGAAAACTTGGCGCACTTGTGGGGCATCATTTGGTGAGAAACACCTTTGGATTTGGCTTTCTGGCGATACCTACAATCTTAACGCTACTTGGAATTAAAGCACTTACAGGTAAAATGTTACTTCCCTTTTGGAAGACCACAATCTGGTTGCTAGCCGCAATGGTTATTTTACCGTGGTCGTTAGGGTATTTCTTACACGAGCAAATTCTAAAATCTGTTGAACTTAACATCCTTGTTGGAGACCACATTGTCGGAGAAGCTACAGGGTTTTTACTTAAGACAACAGTTTTTTATTTAGGTGAAACAGGCAATGCCCTTGTTATTTTTGGAATTTTCTTATTTGCAATTTACCAATTCTATCCAGGATGGCATCAGAACATCAATGGTAAGAACTTGCGTGTTTTTAAAAGGGTAACATCTTTTTTCTCTGATGGCCATGAAGAGTTGATCGAAGACGGAACTGAAGAGAAAACCGTCATCAATACATTTTCTGAGACGACGGAAAACAACGAATCACTCGACCGGTTGGTTGACGACTTGGTCAACGAAACCGAGTCTTCGAGTGAGACACCTGAAACACTTCAGCCAGAAACTATTACGAAAACAACACTTGAGAAAACGACAATCACCCCTAAAGATAGTGTAGAAAAAAGTGCTGAAGATACCGAAGAAGGATTAGACTTGGAAGTGAAAGAGAAGCAAGAGGAAGCGTCTCTTGAAAACAAAGAAGTCAATAAGCTTACTCAGGAATTTGGGGAATATGACCCAACACTAGAACTTGGATCTTTTAAGATGCCAGACCTGGAACACTTGGCAAACCATGGTGATGGCAAGTATATGGTGAGTGATGAAGAATTAGAAGTCAACAAAGATCGGATTATTGAGACGTTGCTGAACTTCAACATTAAAGTTGATAAAATTGGTGCTGAGGTAGGTCCCACAGTAACACTGTATGAAATTGTCCCTGCTCCTGGAATACGAATTTCGAAAATTAAGAATTTAGAAGATGACATCGCTTTAAGTTTAGCTGCTTTGGGGATTAGAATCATTGCACCGATTCCTGGTCGTGGAACCATCGGCATTGAGGTGCCTAATTCTAAGCCTGATGTGGTGAGTATGCTGACACTGATCAAGTCTCAAAAGTTCCAAAACTCGGACTATGAATTGCCCATCGCACTTGGAAAAACCATCTCCAATGAGACGCATGTTTTTGACCTAGCGAAGATGCCACACCTGCTCATGGCAGGTGCTACAGGTCAGGGAAAATCGGTCGGATTGAACGCAATGTTAGTTAGCCTCCTTTACAGAAAGCATCCCAGCGCTCTGAAATTTGTTCTTGTTGACCCAAAGAAAGTAGAGCTGTCTGTTTACAACAAGATTTCTAGACACTATTTAGCGCAACTCCCAGGGGCTGAAGAGGCCATCATCACAGATACTGACAAGGTAGTCTCGACGTTAAACTCGCTGTGCAAAGAAATGGATCAACGATATGACCTTCTTAAAGATGCACAGTGTAGAAATTTAAAGGAATACAATCAAAAGTTTATTTCCAGGAAGATTATTCCTGAAACATGCAAAGACTTGCATCCTGAACGAGGTCATCACTATCTGCCTTACATCGTTCTTGTGGTCGATGAATTTGCTGATTTGATCATGACTGCGGGGAAAGAGGTGGAAACACCCATCGCAAGGCTTGCCCAATTGGCCAGAGCCATCGGAATTCACCTCATCATTGCCACTCAGAGACCCTCTGTCAATATCATCACAGGAACCATCAAGGCAAACTTTCCAGCCAGAGTTGCTTTTAGAGTGACCTCAAAAATAGACTCCCGCACCATCTTGGATGCAGGTGGAGCTGACCAGCTGATTGGCCGTGGTGATATGCTGATGAGTACTGGTAATGAACTCATCCGATTGCAATGTGGTTTTGTGGACACGCCAGAAGTGGAATCAATCTGTGATTACATCGGTGGCCAAAGAAGTTTTGATGAAGTTTTCGAACTGCCCGAATTTGTGAGTGAGGGAGCTGCAGATCGCGGAGCAACCTCTGTAGATGAAAGAGACAAACTCTTCGAGGAAGCAGCCCACATTATTGTCATGCATCAACAAGGATCAACATCTTTGTTGCAGAGAAAACTGAAGTTGGGATACAACAGAGCCGGACGTTTGGTTGATCAATTGGAAGATGCAGGAATTGTTGGACCTTTTGAAGGATCGAAGGCCAGAAAGGTGTTGGTGCCAGACGCGGTAAGTTTGGAACAGATTTTGCATAGACCATTTGAAGGCAATGAATAAACAAACAATGATGAAAAGAATTTTTACAAGTATCCTACTCCCTTTAATCTTCATTGCTTTTAGCAATGCCCAGGATGCTGATGCTTTGCTCTCAAAGCTGAGTGAAAACGCAAAAACATATGACACCATAGATGCAACATACACATCCAAAATGGTCGATGTTAAAAGTGATTTCGAAGAGACGATGAATGGACATATTCAAATTGACGACAAAAAGTTTCAACTTGATTTGGGGGAATTTGTCATTACCTCTGATGGAGGTACAATTTGGACCTACGAGAAGGAATCGAATGACTGCTATATAGAAGATGCTGAAATGCTTATGGAACAGGGAATGGATCCGTCAAAAATATTCACGATTTGGGAAGATGATTTCCAAAATGAATGGAAAGGCGTTAGCACAATCGATGGACGAGAGTACACCCAAATAAACTTGTACCCGTCTGGAGAAGATGCATCTGAAAAGCCATATCACACGATACAAATGTTCATTGAGGAATCTGATTTAGAACTCGTGAAACTCATCGTAAAGGGAAGAGAAGGTGTGGACACAGAATACCTGATTAACACCTTTAAAACAGGCGTCAACATTCCTGCTTCCACGTTCTTGTTTTCTGCACCAGACTTTCCTGGAGTGACAATGATAGACAACCGAATTTAATCTTTGGCTTGGTCTTTAGCTTGAGGGTTTCGAGGGTTGTACTTCACAAATGGTCTGAGGGGGTCAATGAAGAACCCGTCAGCATCTAGCTCTGGTGCAATAAAATCATGGAGCGTTTCAAGTGTATCTGTTTTACACCAATGACCAGCATGAAAAGTTTCAAGGCTCCAGTTTTTATTTACATACCCGCTAAACTGTCTTAGCTGGTGCCAATCGAAATGGGTTTCGATTGGCTGAGGAAGAACAGAATAATCCATGTCTCCCATGTCTTTTTCTAACTTTCGCTTAAAGGCATCTAAAAATGCATCATGCGCTTTTAAAACATACTTGGACGGGTCGGTTTGATACATGACCCTAAATAGCTTCACCGCTTGTATTGTAATAGAATCAGTCCAATCAATCGCAGATCCAACAGAAACAGTTAACTGAGTGCGTTCTAAAAACTTGACATCTATAAACCCCAGATCTCTTATCTCTGAGTGAGAATAGACATAAATTTCTGTGGAATCATTCATTTGAACCTCGACCTGAAGATTTGAAAGCATCGATCTTGCTGAACGACCTGAAACAGATACCACAATATTTCTTCTGTAAAAATCTATCTTTTCTGCGAGAGAACCTACAGAATTACGTGTTCCGTGTACGGTATCGAAGCCGAGTGTGTCTGCCGCAATAGCTACTAGTGTTGAATCTGAGACGAAACTATCAAGTTTCCGATGCAAGTTGGAGAGGAAATAATCTTCAAACTTTTCATTTGTCCCACCTGTCATCACAAAAATAATGTTGTCTTCAGCGTGCTTTTCTACCAGATCTTCAATCACTAGATCGATGGCAAATGATTCCGAAGGCGCAATAGATCGAATGGCATCAGAACCCAGTAAAATATCTTCACTGACCTTCGTTAAAATGACGTGATCCACGCCCGCCCGCTCGATGATTCTTAGACTTCGCGAAAGTTGGTTTTGTTGAAGTGGACCAAAAACAACGTCTTTCCCCACCACATCCTCACTATGCCACAATGGAATTCCTAAAGAATCATAGACTTCATCAAGAAATGAAAGTTCTATCATGTAACCCTGATTTTTCAACCTTTCAGAGGCCCATTTCATACCATTGACATTGTCTATGGCAATTTCACGCATTCTCATCTCCCTTCTTGGAGTAGGCATACCTGAATCAACAACCAGTTGACTGAAAAAAGGTAAAAATGCTACAGCTCTGAAATCAACAGAATCCACTGTAGATGAATCTTGCCCCCACTGTGTTTGTGACACTCCAGTGTTGTGTGCAAAAAAACACAAGATAAAAACGAAATAAAATTTCACTACTCCCATTCTATTGTGGCTGGTGGTTTGGAGCTAATATCGTAAACAACTCGGTTAACTCCTCTAACCTTGTTAATGATATCGTTTGAAACTTTTGCTAAAAACTCATATGGCAGGTGAACCCAGTCTGCTGTCATCCCATCTGTAGAAGATACAGCTCTGAGAGCAACTGCATTCTCATAGGTTCTCTCATCTCCCATAACCCCTACCGATTGGACAGGCAAAAGCATAGCTCCTGCTTGCCAAACCTCATCGTACAATCCTGCATCCTTCAGACCATTGATAAATATCGCATCAACCTCCTGAAGAACGCGAACCTTTTCTTCTGTGACATCACCTAAGATTCTGATTCCAAGTCCTGGACCAGGAAAAGGATGACGGGCTAGAAGACTGGCTTTAATACCTAAAGCTTTACCCACTCTCCTCACTTCGTCTTTAAAAATTAACCGAAGTGGTTCAACAACTTTAAGTGTCATATAATCTGGGAGTCCACCCACATTGTGGTGGCTTTTAATTGTCGCTGAAGGACCACCTGTTGCACTAACTGACTCAATAACATCTGGATAAATTGTCCCCTGGCCAAGCCAATTTGCTCCCTCAACTTCTTTTGAAGCCTCGTCGAAAACTTCAACAAATACTCGACCTATTGCTTTGCGCTTGAGCTCGGGATCAGTTAGGTTTTCAAGAGCCTGTAAGAATTTATCTCCAGCCCTGATTCCTTTCACATTGAGCCCCATATGCTCATAACCACTCAAAACTTCTTCAAACTCATTCTTGCGCAAAAGCCCATTGTCCACGAAAATGCAGTGCAGCCTGTCCCCGATGGCCTTGTGTAGCAAAACAGATGCAACAGTAGAGTCAACTCCTCCAGACAATCCCAATATCACCTTATCCTCCTCTCCTATCTCATTTTTTAAGGACTGAATCGTAGCCTCGGCAAAATTATCTGGAGTCCATTCACCTTTGCATCCACAGATGCCGAGAATAAAATTACTGATTAAGGTCGGACCTTCTGTAGTATGAAATACTTCAGGGTGAAATTGAATGCCCCACACCTGCTCATCTTGAATCTTAAATCCAGCATATTCAACATCATCAGTACTGCAAATTGTTTGAAAACCTGAGCCTGTATCGAGAATCGTGTCTCCATGACTCATCCAAACTTGAGAGTTTAAAGTCACATTCCTTAAGAGTTCATCTTCAGTATCTACCATACATAAATTCGCACGACCATATTCTCTGGAATCACTTGCCTGAACATCGCCTCCATTTGTATGAGCGATGTATTGGGCTCCATAACAAACTCCAAGCAATGGAACCTTTCCAACAATGGCGGAAAGATCGGGAGCGGGAGAATTTACTTCTCTGACACTGTGTGGTGAACCAGAAAGAATCACACCTTTACAGCCTTCAGGAATGCCCTCAAATTTATTCCATGGAATGATCTCAGAAAAAACATTAATCTCTCTCACTCGCCTCGCAATTAACTGTGTATACTGAGAACCGAAGTCAAGAATCAGAATGTTTTCAGAAGAAGGACGTAAATCAGACATGCGCGAAAATTGAAAATATAATGTAGGGCGAAGTTAGCAATTCAACTTGCCGTGATCACGACTCTTTATATGCTAATTTTACACGGATTATTGACTTATACACATCTGAATAAAAGAAAACACATCATTTTTATCTAAAAAACTGAAGTTGACGATTCAAGGTGATACAAGGAGAGAGAAAAACGCTGATTTCAAATAAAAACATACATGCTGTACCCTAATTTAACTTCAAAACGCATCATCCTAGCCTCAAAAAGCCCGAGGCGCTTAGAGCTCGTTCGAGGCTTAGAACTCGAGCCTGAAGTTCACGTAAGAGATGTCGACGAAAGCTACCCGAAATCAGTTGCAGGAGCAGCAGTCGCAGAATATGTTACACTCGCAAAAGCCTCCGCATTCTCTGATATTTTGGGAGAGAATGACGTCATCATAACTGGAGACACTGTCGTGTTGTTGGGCGAGGAAGTGCTGGAGAAACCAGCAAATATTGAAGAAGCTAAAGCCATGTTAAAGAAGCTAAGCGGACAAACGCATCTTGTTGCATCCGGCGTAGCAGTGACAATTTTAAAGAAAGGGAAGCCACACACTATATGCAAAGTAGACACTTGCAAAGTCACCTTCGAGGAACTAACTGACGAAATTATATCTCATTATATCAAAAAATACAGACCCTTTGACAAGGCTGGCAGTTACGGAGTACAGGACTTGCTCGGGTTCATAGGCGTAAGATCAATTAACGGATCATTCTACACCGTTATGGGACTTCCTGTACATCTGCTTCATAAAATGTTACAACAGGTGTAATTCAACCTCTCCAGTATCGACTGAATACATCCCTTTTGCACATTTAACCTCGTTGTTCATGACCATCTCTTTGATCACAGAACTTTCAGTCAAAATTGTATTCAATGAGATTTGAACATTTTCCAAAGCTACTTCGTCAACAAATCTTGACTTTTCAACACTTTTTACGCGGCTAGAAACAATAGATATTGCAGGCTTAATCTTGTCTAAAAGCCCCGTAAGGTTTCCCAATTGAACTTCGTTACAAGCGCCTTTAACAGCTCCGCAACTGGTGTGTCCCATAACGACAATCAATTTCACGCCAGCAACTTTACAAGCAAATTCAATACTCCCTAAAATGTCCTGATTGATCACATTTCCCGCTACTCTAATACAGAAAACATCACCAATTCCTTGGTCAAATATCATTTCTGTAGGGACTCTTGAATCAATACAACTAACGACTACTGCAAAGGGGAATTGGCCCGAGCTAGTTTTTTTAACTTGATTCAACAAATCTCTCGAAATCAACTTGTTTTGAACGAATCTTTGGTTTCCCTCGTTCAACATAGTTAACACTTCTGCAGGACTTAAGCTGGACTGAGATTCTGAGGTTTGGGTTGTCATATTGGTGAGTTTTTAGATTACAGACGGTAAGCAACTTTTGCTTTTTTAACCCTTAGCAATTCTTCAGCGATTAAACTGATTCCGTCTTCTTTTGAATTTAAATTGGTCTTAAGCCACGTCTCACAATCTTGAAACGTGTTGAAAACATGCATGTCAGGCACAAGCAGCGGAACAATCCCGATTTTCTTTAACATATCATAAGGCTGAGGCTGTATGCATGTGAATACAACTACAACGTTGTCCTTTTGTAAATCGGTGATTGATTCTTCCAAAGCATACATCCCAGATTGATCAATATGGGGGACATTGTCCATGCGGATAATTAAAATCCTCGCATCTCCTTCTAGTTGCTTGATTCGATCCTGAAAACTAGAAGTGAAACCGAAAAACATAGGGCCATAGAGATGCTTGATAAATATTTTATTTGAGAAATTCTTATAAATCGCACTCTCATCAGCCCAAGGCTGTTCACCCCCAAAACCTGTAAGCGGCTCCAATGAACTTTCGTTTTCAACAATGTCACTGGATTTTTTCATAAACAGGACACAAGCCAGCACCACTCCTAAACCGACAGCATGCAATAGATTTCCGAAGACTGTAATCGACAAAACCAACATCAACACAACCGCATCAGCTCTCGGCACTCTTTTAAGATGCTTCAGACCCTTGTAATCGATAATTCCTATACCCACAGTTATCAAGATCCCTGAAAGCACACTGAGTGGAATAAGAGCCGCAAATTTTCCAAGCCCAAACAAGACAGATACTAAAAATAAACCATGAATTAATCCAGACAGTCTTGTCTTTCCACCTGCATTCACATTCACTACGGTTCTCATAGTTGCTCCAGCACCAGGTAACCCACCAATTAAAGAAGCTGCGATGTTACCAATACCCTGACCTATAAGCTCTTTGTTGCTGTTGTGCTTGGTTTTAGTGATGTTGTCTGCGATGACAGAAGTCAGCAGAGAATCGATAGCCCCCAACGCTGAAAGCATAATAGCAAATTCGAAAATGGTCCAATACATACTTGGATCAATCGCAAACATTTCACCGATATAAAAACTTGGTATACCTTGAGGTATCTCCCCAATAACTGGAACATCAAACTTACAGAAATAGGAAACAGCAGTAACAACCAACAAAGCAACCAAGGCACTGGGGACAGATTTATTAATTTTCGGAAAAACATAGATGATGAGTATCGTCAAGAAACCCAATCCCACTGAATAAAAATTGATTTCAGACAATGGATTGCCCAAGTTGAGGAAAATATCTACTGTGTTTTTTTCAGACACATGACCGAGGAAAGGGTAAATCTGGAACAAGATAATGATGACCCCTATACCAGTCATAAAACCAGATAAGACAGGATAAGGAATGTACTTAATGTACTTTCCTATTTTTAAAAGTCCGTAAAGAATCTGAAAGCCCCCTGCCAGAAAGAATGAAGCAATAATAATTCCCATTCCTGCCTGAAGGCTACCTGAAACCTCTATTGCAGAAGCAATCACCATGGCAGAAACGACAGTCATAGGACCAGTTGGACCACTAACTTGAGTCTCAGTCCCTCCAAATAAAGCTGCAAAAACACCTAAAACCATAGCTCCGTACAACCCAGCAACAGCGCCAAGTCCTGACTGAACTCCGAAAGCCAAAGCAAGAGGCAAAGCAACAATTCCTGCTGTGACACCTCCGAAAAAATCACCCTTGATGTGGTTAAAATTTAAAAAACCCTTCATGATACATCTATTGTTTTAAACACCATTCGATTAAAGAAATCTGAAATACCTCCCTTACCTTCAATAATATCAGTAAGTGCAGGCAAATGATCCGCAAAATGCCTCTGTTGGTGAGACCCTTCAATCACAATTGAAACCAACATGTGCGGATATTCAAAATCCTTGTTAATTGTCAAAATCATGTCACTGACACGTTGGACAATTCTTTTATATACTTTAAATACACCGGCTTCATTGTCAGAATCCACCTCTCTTGTGAAAAATGATTTAACCGATTCTGAGATTACAATTCGATTTAGCAAAAACTCATTGATGTGAGAGAACGACAAATCTTGTTCAACTGTTTCGGTGAGGACTTCGATTGCTTTGCTTAACTTCAAATGTGAATCTGAAATGTTGGCGGTCGCAAATACCATTTTATATTCTAACCAACTCCAATACCATGAAGTCAAATACAACAAAACTTTTTGTTTATTCTCGAAGTACCTATAAATAGTACACTCAGGAGAACCGATTCTCTTGCCGAGTTTCTTAAAATTAAATGCTTCGAAACCGATTTCTTCAATTAATTCGATCGAATTCGAAATGATTCTACGACCCAATTTTGAAGAATCCGGATTCTTAATGAATAAATCTTCATTAACCTTAATCGTAATTTGACTTAATAATTCTTGCATCCAATGACAAAAATAATAGTATTACTATCAATAAAGTTTACAATCGTATTAAAAAATGCAAAAAAATAATTTTTGAGTTGATTTAAAAATTAACAACCTACAGATTTGCTGTTCCTTTTTACAAAATATACTTGAGTTGACTTGATGAACAGTGCTGGCAAAAACAAACCTCGAAATGCACTTTTTAAAAAACTACAAGGGTCTGAATCATTCTTGGATTGTCACAATCTTATGACCAGCAGTGTGCTCAGTGATCACACCAACAATGGACACAGGCAAATTGAACTCACGTAGAATCTCCTTAACAGACTCGACACTCTCAGAACCTACTGACACAAGAAGCCCTCCTGAAGTTTGAGGATCACAGAGAAGATCACGGGTAAAACCTTCAGGAAGATCAAGAAATTCTCCATAGCTCATGAAATTTCTCCTCGCACCACCTGGAACACAACCCTGCTTGTGATACTCCATTAAAGCAACCCGATCCAGTGTTGGAACAGCCTTTACGTCGATTTGCGCAGCAGTACCTGACCCTTGACACATTTCTAGCAAATGTCCCATAAAACCAAAACCTGTCACGTCAGTCATGGCATTTACAGCTGGAAGCTCGGACAACTTCTCTCCCACTTTATTCAATGATGTCATGCATTCAATCGCAGATAAAATATGCTCCTTGGAAACAAGCCCTTTTTTTTCTGCCGTTGTGACCATTCCGACACCGAGAGGTTTCGTCAGAAAAAGCACATCACCAATGTGAGCAGATGCATTCGCTTTGAGGTTAGCAAGCGGAACACGTCCTGTAACAGCGAGACCAAAAATAGGCTCAGGCGAATCAATGCTGTGACCCCCAGCGAGTGGAATGCCAGCCTCAGCGCAAATAGATCGACCTCCCTCAAGAACTTCACCTGCAACTTCTGGCGCCAATTTATCAACAGGCCAACCAAGTATCGCAATCGCCATCAGTGGTGTGCCTCCCATCGCATAGATATCTGAGATCGCATTCGCAGCAGCGATCCGACCAAAAGTATGTGGGTCATCCACTATAGGCATAAAAAAATCCGTCGTACTGACAATTCCAGTCCCATCACCTAGATCCACGACAGCAGCGTCATCCTTGGTGTCATTTCCCACAACAAGATTTGGATAGTGTGTCTCACGGTTCATGCAAGAGAGCATCGTATGGAGAACCGCTGGAGCAATTTTACATCCACAGCCTGCGCCATGTGAATATTGAGTAAGACGGATAGGATCAGACATATTTATCAACTATTTAAGCGAGATGAAGTCAGTAAGAAATGAACTCAAGTGCAAAGCACAAGCTGCAGGTGTGAGTTCTCGGCAATTAACATCGGTACGCAATGCTGGATCACGCTTAGTTAGACCATGCGCATACGTCTTGTCATAGTACACTAGTGCGATACGCGCAGCTGTCGCAAGATCGCCTTGAGAGAGAGCTGCGAGAGCATCATCGGCATTTTGGCCTCCCAGCTTGGGAGAGATACGTTGAAAAGCGGAGGCGAGAAGATCGTTGTCAATCTCTCCATACATCTGAACAAGGTGACCGATTCGATCATCATCAGTTCGTTTCATCTCAAAACAACGAGAAGCTATAAGTTGTCTAAATATGGGTTCTGGCAAGTCTACAATACCGATTGATCGGCTTTCATTTTCCACCCAAATAGGTCGGGTACGATTTGGCGAAAAATCATTCCAAGCGTTAAATGATCTGAGGTCGGCAAATAAATCATTGGAGAATTGTTCGGTCGTAGGTTGAGAATGCTCTTCTAAATTGCCGAAAGCAGATCCGAAATGGCGGGCCATGCCTTCAAGATCAATGACTGATTCACCTGGTATTTTTGAAAGCTCAATTAAGGTGTCCGTTTTTGCAGAACCGGTAAGCCCGCCTAGAACAGAGAAATCAATTTTGCGATCGAACTCTGCGCGTGCATGCGTTCTGAAAGCTTTATAACCACCCTCTAAAACGACGGCAGGAACACCTGCTGTTCGAAGAAGCCAAGCGACAGATTCGGAACGCATACCTCCTCTCCAGCAGTGAACAAGGAGGGAGTTTCTGCTGGCAGAACCGTCTGGAGCAGTTTGGTTTTCAAACAGCGTACGTCCCCATTGTGCCATTTCCTGCATTTTCGGACCTATGATACCAAGACCCATATCAACGGCCTTTTCACGTGATTTTTGCTTGTAAAGTGTGCCTATTTCAGCTCGTTCTGAATTTGTAAAAAGGGGCCACGAAACAGCACCCTTAATGTGTCCGCTCTCGAATTCACCTGGGCTCCTCACATCTAAGATGACACCTCCACGATCAGCTTCAATAAGAAATTTAGAAGTAGGAAGTGTACGAGCGTGAATAACCATTGTTTGCGAATTTACGAAATAAAAAAACGCGCCACCTTGCGAGCGACACGTTCTTCATACGAAAACCTGTTCAAAGTTCTTATTCGTAAAATATCAAAAGAAGCTAGTAAACAGTTACGATGACTTCTGGCGGTGAATTCGGCTCTTCTGCTACTGCTACTGTTGCGCTAACTGAAGAGGAACTATCATAAGAATCAGAAACTGTTAGCTTAAAGGTGTATTCACCCGGAGAAGCTCTAAAAGTAGTTGTGTTGTTCTCTGCGTTATCTAGATACACTTGGTCACCTGAAATTTGATCCCAATAAAATGACAAAGAATCACCTTCCACGTCGAAAGATGCACTGCCATCCAGAGAAATGGAAATGTCAGTCGTGAAAGCATCTTTATCGTGTGGAATTGTGAAATGAGCTTTCGCAGCTTCAACTTTAGCAGCAGCAGCAGCAGCGGAAGCCTCTTCGGCAACGACAGCGGCAGCGGCCTCCTCAGCAGCTAAGCGGTCAACATTTTCCAGATAGTAATAACCTGTTCCAGCGACACACACCGCTAGCAACAAAATAGATACAATGCGTTCCATAGGTTTAAGTTTAAGATAAATGAAGGCAAAATAAAGAGCGGCCCAAGTCGACCTTGGGCCGCCACATTATTTCAATCGATTAGATCGGATTACTTGCGATCTAGAATAGACCAAAGAACAAGTAGAGCAACTAAGCCCACAAATCCCCCGTTACCAAGTTCAGAAATTAAGTCTGTAATGTTACTTACAACTGTCATTCCTGGGAACATCTCTGCTCCAAATACTACTTCAGCAAGAACTGCAAGGGCAGCGAAGCTGATCAACAATTGAGTTAAGCCTTTGAAAAAGCCACCCATAAATTTAAAAACGTTATCCATTGTATAAAGGTTTTGGTTTATAACTGGGGCCAATATTTATAATTATATAAACCCATTCGAACGACTTTAAATAATTAAATGAACGTTCAAATGTTAAAATCCTTTGCACCTCCTTTATTTACAAGAACTTAGCTGATTTTTACACCCCCATAAAACATCTGAAATAAGAGATAAAGACTGATTATCAGACGGTTTTACCAGGTGTAAAATTGCGTGAATGACGTCGATTAAAGAAGTTTCACTTTAAAAAAGACATCATTTCATCAAAATATCATATTAAATAAACAACAGTTTAATTTAAGTTATGAAGAAGCAATTTTTTTACAACAATCAGAGACTGATGTGTTAATTGAATTGCCCAAAACAAAGCCCAACCAAGAACTGCAAAAAAATAGACTGTAATAAAAGTTGCGATTGTCATGGTACTTTTAACGTATAAAAGTGTAAAATAGTTTCAATGACCGATATTTAGGGCATGAAAAATTGCTCATTAACAGTACTGCTGACTTTTTACTGCTGTACAATATCGATCTGCACATACACTCAGTCAGTATCTCCTGATGCTTTTCTTGGATACAACCTTGGAGAAAAATTTACCCGTCACCACAGAGTGGTCGACTATATAGAACATGTTGCTCAGGAAAATCCGCACTTTCTTCTCCGGGAATACGGCACCACTACAGAGAGCAGACCTCTTTTAGGAATTGTTATGTCATCTGAGCTGAACATGCAAAATTTTGACGCTATTCTGTCAGAAAATTTACGCAGAGTCAATGAAGGCATTGATTCTGGAGCGCGTATTCCTATCATATATCTCAGCTACAATGTTCATGGAAATGAAGCCGTCTGTACTGAAGCTGCGATGCGAACAATAGGGTCACTTACAAACCTGCGCAAAGATCTTTTAGAAAACTGCATTGTCGTTATCGATCCATGTGTAAATCCAGACGGAAGAGACCGGTATGTTCATTTCCAAGACAGAACTTCTGGGCCCATTCCCAACCCCTCTCCCGACGCTTGGGAACACTCTGAACCTTGGCCAGGTGGAAGGTCGAACCACTACATGTTCGACATGAACAGAGACTTAGCCTGGCAAACCCAAAGAGAAACGAAAGCGCGCGCATCATTCTACCGGTCAATTATGCCACACGTTCACGTAGACTACCATGAGCAGGGGATCAACAACCCGTATTATTTTGCACCTGCAGCAGAGCCACTCCATAAAATCATCACTCCTTGGCAGAGAACATGCCAAGAACACATTGGTGGATTTAACGCGTCTGGATTTGATGCTCGCGGTGCCTTGTACTTTACAAGAGAAATATTTGACCTCTTCTATCCTAGTTATGGAGACACTTGGCCGATGTTCCAAGGCGCCATCGGAATGACCTACGAACAAGGAGGCAGTGGCAGAGCTGGAAGATCGATCATGACTGAAACAGGTGATCTTTTATCACTCAGTTACAGAATCGAAAACCACCACTCTACAGCGATATCTACCATAGAAGCTGCGATTCACCACAAAGACAGGTTGCTTAAAGAATTTGCGGCTTACCACCGAAGAAATATTGAGGAACCTTGGGGAGATTTTATGGCATATTTAATTCCCATGGAAGGCAATGACCTTTCTAAAGTGTCATGGCTGACAAATTTGCTAGACCGCCAAGGTCTGACTTACTCCACTGCAAAAGGGTCTAAAAAGTCCGTTACGGCATTGGACTACAGCACACTCAACTCGACCCGTGTGCAAGCTGCAAATGGAGACCTCGTCATAGACGCCCATCAGCCCAACTCTGCACTACTTCAAGTCCTCTTCGACCCAGAACCAGAACTCAGTGATTCTCTTACCTACGACATCACAACTTGGGCATTGCCTTTTGCCTATGGGTTGCAAAGCTATGGGCTCAATAACAGCATTGAGTTGATTGATGGGTTTACTCTGCCTATTAGATTAAATAAACTCGACTCAACAGACAACACACCGTACGCTTGGATCATTGATTACACCACGGATGTGGGCACGCCTTTGCTGGCCAAACTTTTAGACAATGGTGTTACGATCCGTGTAGCAGACTCACCGTTTACACATTCTGGTGAGAATTTCTCGGCGGGAGCTCTGGTCATTACACGACGAAATAACGAGGATAAACTCAGTGAAATAGAATCTATCACAACTGAATTCGCATCAAACATGCCTGGAGTTCGGGTAATAAAAACACCAACTGGAATGAGTGACAAAGGTCCCGATTTGGGGTCTGATCATTTCCAGTTTATTAAGGCACCAAGGATTGCCGTAATAGCTGGAGATGAAGTTTCTTCTCTGAGTTTCGGTGAAATCCTTCACCGATTTGAAACAAAATACAACTATCCGATTGCCGTTATCTCTAACCGCGACAGAATGGATTTAGACAACTACGATGTGCTTATCATTCCACGCAGTTGGATTAGCTTTAATGATGATGAACTGGATGAACTCCAAAATTGGGTGGCTTCAGGAGGGAATTTAATCTCAATTGGGGGGTCCTGCAGGAATTTTGCCGATAAAAATGGCTGGGGATTGACACGATTTAGTGGAGAGATGGATGAATCTAACAGATCAGCAGAATATGATGCGCATTCCACATCGGACATCTATGCGCCTTTTGCACTCAATGAAAGACGGAGCATTACGGATGCAATTCCAGGCGCCGTGTATTCAATTTCTCTAGACCCCACTCACCCTTTGGCTTACGGATACAACTCTACCTATTTGAGCATTAAAACTTCATCCATGAGGTTTGCTCCACTCGCTTCCGATCAAGGAACAAACGTAGGAGTATTAAGAGGTGAAGCAAAAGCTTTAACTGGTTTTGCAGGAGAACGAGCGAATGAAAAACTGAACAACAGTTTAAGTTTTGGAGTTCAAGCTATCGGATCTGGATCTGCTATATACATGATAGACAACGTTCTATTTCGTGGGTTTTGGAAAAATGGACATAAGTTTTTTGCAAATGCCGTATTCTTCAGCCCTGTAATGTAAAAACAAGGGAACCTTCACTGCTAAAGAACACCCCTCACCTCAGACAAGGCCTGTCTGACAGATGTCATCTTTCAAAATTTGAAACCATGACACAAAGGGTGATGATCTATCGTTTGTCTAAGTGCTGGCTCCACATAATAGACAGACCGATGATAGCTCCAATAGAAGCGAGGCCACCGATCACCCAAGCTGGGTTGTCTTGGCTTTGGGCTTGAAAAGCAAAAACACCCAAAACGCATAAAAGACTGATGAGTGGAATCACCTGAAGCCAAGATTTCTTGTTCGCATAACTGGTGACTTTTTCAGTCCGCTCTGTCCACACAAGTCTGCTCAACGCATCCTGCATATCTCGTCCAAAAGCCGGCGCTTTATAAACCTCTCCATCACCCTCTTGAATCGTTACTTCGTAACGGAAGTACCCTGGGTCAATTTCACTCGGCCCGACTAGCTTGCAATCAAGCGCTTTTCTAGATTTTCTTTTCATAGCTTACTCAGTCAGAAAACTGCTTTTTGTCTTGGATATCCTCCAATGATTTACAGTTGACTCTTTTTAATTCTAGTACAAAATTACGTCATAAACTTGTTTTTCAGGCTATACCTCCATTTGAACAGACACACTTCGTCGCCATGGATGAAAAAACAGAGCTTAGAATTCCTTGTCTGCAATTTGTGCCATACATCGCTCGGCAATAGCTGTGATGGTTAATGATGGATTCACACCGGGGTTTGATGAAATCATGGAACCGTCTACAACGAGCATGTTTTGATACCCGAACACTTCATTGTTCTTATTAATCACTCCTTTGTCGGGTGCTGAAGCCATTACTGCCCCACCTAAAACATGTGCTGTAGAAGGTATTCCTGACAATGTTTCGAGGACAAACGACGTCGACTTTCCTTGAACGATCTCTGCAAACTTCTCAGTTAAAGCATTCGAAGCCGGGATATTGGGGCTTGGCGCCTTTCCTGTTGAGACTGTCGAGGAAAGCCCTCCAGCTAGACCTAACTTAAATTTTAAAGTACTGTCTAAAGTCTGCATAAACAACAAGACAACAGTACTTTTAGACCAAATATTCTTCACATAAATCTTCACATAACTCCATGGAGACTTCAATAAAGACAGGGTCATTCTCCACAGCCTTGTCACAACATTAGAGCCATGTGAAACAGGCAGATGAAGCAATTTCCAAAACCCGGACCCCGCAGAATACCTCACTGCTTCTAAATGAGAGTTTTCATCTGTGTGAAGAATCGAACCAATTGCGACACCCTTGGACATGTCCAAATCATCACGCAATGTACTTACGCTAATAATCGTTTCATTGTTCGTTCGAATATCTCCTCCCACCATCTCTGAAAGACCTGGCAAAGTTGTTGACTTCAATTTTAACAACAGCTTTACAGTTCCCATAACTCCACCCGAGAAAACAACACCTTTGGATCGAATCTCTTTTCGACCTCCAAACATTTTGGTGCTCGATTTGAATGAAATCTGATACCCATCTTCACCTTCTCCTCCATTCATTGGCTCTACCCCAACAACCTCATTCTCGGCAAAAATTTCCGCACCCAATTTCTGAGCAAAAAACAAATAGTTCTTATCCAGTGTGTTTTTAGAATTGTACCTACACCCTGTCATGCAACCTCCACAATGGACACATCCAGTCCTAGAGGGGCCTTCACCGTTAAAATAGGGGTCTGCTACCTCGCGTCCTGTTTCTCCGAAATAAACGGCGACATCAGGGTGATGAAACTCCTTTTCCTTCCCTATCTCCACAGCCAAATCTTTCAATGCTTTATCAGCGTCAAAAAGTCGGGGGTTTTTTGTTGCCCCTAACATCCTCAGCGCCTCCAAGTAATGCTTGTCTAGTTCATTCTCCCAATCAACAAGACCAGCCCAACTGCCCGATTCAAAAAAAGCATGCGAAGGGCGAGGCAATGTATTTGCATACACCAAAGAACCTCCTCCGACACCTGAGCCTGACAGAATCGAAACATGCCTCAGAATAGTAATCTTCATGATTCCGAAAAATCTGAGTCCAGGAACCCAAAGCCACTTTCGCAAATCCCAATTCGACTTCGGGAAATCCTCCCCTTTCTTAAACCACTTACCCTTCTCCAACACCAGCACTTTATAGCCTTTCTGACTCAACCTCAAAGCTGACACGCTTCCCCCAAATCCACTCCCTATGATCACGTAATCATAATCATAATGTTTGGAATTGCTTTGCATTTCGACAATTTAGCTTATTATTGTCCAATGAGCACACTTAACAATTCACTTTCCATTTCCTCAGTTGTTGAATCTGCTTGGAGCCTGTTTAAAAAACATGGCAGCTCAATCCTAGTTATACTGATGGTTTACACCTTGATCTCAGGAAGCATAAGTTTCATCACAACGACGCTTACGGGAAACACAATCATTCTTACCCTAGTTTTTTCAGTGGTGAAAATTGTCATTGACACACTGCTTCTACTGGGAGTTTACCGGGTTCTACTTGATGTCGTAGATGGGAAGAAACCCGAACTTACCAAGCTTTTCTCCCAAACCAATTTCCCACGTATCATCCACTCTATCCTAGGCACAACCATAGTTGCAATCTTGGTATTAATGGGATGTGTTCTTCTCTTATTCCCTGGATTGTATATCCTCTTCCGACTGCAATTCTGCAGCTTAATCATCCTAGAACAAGAGAAACCTAACTTCACAGACGCCATCAAAGAATCATGGTTGTTGACTGAGAACCATGTCCTTGACTTAATCGGAATAGGACTCGTATCTTTCATGATTGTTCTAGGTGGACTTCTGGCTTTTCTATTGGGACTCCTAGTAGCCATACCATTGGTTTCGATTGTTACAGCAGTTGTTTACCGCCGCCTTCAATCCTTGAAGGCATCGGCTCTCAAAGAAATCCACACTTGATAAAAGAAAAAAAAACCCCTTACGATGTCAGATGAAATGAAGCCCTGTCCCAAATGCAATTGCGATTACGGATATGAAGTCAAGGAAAACACCTATGCTTGTCCCGAATGCAGCAACGAGTGGAACACACAAGAAGCGGAAGAAGAATCAGGTATTTTAGTAAAAGACGTCAACGGCAATCTTCTCCAAAACGGTGACTCGGTCATTGTGATTAAGAACCTTCCAGTAAAAGGGGCTCCTCAGCCAGTGAAAGCCGGTACGAAAGTGAAGAACATTCGACTCCGAGAGGCAGAACACAACATCGATTGCAAGATTAAAGGATTTGGTCAAATGGGACTTAAATCTGAGTTTGTGAAGAAGGCTTAGGTTTTCTTAAAAAAAAACCAAAGAATATCTAGCCCCATGGGATTTGGTGGATGGTCACATGAGGGATATAAATGAAGGGAAGAGGAATGAAGCTGTCTGAATAAATGTACCTTGTAGGCTTAACTATAGACTATGAGATATTTAACAGCAGCTATACATTTTGTTTTTTTCATCTTTTTCTTTTCATGCAATACTGTTTTTGCACAGAATATTCTAATAGACGAAGACTTTTCAGGAACTCTGCAAAATGGGTTGCCTGACTTGTGGAGCCAGTCGACTCTTTCCAATGATGGAGGTTGGTTGAACGGCACAAGCAGTGACTTGCAGAGTGAATATTGGGGCATTGCACCTCACGGCACTTTTATCGCCACAAATGATGATGCTTGTGATTGCAACAAAAGTGAAGACTACCTGATTATGCCTCCATTAAATTTCAGCAATCTCGACAATGCCATTTTATCCTTCGCGGGTTATTTTTCAGGAGAAGCGTTTGAGGGTAGTACAGACAGAGCTACCATTGAGTATTCGTTGGATGGAGGATATTCATGGATTGAGTTAACAGAAATTGCGGGAAATGGAAATGCCGACAATACTGTGTGGGAAAACCACAACATCAATCTTACAGAATTGCTTGATTACAACAATGTGTTGCTTGCATTTCACTATGACGATGATGGCGGCTGGATGTTTGGCTGGGCGATTGATGATGTTGTTATTTACGAACCTGTAGGGTTAAATGCAGAGATGACCTTGCTCTCCTTTCCAACAAATATTCAACTGGGCACAGCTGTCAGTATCGAAGGAGTGATCTCTAACACAGGAACAGACGTTATTGAGAGTTTTGACATTGTGTGGTCAGAGGGTGGATCCATGTCGTATTCTCAATCCTATAGCAATCTTTATATAACGTCAGGAAACTCATACACTTTCACTCACCAAGATCAGTTTTTTGCAGAAAGTGCTGGATTGTATAACATTGATGTGACAGTGACAAATGTGAATGGTCAGCAAGATGAAGACCTCACCAACAACAGCCTCAACAATTCAATCATGGTCATTGAGTATGGTGAGCTGTACAGTGGTGGTTTTCAAAGGGATTACATCTATTTTAAACCCAGTAGCGCGCCAACAAGCTGTCCTTTGGTGTTTGTCTGTCATGGTTATACTGGGAACGCAAATGACATTATGAATTACTCTCATTTTAATGATTTGGCCATTGAGTATGGATTTGCAGTGTGCTA
>DDJR01000008.1 GCA_002339135.1 Flavobacteriales bacterium UBA2619 | reverse complement strand
ATTATGAGTCCACTGCTCTAACCACTGAGCTACAAGCGCAAATCGAAGCGCAAAAGTACTGCTTAATCTACAAGAACTTCAAACTCTAGCTGACGTTTTGCAAGGTTCGCTGAAACGACCCTCACCGTGACTTGATCGCCAAGTGCGATCAGCTTACCTGAACGCATTCCTTCAAAGCCAATTCGCTTGTCATCATAGACCCAATGATCATTCGGAAGCGCGTCCTTGGGGACAAAGCCTTCGCACTTGTTTTCCTGAATCTCCACGAAAAGTCCTCTTGGTATTGCTCCCGCGACAAGACCTGTAAATGTTTCACCTATGCGAGTCGTTAAAAACTCTACCTGCTTGTACTTAATACTGGCACGCTCAGCTTCTGATGAGCGCTTTTCCATGATCCCGCTGTGGTGACAACGAGAGTCGAGTTCACTTGAATCTGCGTCTTTACCACCGTCTAGGTAATTCTGTAACAAACGGTGCACAATCACATCGGGATAGCGGCGAATGGGAGAGGTAAAGTGTGTGTAATAAGGAAACGATAGACCGTAGTGACCGATGTTCGTGCTGGAATACTCAGCCTTCGCCATGGTTCGAATTGCCATCGTCTTTACCGTTCCTTCCTCAGGAGTTCCGGAAGTAGCTTTTAGCAAATCTCGAATGAGCGCCTCAGCGTTTCCTTTTTGAGGTTTGGGCATATCGTGACCAAACCTCTTCACGAATACACGAAGCGCTTGAAGTTTTTCGGGGTCTGGATTGTCATGAATGCGATAGATACTCGTTCTCGTTGGTGTGTTCTTCTCTGGATGAACTTTTGCCAAGAATCTCGCAACTCGAACGTTTGCAAGCAGCATAAAGTCTTCAATGAGTTTATTCGATTCCCTCATTCTTTTAATCACCACACGCAACGGCTTTCCAGATTCGTCGAGTTCGAACCTTACCTCTTCGGTATTGAAGTCGATGCCACCGTTCTCAAATCTTTTCTCCCGAAGCTTCGTTGCAAGCTTGAACATTAAGGCAAGCTCGTCGGCGAGGTCTCCCTCTCCAGTTTCAAGCCTTACTTGAGCGTCTTCATATGAAAATCTTCGGTCAGAATGAATGACGGTTCTCCCGAACCATTCATTGATTACGTTCGCATCTTCGTCCATTTCAAATACGGAACTAAAGGCAAATTTATCTTCCTTGGGACGAAGCGAGCACAGATCGTTAGAAAGGACTTCTGGAAGCATCGGGATTGTTCTGTCTACCAAATAAACAGAGGTTGCACGACCAATTGCCTCTGTATCTATTGCGCTTCCTGGTTTCACATAGTAAGACACATCTGCAATATGAATTCCTACCTCGATGTTCCCGTTTTTTAATTTCTTCAGACTCAAAGCATCATCAAAATCCTTAGCATCTGCGGGGTCTATAGTCATCGTCAGGACGTCACGCATGTCACGACGTTTCTCGATTTCCTTTTTATCAAGACCTGCACTACTTTCCGAACTCGGTGTAAACAGTTTTGCCTCTTCCTCGACTTCTGGCGGGAACTCGAGTGGCAATCCATACTCTGCTAAGATGGCATGCATTTCTACATCATTGTCCCCTTCTTGGCCCAATACCTTAACAACATGACCCAGAGGCGCGTCGTCATGCGACTCCCAAGATTGAAGTTCAACCAAAACCTTGTCTCCTTGAATCGCTCCATTCAAAGAGCGACCTGGGATAAAAAAGTTTGTGTGAAGTCTCGTATCTGAAGGATGACCGAACGCATAGTCTTTCACTTGTTCAATGGTAACAACATAGAGCTTGCGCATACGTTGAGTGACTTTCGAAACATAGGGAATCGCTTTGCCGCGGATTTTTGACCACTCTACTTCAACGGTGTCTCCCCAAAATGAACTTCCTGTGGATCCTTTGGATAATTTTATCTCTGAACCATCCTCTTGCATAACGAAGCCTCTTCCGAAGCGCGTAATTTGGATGACTCCTGAAGTAGCTTGTACTTCTTCTGGCATAAGCAAATATTTTCCGCGCCCTATATCTTCAAGCTTGCCTTTCGTTGCCAACTCACTCATCAACTCCATAATGAGTTTCTTAACATCGTGATTTAGCACACCCAATGCAGATGATACCTGCTTGTGGTTTAATGGCTTATCAGGTCTTCTGCGAAAGATCTCTAAAATCGTTCTGCGTAAATCCTTTGGTGAATTCGAACTCGAAACTCCATGTTGACCTCTTTGGCCTTTGCTACCCCTATCTGATTTGTTTCCTTTAGGCCAGCTTCCACTTTTTTTCCTTCCCATATATAGCACAAAGATGAGGCGAAATATTCAATTGAGCATGACTACATCATTATTAGAATGTTAGGTGTGAGTTACGCATTCAATTCACGACCTTTGCACAATATGGGATCACATAAAATAAAAAGGTTTGTTGCCGACACCTGGAAGGACTATGAGTTGATCGATTCTGGAGAAGGAGCCAAGCTAGAGCGGTTCGGTGAATTGGTGCTCGATAGACCCGAAGCAAGTGCGGTATGGAACAGGGGGAAGCCCTTCAAAATTTGGGATAAAGCCCATGCGAGTTTTGAATCCACAAGCAAGGCTGCTGGGTATTGGAAGCAGAGTGGAAAGGTCCCTGAAAGATGGGATTTAGAGTATCAATCAGAAAGCAACCCTTCGCTGAGGCTGAAATTTAAACTCGAAACCACCCGATTTAAGCACATTGGGGTATTTCCTGAGCAAGCTTCTAATTGGGAATATATCGCAGACAAAGTCAACAAGGGAGACAAACTTCTAAACCTCTTTGCATACACAGGCGGGGCGAGTCTTGCGGCAAAAAGTGCGGGAGCCGATGTCACCCATGTCGATGCAATCAGGCAAGTCATCGACTGGACACGAGAGAACATGGAGCTGAGTGGTTTAACTGGAATTCGATGGGTCGTAGAAGACGCTCTTAAATTTCTCCGACGAGAGGTGAAAAGAGGAAACAAGTATACCGGAGTTGTTCTCGACCCCCCAACTTGGGGGTTGGGTCCAAAGAATGAAAAATGGAAACTTGAGCAAAGCTTAGTAGAACTTGTGGACCTCGTTTCCAAAGTTGTGGCTCCGGGTGGTTTTATTGTCATGAATACCTACTCCGGTCTTCCTCCTTCCACGCTTGAAACACTCTGGCGAAATGTTTTGCCAAATGCCTCCACTGAATGTGGGGAGCTCTGTTTGAAGGCGAGTGATGGACACTTGCTCTCTACGGGCTCTCTGATTCGAGTTGAATTGTCATAAAATTATTTTAAGATGTCAGAAATCGAAAAATACGAGAAGGCAAAAAAAGTACTTCTGGGATTAAGGCTTGCAACAGATGAAAAATGGGTGAAACTTTGCGAAAGCAACATTAACTCTATTTTGAATGATCACGCATGGTGTGAGCAGAAAGCAGCTTCCAATGCCATCAGTGTCATTACAAGGTTTCCGATGTACACCGACTTGGTAGAAGCGCTAACTAAAATTGCAATTGAAGAGCTCGAGCATTTCGACATGGTTCTCGCAAAAATGAAGGAAAGAGGTGTAAAACTTCAATATGAGTGCAAGGACAATTATGTGGGAGAGCTCTACAAGTATATGCTTAGCGAAGGCGGGTCAAAAGAAAACCAGCTCGTGAACAGAATGCTCTTTTCTGCAATGATTGAGGCGAGAAGTTGTGAGCGTTTCCGGCTTTTAACGGAAAAATTGACCGATCCAGATTTGGTTAAATTTTACAGAGAGTTGATGATCTCTGAAGCGCACCATTACACGACCTTTCTCAAATTTGCGAGAAAATATGGGGGGAGCATCGATGTCGACGCAAGGTGGCAGAAATTTCTTGATTTCGAAGGTGAAATAATACAGCGATATGGGATTGTAGAAACCATGCATGGCTAGATTATTCCCGTCTGTTACCCTCCCAAAGTCCACCTCAATCCAGCATATGACATTCGGCCCATAATAGGGCCATAGACAAGGCTGGCATCAAAGTTCTCAAAGTCAAGAACGCCATCATTTACACCAGCTATTGGTGACATCTGCTTGACATTTGTGATGTTTTCTACTCCGATGTATAACTCAAGGTTTCCAGTCAACATTTGGGTAAATTGAAGATTTGCTTGTGCGAAAGAAGGTGAAACACTCGGATGCATATTCTCCATTTCATCCATGGGGTTCATGGGATCGTCTGGATCCATTCCCATCCCCATTCTATCAGGTACAGGCATAGATTGAGGCCCAACCCAGTGAACGGTTGCATCAATTCTAGTTTGCTTTCCCCTTGTAGATTCCTTGCTTGCATAGCTCCATTGGGCAAAGCCTCTGTGCTTAGATACATATGGGTCTTGTTGCATTTCAAACCCATTTCCTGCATCATAATCTCCTGAAGCATATCCTGTTACTGCATCAACCCATCTGTAGGCTGCACGTATGTCCATTCTCCTGTGCAGGGACCAATCGAATTCTAATTGGACTGTCTTAGAGCTAGACCGTGACTGGTATCCACCAACATTGTTTAAATTATAGACACTTACTTCGTGTGGAGAGTTGTATAAATCTACAATGATTCTGTTGTCAAAGTGGGTGTAGTAACCATCTAAAGAAAGTGAAGCATCTCTCGAGTTTACTCTAAATTTAGAGACAAGGTTTAATCCTACATTGGTAGCTACTTCTGGAGCCAAATCTTCTTGAATATCCCAGCGTCTGTTACTCGCCCAAGAGCCCAATTGTTCCATAAAAACGTTTGCTGTTCTGAAGCCACGACCCGCGACAAGTTTAACAGACGTCTCCTCCGCCAATGAATAACGAACATGCAAACGCGGCGAGGCAAAGTTTCCGTGCAGGTTGTGGTGATCCCCTCGAAGGCCAGCTACAACAACCAAACGTTCTCCTGCAGTCCAAGTGTACTCTAGGAATGCCCCTGGAACAATTTCTGTACGGGAAATCGTGTCATTTTCAGCATCCCAATCTTGGAAGTCTGCTCCCCATGTACCAATCTCATTAAATTCATCATAAACAAAACTAACACCTGTTGTGAATTTGTGATCTGTATTGTTGATGATACTCGAGAAGAGAACATTTCCCCTAAAATAATCTTCGGTTCCCAAATAACTCCTGTTGCCAAACTTGTGGGTTTGGTTGTGGGTCGATGCAAAAAATTGTGTGCCTATGGATTTCCAAGATTGTGCAGGAAAAACATACCCTGTTTTTGCTGAGGCTTCAAATCGTGCAATCGTCGTCGCCGCAGTCCAAGCTGATGTATCTGTATTTTCTAGGTGGGATTTTAAAAGATCAAAAGGCGAGCTAGATTCTGAGTATGCCGAAGCTTGACCTGCTAACCTCTGCATTTTTACAGAAGAAATTGCGTACTCACCTCGAATTCCTCTGTCTCCACGAAACTTCCACTCATTTCTCAAAACCAAATCTCGTTTTAATGGTGTATCAAGAAACGAGTCGTCATTGCGGTCATTGATCAGCGTCCCGAGCTCTGCGTGGCTTAGAAGAGCGGTGCTCCAACGTCTGTTCACTTGGTGACTGCTGACATGATTCCATTCCAATCTTCCATCTCCGCTTGTGTACAGGTTAATGTGAAGCGGCTCGGCGTTTTCAGGATTTCGCATCGCAACATTGATTTGGCCTGTTATGCTTTCATAACCGTGGGTAACCGACCCTGTTCCTTTTGAAATTGAAATGTTATCTATCCAGGGCCCGGGAATAAAAGACAGACCTTGCACCACATTCAATCCTCTCGGGCCTGGGAGATTGTCCACGAGAAGCTGAGTGTATTTGCCATCTAACCCTAGCATACGAATCTGACGAGTTCCTGTAACTGCATCTGTAAAAGAGGCGTCGACAGAAGCGTTTGTTTCGAACGCTTCACTTAAGTTGCAACAGGCTGCCTTTGCAAGTTCTTTCCTGTTAAGCTGCTGGATGTTTAATGGATTGAGAAGGGAAATAGAAGTCGTGGAGTTTCTGGCTTCTACCTGTGCTTCATTTAACAGAACTCCAGGCTGCAATGGAATGTCTAAATAATCCCAGCCTGTATAGACTAGACCTACCGTCTCATAGCCTATCATGCTGACTTGAAGTGTGTCACCAATCCCCAAAGCGGGTATCTTAAAAAACCCGAAAAGATCAGACATCGTCCCCACCGTCGTTCCCTTCCATATCACTGTTGCACCTGGTAAAACATCGTATACCACCTCCCCCGCGTGTCCACCAGCTTCGTGGTCATGGCCTACGTGAGATTCCGGAGCGAGAATCTTCCCCTTTACCTGTTTCTGCGCGTTGACTCTTTGTATCGACAAGCAACTAACGATAAATACGAATAGAGACAAGTGTTTTAAAAGCTTCATGTTAATCTAAAAATTGGCAACGTACGGGTAGCGAACGAAAATCTGAATGTTTCTATGCGTAATCTGTGTCAAATCCGATATGGGAAACTGGAATTTGCAGTTTTTATCGGGAACTCCTCTAATGATTGGTGGCTTTAAATAAGCAAAGAAAATAAATCGGTTAAATATCGACTAAAATGAAAAACTCATTTGTCTTTGACTTACAGGTTGTTATTTCTAGTGTTCGTGATCGCCTGTACATTGGTGAACTTCCTCCCTGTACTTACAGCATCCATGAATTTTTGCATAGACTTCGTCTGAGGCTTTAATCAAATCTGTATCGTGGCCTACATTCGAGGCAAGACGATGAACGTCGAGGATATTAGGGAAATGCTTCGTTTTGTAGACAACGTTAAGCTGGTGTGTTTCGAGATCGTAATCAGCAATCACGATGCCCTTCACGTCATACGCCTTTTCAATACGCTCTTCGCACATTCCACATACTGCGCCAACTTCAAAAGTGACATTCATCTTCTTTTGAGCCGAAACGTTGCTAGAAAGCATCAAGGCTAAAACAACAATTGTTATATTCTTCATATTACAAAACTAAGGCGGGAAGCTCAAAGTCTCACTCAAGTAACAATTGTTATGACAAACAGGCTTCTATTTGGACGTCAAGCTTGAAGACAGGAATTCTCTGTTCATGCGGGCAATGTTTGTAATGCTTATGCCTTTGGGACATTCAACTTCGCATGCTCCAGTATTTGTACAATTGCCAAAGCCTTCCAAATCCATTTGATCTACCATACGTATCACGCGCTCTTTTCTCTCAGGTTTTCCTTGAGGAAGAAGGGATAGCTGGCTAACTTTTGCTGACACAAAAAGCATGGCTGAAGAGTTCTTGCAAGTAGCTACACAAGCTCCACACCCTATGCATGTAGCCGAAGAAAACGCCTCGTCAGCGTCATGCTTGGGAATCGGAATTGCATTTGCATCTTGAGTCTCGCCTGACGTATTAACCGACACATAGCCTCCTGCTTGCATGACCCTGTCAAACGCACTTCGGTCAACTGTTAAGTCTTTTATAATTGGAAATGCTGATGAGCGCCACGGCTCTACATGTATCGTTTCACCGTCTTTAAATGAACGCATGTGCAGCTGACAAGTCGTGACATTTCTTCCTGGCCCATGCGCCTCACCGTTAATAAACATGGAACAAGACCCACATATTCCTTCTCGGCAATCGTGATCGAATGCGAAAGGTGTCTTTCCCGCACGAATTAAATTTCCATTGAGAACATCCATCATCTCCAAGAATGACATGTCTCCAGATACGTCAGTCATTTGATGTGTTTCCATCGATCCTAATGAATTAGGGCCTTTCTGTCGCCAAACTTTTAGAGTAATATTCATGATAATTTACTTGTAGCTGCGCTGCTTAAGTTCAATGTTGTCATACACCAAATCTTCTTTGTGAAGTTTCGCTTCTGACGGAGATCCTGTATACTCCCATGCGGAAACAAACTTGTAATTTTCATCGTCTCGCAATGCTTCACCGTCTTCTGTTTGTGACTCTTCTCTGAAGTGCCCACCACAACTTTCTCTTCGGTCAAGGGCGTCTACGCACATTGCCTCCCCCAATTCTATAAAGTCTGCAACACGAAGTGCTTTTTCTAGCTCTGGATTAAAATCATTTGACACCCCTGGGATACTAACTCTGAGATAAAACTCTTTTCTAAGTTCTTGAATTTCCTGAATCGCTTCTTTGAGGCCTTGCTCATTGCGAGACATGCCACATTTGTTCCACATGATTAATCCCAGTCTACGGTGAAAGTCATCAACAGGAACATCTCCATCGTTATTGATTAACCCTGATATGTCTGATTTCACCTTCTTTTCAGCTGCATCAAACTCAATGCCATCAGTCGGAATTTTTCCTGTTCTAATATCGTGGGACAAGTAATCTCCGATCGTGTAGGGCAGAACAAAATAGCCGTCCGCAAGTCCCTGCATGAGGGCTGAAGCTCCGAGTCTATTGGCGCCATGGTCGGAGAAATTCGCTTCTCCAGCTGCAAAAAGTCCTGGTACAGTGGTCATTAAATTGTAATCAACCCACAACCCACCCATCGTATAGTGGACCGCAGGATAAATCATCATGGGAGTTTCATATGGGTTTTCCGCAGTGATCTGCTTGTACATATCGAATAAATTCCCATACTTTGATTTGACAACTTTGCGCCCCAATTCGATCACCTTCTCCTCGGATGGATTCTTTACTCCACTAACCAGTGCTTCTGTTTTTCCATAACGAACAAATGCGCTAGCAAAGTCTAAGTAAACTGCTTGCCCGGTTTTATTTACACCGTAGCCTTCGTCACAACGCTCCTTTGCAGCTCTTGAGGCAACATCTCTTGGAACCAGGTTTCCAAACGCCGGGTAGCGACGCTCGAGATAATAGTCTCTTTCTTCTTCTTGTAAATCTGTTGGACGCTTTTTTCCTTCACGAATAGCGATAACATCTTCCTTGTTTTTAGGAACCCAAATTCGACCATCGTTTCTCAAAGACTCTGACATAAGTGTCAACTTTGATTGATAGTTTCCACTGACGGGAATGCAAGTTGGGTGAATCTGTGTGAAGCTCGTGTTGGCAAAAAACGAGCCTTTTTTATGCGCTTTCCATGCAGCTGAAACATTTGAACCCATAGCGTTCGTGCTCAAATAGAATGCGTTCCCATATCCGCCAGTGCATAAAACGACTGCATGTGCACCGTGTCTCTCTATTTCACCCGTAATGAGATTTCGGGCAATAATTCCTCTCGCTTTTCCGTCAATCTTAACAACATCCATCATCTCGTGGCGGTTAAGCATTTCTACTTTTCCTTTAGATATTTGACGAGAAAGAGCTGAATAAGCTCCTAAAAGCAGTTGTTGTCCCGTCTGTCCTTTTGCGTAAAATGTTCTAGAAACCAGAACTCCTCCAAAAGAACGGTTGTCAAGCAAGCCTCCATATTCTCGTGCAAAAGGAACCCCTTGTGCTACGCATTGATCGATGATATTTACACTGACCTCAGCCAGTCTGTGAACATTGGCTTCCCTTGAGCGGTAGTCTCCGCCTTTTACCGTGTCATAGAATAGTCTGTAGACAGAGTCTCCGTCATTTTGATAATTCTTTGCGGCATTAATCCCTCCTTGTGCGGCAATTGAATGTGCGCGTCTCGGTGAATCTTGGAAACAGAGTGATTTAACATTGTATCCCATTTCGGCGAGGGAAGCAGCAGCAGAAGACCCGGCTAAGCCTGTTCCCACAACAATAATGTCAATTAACCTCTTGTTCGCTGGGTTAACCAGGTTGATGCTGTCTTTGTGCTTACTCCACTTTTCTGCTAAAGGTCCTTCTGGTATTCTTGATTCTAACATTGTTCGCTTAGGCTTGAGTTATGTATAGAAACACCGGTATTGAGGCAAAAGCCGCTGGGATTAAAATGCTAAATGCAGTCCCAATCATTTTTATTGTCGGAGAGTACTTTGGGTGACTAATGCCCAAAGACTGAAAGGCGCTTTGAAACCCATGGCTTAAGTGAATCGACATGGATATCATAGCAAACACATACAATGCCATTGCTCCACCAGCCATCACGTTTTCATTGGGGTTAAAGAAGTTTGTTGTGATCGTATGTAAGTCTTTTACACCTTTGTAGATCGGCATATCACCGAAGTGCATCTTCCACCAAAAATTCATCATGTGGGTTGATATAAAAACCAAAAGTATCGTTCCGAGTAAAGCCATGTTGCGACTCCCCCAGCTTGAGTTTCGATTTCCTTTTTCCACAACGTACTTAACGGGTCTGGCTTTCTTGTTTTGAATCGTAAGCACAAATCCATCGATCACGTGAAATAGAATACTGGCATATGTAATGTAAGACATCACTTTAATGAGGGGGTTAGATGTCATGAACTTGGCGTAGTTGTTAAACGCCAGTCTACCCTCTTCTCCACCCACAAACAACTGAAGATTCCCCAACAAGTGCCCTACTAAAAACAGGCAAAGGAAGAGGCCTGTTAGAGCCATAAAGTATTTCTTTGCGAGAGATGATTTCAACATTCCTGTATTGCTCATTTTATTTTATATATGCTAAGGTACAAGCGATGTTTCCGACAGCCAACGAAAAGTTACTTAGATGTATTCTAAACTAGGCCACAAAACAGCTGTAAAAACAGGAACCTGTCCTGCTAAAAGCATCATGGTTTTTGTGGTTTTTTATCTAACATTAAAAGATCCTTGACAACGATCTCCGTAACATAACGGGTGTTTCCTTCTTGATCGTCGTAGGTTCTGTAGTTGAGTCTGCCTTCAATGGCCACTTCTGAACCCTTTTTCAAGTACTGATCCACAACCTCGCTTAGAGACCCCCAAGCAACGACTTCGTGCCATTGAGTTCTCTCCACTTTTTCGCCTTCGCGGTCACGGTAGGATTCATTTGTCGCCACTGAAAAGTTGACTTTAGACTTGCCTTCTTCGAAGGTCATAAACTTGGGGTCTTGACCCAATCTGCCAATTAATTGGACTTTGTTGCGCAGTGCATTCATGAAGTATATGTTTTATTTGACCTAAATCTCCGAATCTTTATTCACTCTTTTTCTCTCAATTTGCAGATGTAGTTCAATACTTTATAGTTGTTTCGAAAAAGCAGTATTACCTTCGCATTCAGCTACAAAAGCACATGATGACCACAAGCAACGTACGCGTTAGATTCGCACCAAGTCCCACAGGACCGCTCCACATGGGTGGAGTGAGGACAGCCCTTTACAACTACTTGTTTGCTCGAGCTCACGGCGGGAAGTTCTTATTACGCATTGAAGACACTGATCAGACGAGATATGTTGAGGGTGCTGAAGACTATGTGCGTGAGGCGCTCACTTGGTGTGGGATTGAGATTGATGAAGGGGTTGTCGCTGGGGGAGAATTCGGTCCTTACAGACAAAGTGAGAGAAATGCTTTTTACCGTGAAGCTGTCGAGTTGCTTCTGGTATCTGGGCATGCATATCTGGCTTTTGACACGCCTGAAGAGCTCGATGCTCTAAGGAAACAAGCCGAGTTAGATAAGAACGTTTTTCAATACGATGCCTCGAGTCGAGGTGGGTTAAAGAACAGTATGTCATTAAGCGAAGAGGAGGTAGAAGCTCTCATAGAAAATGAAACACCATACATCGTTCGTTTTAAAACTCCTGACATTGCTGAAGACATCACATTTACTGATGAAATTAGAGGCAATGTTACAATCTCAAGCGCTGTTGTAGACGACAAGGTGCTCGTTAAAGCAGATGGCCTTCCCACGTATCACCTCGCAAATGTGGTCGACGATTACGGAATGGAAATTTCACACGTCATCAGAGGAGAGGAATGGCTGCCAAGTGCACCCCTCCATATCATGTTGTATCGAGCCTTCGGTTGGGATGCCCCTAAATTTGCCCACCTTTCCCTCATTCTCAAGCCCACGGGGAATGGAAAGCTCAGCAAAAGAGATGGTGACGCCGGCGGCTTTCCCGTTTTTCCCATTGAGTGGAAAGACCCTAAGACTGGAAACATGGCAAGCGGATACCGCGAGCACGGATATGAGCCTGAAGCATTCTTAAATATGCTCCTGATGCTGGGTTGGAATCCGGGAGATGACCGGGAGATGTTTACCTTAGAGGAAGCCGCAAAAGTTTTCTCGCTAGACAAAGTTGTCAAATCAAGCGCGCGTTTCAGTCCTGACAAAGCGCGGTGGTTTAATGAGCAGTACTTGCGTCAGAAACCGATGGCTGAACTCGTTCCTGCATTGATTGAAATCGCAGGCTTACAAGGCATAACGTTAGATGAAAGAGACGCTGGTGTGGTTCTGAAGCTCATGCTCGAAAGGGTGACTTTTCTACATGAAATATTGGAAGCAAAATGGTTGTTCGGCGCACCTAAACATGAAGATTTTGACGAAAAGATGGTTCGTAAAAAATGGAAGCCTGAAACAGCTGGATACATGAGTGATTTAAAAACGATGCTTGCTTCGACAACTTTGTTTAAAGCAGATGAGATCGAGTCTCGTTTTAAATCACATTTAGAAGAAAAAGACCTGAGTTTTGGGCAAGTCCTACTCCCGTTCAGGTTAGCGTTAACTGGTGCTGGTGGAGGCCCGTCGATGTTTGAGTTTGCCGAGTTTCTCGGCTTAGAAACCACCCTAGAAAGACTTGATTTCGGAACAAGTATGATCGAAAAAATGAAGGAAGAGCAATAGAAATTATGGAGGAGATTATTGAAGTAAACGGCCTTAGATTTCACAGCTATCACGGATGTATGGCTGAAGAAACTGCCATAGGCGGAGAATACCGAATCGATATAAAACTCGTTGTAGACATGGAGTTAAGTGGAGAATCTGACAAGCTTGAAGACACTGTCGACTACTGTGCCGTCCAACAAATTGCTGAGCGAGAGATGGCAATCCCCTCGAAGCTCATTGAACATGTTGGAAGACGGATTGTCAAAGCTCTTCGCGAGGAGCTTCAGTTGGCAAAATCCATTGAAATGAAGCTCACAAAGCTCTCTCCTCCGATAGGCGGGGACTGTGAGTCTGTTGCTGTTGTAATGAAGGGGTAACCTTCTTGGCTCAGCTTACATTGTCATTTCTGGCACGTCAGAAGGAACAATAAGCGTCCCCGCAGTAGCGTCTATTATTTCCTGAACAGAAACGCCCGGGGCTCTTTCAATAAGATGGAAAGCTCCGTCTTTGATGTCTACAACGGCCAAGTTTGTAACCACTCTTTTTACACAGCCCACGCCTGTCAATGGGAGTGAGCATGTGGGCAACAATTTCGATTCTCCAGCTCGGTTTGTATGCATCATTGCCACAACAATGTTGTCTGCACTCGCCACCAAATCCATTGCTCCGCCCATGCCTTTTACCATCTTGCCTGGAATCTTCCAATTCGCAATATCTCCATTGGCGCTCACTTCCATTGCTCCCAAAACAGTAAGCTGAACGTGGCGGCCTCGGATCATGGCAAAAGATGTCGCGGAGTCGAAATACACAGCTCCAGGCATCGCTGTAATCGTCTGCTTTCCTGCGTTTATTAAGTCTGCATCCTCAGATCCTTCCAAAGGAAAGGGCCCCATGCCGAGAATGCCGTTTTCTGACTGAAACTCGACTTCCATACCTTCGGTGATGTGGTTGGCCACAAGGGTTGGGATTCCTATTCCAAGATTCACATACCATCCATCTCTAACTTCCTGTGCAATTCTTGTTGCAATACCGTTTTTATCTAGCATAATCTGATACTTAGGAATTTGTTTTACGTGTGCGGACTGTTCTTTGTTCTATGCGTTTTTCAAAGGATTTTCCTTGAAATATCCGCTGGACAAAGATGCCAGGAGTATGAATTTCATTTGGGTTGAGCTCGCCCAGCGGCACAAGCTCTTCTACCTCTGCGACCGTGATTTTTCCCGCCATCGCCATCATGGGGTTAAAATTGCGTGCTGTGGCTTTGAAAATGAGGTTCCCAGCAGCATCTCCCTTCCACGCTTTCACAAATGCAAAATCTGCTGTTAGGGCCGTTTCCAGGATGTGTGGCTTGCCCTCAAAATCTCTCACCTCTTTGCCTTCTGCGACTTCTGTACCATATCCCGCTGGAGTGTAAAAAGCAGGTATGCCTGCTCCACCGGCACGGCACCGCTCGGCCAGCGAGCCTTGCGGAATCAGGTCTACCTCGAGTTCCCCCGAGAGCATTTGACGTTCAAATTCATCATTCTCTCCTACATATGAAGAGATCATTTTTCGAATTTGATGTCCGCTAAGAAGCTTTCCCAGCCCAAACCCATCTACCCCAGCATTGTTCGATATGCATGTCACATCTTTCACTCCAAGCTTGACCAACTGATCAATACAGTTTTCTGGGATACCGCATAAACCGAAGCCCCCTAACATCAGGGTCATTCCGTCTTGTATACCACTACAGGCATCTTCTACGCCGCTCACTAATTTTGAAATTGACATTGTTCTGAATTAAGTCCACTGGTTAATTAAACAGGTCCGAGTCGTCGAAACCGTCTGAGTCGAAAGTATGCCCTTTTATAGAGATTTGATCTTTACAATTTAGAGTGTCAGCCCCCAAAGACATCGGCCTTGCAAAGTCTTCTTGAGAAAGAGCAATGCTCGAATCTGCGTAAGTATCTTTCATAAAGAACCCATAGATAGGAAGGGCTGTGTTGGCACCTTGTCCGTAATGTGTCGAGGAGAATCTCACTGTAGGGTCTTGTGCTCCCACCCAAACCCCGGTGACCAACTCCGGAGTAAGCCCCATAAACCACCCGTCAGTGTTGTTTTGAGTCGTTCCCGTTTTCCCTCCCATGGGAGCTGTAATTCCATCATAATCTCTTTTGTCAGAATCGTAACGGAGCCTGACGCCTGTGCCCATTCTTTTTTGGAGTTCTTCATTCCAAGAACCGTCTACAACGCCTTTCATCATTCGAACTACACGATAGGCCGTGAGCTCATCCAGGCCTTGTCTTATCTCAGGGCTGGGCTCAAAAATGGTGTTCCCAAATCTGTCTTCTACTCTAATTAAGATGGTGGGTTCAACGTACACACCCCCATTTACAAGAGCCGCGTTGGCAGAAACAAGTTCTTTCAACTTGAGTTCTGCGACACCAAGCGCAATTGAGGGTACGTTGGGAATATCGCTGTGAATTCCCAAGGCGTGTGCGAGTTTAATTACCCTGTCTGTTCCAAAGGTTTTAATGAGTTTTGCCGTAACCGTATTCATCGAGTTCGCAAGAGCGTACTCTAGGGTGACGATTTCTCCATAATCTTCTGATGAATTTTGTGGACACCAAATCGGAGGGTCATAGCCCTCTGGAAGATCTATACAAGTCACTTGGTTCGGCAATTCATCACATGGGTTCATTCCCATCCTCAAAGCTGTTGCGTATACGAACGGTTTGAAGGTAGAACCTACCTGGCGTCGGCTTTGGTCTACGTTGTCGTATTGAAAAAATTTATAGTCAATACCTCCAACCCAAGCTTTAATTTGGCCAGAAGACGGTTCGATTGAAAGCAGTCCGGCGTGAAGGGTTTTCTTTCGATGGATGATGCTGTCCATGGGGGAAAGAACCGTGTCTACTGAGCCTGAATGACTGAAAACCTTCATTTTTACAGGCTTATTCATCGATGTTTGGAAGTCCTTTTTGCGCAATCCCATCCAAGTGTGACCGCATCCACCTTGATCGGGCATGCATTTGAAACCTTCAGCTCCATCTTCAAACACATGATTTCTGATGTAAAAAGCAGGTCTATTGCAACCTGGACAAAGCTTCCCTTTGCTCTTTTTATACCGGTCAGAGTCGCGAATTGCGATGTCAAGAATGGTCTTTTTTGCGGCTTGATCGATGTCCTCAAAAAACGGATAATCTTGTGAGGGACGGTTTTTTAAATCTCTGTCAAAGGATGCTTGGAGTTCTCCTCCCAAATGCTTAGAAACAGCATTTTCAGCATACTGTTGCATGCGACTGTCAATCGTAGTGTGCACCTTTAAGCCGTCTCTATAAATGTTGTATTTCGAGCCGTCTGCTTTGCTCACAACATAAGAATCGTCTGTGTTTTTCGCGGAAAATATCCTCTTCAGTTCTGCACGCAATCGCTCTCTAAAATAAGGTGCAGCACCCTCGTCGTGACTCACTCTTTGATAATTTAATGCAATCGGTAGTGACTTCATCGAATCGAGATAAGCGGGTGTCAGGTACTCATATTTTCCCATTTGGTTTAAGACAACATTTCTGCGCTTTGTGACCAATTCCATTCTGCGAAGTGGGTTAAAAAGCGCGCTGTTCTTCAACATTCCCACTAACATTGCACATTCTTCCACGTTTAATTCCTCTACCTCTTTGTCGAAATAAATGGTTGAGGCAGAACGAATCCCCACGGCTTGATTTAAGAAATCGTATCTGTTGAGATACATCGCCATAATCTCCCCCTTTGTATAATGGCTTTCTAAGCGCGCCGCAATGATCCATTCTTTCGGTTTTTGTAAAAGCGCACGCTCTAAAAAACTCGTCGATTCGTACTCTTCTGTAAACAGTAGTTTTGCAAGTTGTTGGGTGATCGTTGAGCCACCACCCCGTTTTCCTAAAAAAGCAATCGCTCTGCCAAGTCCGAAAAAATCAACTCCGTCGTGACTGAAAAACCTGACATCTTCGGTGGAAATTAAGGCGTCTACAAGGTGCTGTGGCAAGTCCTCAAACCGGGCGTCAGACCTGTTCTCATTGTAATAGCTGCCCAAGACTTTCCCATCCATGGTATATACCTTGGTGGCGAGGTCTGTTCGTGGGTTTGTGAGCGCCTCCGTGTCTGGAAGCTCCCCGAGTCTCGCTAAAGCGACAAGAGAAAGTATTCCCAAGAGAGGGCTTATTCCCGCAAGGAAAAACAGGACTTTCCAATGGCCATTTCTGGGAGGTTTCTTCGTTGATTTTTTTTTAGACATGGGGCTCGCTAGATACTGCAAGATGCGAACAACTTCGCAAAATATTTAAGAAATTCAAAACCTTTGTCAGCATCACATCGTGGAAAGTTATCTTTGCCGCCATGATTGCACTTATTAAAGGATTACAGCTCCTGCTTAGCCTCTCTCTCCTCGTGGTTCTACACGAGTTAGGTCACTATTTAGCAGCCCGTTACTTCAAGACTCGGGTGGAGAAATTCTACCTGTTTATGAATCCTGGATTTTCTCTTTTTAAGAAACAAATCGGGGAAACTGAATGGGGAATCGGTTGGCTTCCCTTGGGTGGTTATGTGAAAATAAGCGGGATGATAGACGAAAGCATGGACAAGGAGCAAATGGCCAAGCCGGCTGAACCTTGGGAATTTCGATCTAAGCCAGCTTGGCAAAGACTCATTATTATGCTTGGTGGAATCATCGTAAACCTCATTGTGGGTTTCTTAATTTACAGCATGATCTTGCTTGTTTGGGGTGAAACCATTTTACCTAACAAATACGCAGTTGATGTTGATCCACGCCTTGAGCAATTGGGGTTTGAAAGTGGAGACCAAATTCTGTCTTTTAACGGAGAGAAGCTTGAAACCTTTAGAGATGTTAGAACAACTGCATTCTTCGAGCCGGTTACTGAAGCAACGGTGAGTAGAAATGGTGTCGAGGTTGATCTTTCGTTTCAAACAGAGCTGGGGCAAGTGCTTATTGATGAGGGAATTCGAAGACCTTTTTCTCTGCAAGTGCCGCCCATGGTTAAGCTTGTAAACTCAGAGTCTAGGGCTGAAAAAGCAGGGTTAGCTTCCGGGGATTTAATTCTTGGAGTGAATGATGCATTTGTTTTTTCGCAACAACAGACTGTAACGACTTTAGAGAGTTATCCCAATTCTCCAATTGTAATTCATGTAAATCGCAATGGAGAAAAGTTGTCTTTGGCAGCCATGACAGACAGCTTGGGGCATGTTGGGTTTTCATTTGCCAGTCCTGCTAGTTTTTCGGAGATGTTCGTTCAAGAAAAGATTGAATACGGTGCTTTAGACGCCTTGGTCAGCGGGTTTTTTATGGCGGGGAATAGGCTTCAGGAGTATGCGCTTTCGCTGCGGTTTTTAGCGTCAAAATCTGGAGCATCACAGGTGGGTTCATTGATCACCTTTGGAAGCATTTTCGACGGAAATTGGGATTGGCTCGTCTTTTGGAGAAACACTGCTTTCTTCTCTTTAATCCTTGCATTTATGAACCTGCTGCCGATTCCTGCACTAGATGGAGGGCATGTTGCATTCTTGCTTTATGAGATTGTCGCTGGCAAACCTGCCCCCGAGAAATTCATGGAAGCCGCTCAGGTAATCGGGATTACTCTGTTGCTGGGATTGATGGTTTTTGCGCTTGGGAACGATTTTTGGCGACTCTTTACCGGTGGGTTTGGCTAAATTCTTATCTTGTGGGCCATGCTCAACAACATATTTGAAACCTTTACCATTGACGACATTAGTGCTTTTTCGCTTGTAATTGCTGGAAGTGTAATTGTCATCCTGTCTTATTTTGCCAACGTACTCGCTAAGAAAACGAACATCCCTTCGGTTCTTGTTTTAATCGCTATGGGAATCGCCCTGAGGCAAATTATTACTGCAATGGGGATCGAGGAAATCCCCTTTGAATCTGTTGCTCTCGAACTTTTAGGAACAGTCGGATTGATTTTCATTCTGTTGGAAGCTGCCCTTGATTTGGAACTTTCTAAAGAGAAGCTGCCCTTGATCTGGAAAAGCGCATCGCTAGCTCTTGTGACATTGGCTGCAAGTTCCGCGGGAATTGCATGGCTGCTTCATTACGCTATGGACATGGATTGGTTTACCGCTTTGGTGTATTCTATACCGCTTTCTATCATGAGCAGCGCTATTATCATTCCATCTGTAGGAGGATTAAGTTTAGAGCGAAAAGAGTTTATGGTTTATGAAAGCACATTTTCTGATATTTGGGGGATCATGGCCTTCTATCTTTTGCTTGGAAACAGAACTTCCGAAAGCACTGTAGAGATTGCAAAATCCATTGGGATTAACCTCGGTGCTTCCATTTTTATTTCTGTCGTGGTAAGCTACTTGCTCGTTTACATACTCCAAAAAATATCCAGTTCCGTGAAGCTGTTTTTATCCATTGCAGTACTCATTTTAATTTACTCCATCCAAAAGCTGCTTCACCTCAGCCCTCTAATTTTAATTTTAATCTTCGGATTAATGCTTAACAATCACAAAATATTTTTTGCGAATATTTTTAAAAACAAAGAGGGGGAAAGTTGGCTCGGAAGCCTCTTAGACAACAAAAAGATGGCTGGACTTAGGCACGATTTTCACATCCTAACACTTGAAAGCGCCTTTGTAATTAGAACTTTTTTCTTCGTCCTTTTCGGTGCAACAGTTGTCCTGAGCTCAATTACAGAGTACGATGTTCTGTTCTATGGATTGGCCATCTCTGTCATTCTTTATGTCATTCGCTTTGTTTTTCTGCGTCTTTTCAGGCCCGAAGACCCTTTCTCACTGTTGTACATTGCTCCAAGAGGTTTGATTACCATCCTTCTTTTTTTCCAAATAAGTTCCAATTACCCTGAATTGATTAACGACTCGTTTGATGGAGGAATTCTGTTGGTTGTGATCTTAGTGACTTGCATTGTCATGACCGTTTCACTGATTCAAAGTGGTTCTGGTTTAGAGCCCATCGAGATAAAAGAAGGCATGGCGCTGCTGTCAAATGAAACGAATGAAGAGGTTAGCAAAGAAGCTAACTCGGAGAATAGCTGTCCCCCGGAAGACGCTTCACAAACCCCAGCGTCTCAAGAATAAACAACCTCGTTCTTAGCACGCCCAGGTCTATTCTAAGGGCCCTGCTGATTTCATGTGGAGATTGTGATTCTCTGCTGACTTCAATGTAAACTGATTTGCATTTGTCTGGTATTTGATGGAGCGTGTCATGTAATCTCCTGCTCTTGACGCGGGCTTCTACTTTTTTAAATGGCGTTCTCAAACTTGGGACTTCTTTCAACAAACTGCGATGCCAATCCGACATGTTGGAGATCCCTATTCCTCTTCCTTCTTCGATGACAAACCTGTTTCCATCCCAACGTGGATCGAAAGAGCATGGAGGAATAAAAGCATAAGTTTGACGTCCCTCTCTTAAGGCAATTTTTACTGAAATAAGGGATCCGCCAGAAACGGGACTTTCTGCTAGAACAGTCGCAACACTTATCCCCACTAAAATTCTGTTTCTTGCCGCAAACATCCATTTAGAAACAGATGTTCCCGGGGGATGCTCTGAGATCAGCGCCCCGCCCTTTTCTAAAATTCGTTCTGACAATTGTTTGTTTTGCTTCGGGTGAATTCTATCGAGTCCATGAGCAAGGACAGCGACCGTAGGCAAACCGTTTAAAAGCGCTGCTTTGTGAGAAGCCGTGTCAATCCCCAGAGCCATTCCGCTCACCAAGGGACAGTTCTGCTGGGCCATCAACTCAACAGCTTTTTCAGCCAAACGTCTTCCCTCAGGGCAACATCTTCGCGTTCCCACAATGGAGATAGATCGTTTGAGTTCTTCAGGAAGATCTCCCTTGACATAGATGACCGCCGGAGGGTCTACAATGCGTTTTAAATTCTCGGGATATTCTTTGCAGTGATATGAAATCACCCTCGCTCCAAGAGCATGAACTTCCTCATTTATTTCAGTTGCTCGGTCTACAGCTTTTTTTCTAACCGAAGGTGAGAAGGATTGAAGCAAGGTCGTGGGAGAGCCTTTCTTTTCTAAAAATCGCTTTAATTTGACCGGCCCGAGGCCATCAATAAGCGTGAGGGATAAAAGTGCATGTACTCTCTTTTTCATAGCCCCGAAAGTCCGTTAAAATTCCATTTGTGAAACGAAAAGTTTGTGAGTGTCCGTTATGAATTTATCAACGTTTTCAAGAATTTTGCTTCCAGAGGTTCAGAGTTCCTCAAGAATGTATTTACTTAGAGAAATGCAAAAGTTAGATTCCCTTCAAAATGTGTCTTTTTTACTTGTTTTCACCTTCGTAACACTCTTCTCTTTCAGTGGTGGAGCCCAAACAATTACAGGATCAATCACCAACGCTGACAATCAAACCGTCATCGGGGCATACATTACCTCTGGAACCAAAGGTGCTTCGAGTGACATCGATGGAAAGTATACCTTGAAACTTTCAAGCGGAACCCACGAAATCACCTGCTCTTTTATAGGTCTTAAAACCCAGACTCAAACGATTACACTTTCTCCTGGTGAAGCTTCAACACTAAACTTCAACTTAGACTCTGAAGCAAGAATGCTCGACATGGCTGTTGTTTCAGCGGGTCGATACGAACAGAGTTTGGCAGAAGTTACTGTTTCTCTGGAAATCCTTCAACCCGCCATGGTCGAAAACAAAGCCACCACTTCGCTGGAGTCGGCAATCGAACAAGCCCCTGGCGTCAGCATGGTAGATGGCGAGCCTCAAATCCGTTCTGGGAGTGGGTTCAGCTATGGGGCGGGGTCACGTGTGATGATTATGGTGGACGATTTGCCTGTTTTAAGTGGGGATGCTGGCCGACCGACCTGGGGGTTTCTTCCGCTTGAAAACTTAGATCAAATTGAAATTATCAAAGGGGCCAGTTCTGTCCTCTATGGAAGCGCTGCGCTAAGCGGGGTGATTAACATTCGAACGCGCTACCCTGACGCACGACCGTTAACACGATTTACCATTCAACATGGCGTGTATTCTAACCCTCGTTCTGAGTCATCAGTTTACTGGGACACCCCTCTCCAACAAACGAATGTCCGTTTCCTTCACAGCAGCCAAATGGGAGGATGGGATGTCGTCATAGGCGGAAACCTCTTGGGGGACGATGGATACAAAGGTCCCGAAATCACTTTTGATGATTCTTTGGGCGTGCCTCTCGATACAAACTCGATGGGCTACAATCCTGCATCAGTAGATCGGTTTGGTGCGAACGCCCAAGCAAGATTCAACATTAACCTTCGCAAAAGGGAAAGTGGTATCAAAGGGCTCACTTACGGAATTAGCACCAACTGGCAAAAGGGAGAATCTCTTAACACTTTAATTTGGGACCACTCTGTTACGGGCCTTTACAGCAGCTACGCCGGTGGAGCGACCCGCACCAAGCAGCTTGTTGGAACCGTCGATCCATGGGTTGAATATACAAGCCCCTCTGGCGTGCGAACCAGCTTCCGCAACCGTTGGCAGCACCTTAAAAACGACAATGACAACAACCAAGGAAACAATTCTGATGTGCTCTATTCTGAGATTCAATCCCAAAAGCGTGGGGCCTGGGGCATTGAAAAGATGGCAATCACGTCTGGTTTGGTTCATCAATATACCGTGGGCGAGGCCCAGTTGTACAACGGAGGAAGTGGAGATGGAATAAATACCGCCCGCAACATCGCGGCGTATGTCCAACTTGATCAACCCATTGGAGAACACTTTAATTTCTCTGGCGGAGCACGTTATGAGCATTTTTCAATCAATGAAGACGCGCAAGGAAAACCTGTTTTCAGAGCAGGTGCAAATTATCAAGCCGGAGAGGAAACCTATTTTAGAACCAGCTTGGGTCAAGGATTCAGGTTTCCAACCATCGCTGAAAAATTCATTCGGACTGGACTGGGAGATCTTCAAGTATACCCCAATGAAAGTCTGAGGCCTGAGTTTTCCACAAGCCTAGAAATTGGGGTGAAGCAGGGGATGAAAATTGGGGGGTTTGCTGGGTATCTCGATGTCGCTGTATTCAAACAGAAATATACTGACTTCATTGAATTTTCGTTTGGGACATGGGCTGAAAATGAGGGGGCTGAAAACCTCTATGGTTTGGGATTTAGAAGCTTAAACACGGGAGAAAGTCAGGTGGTCGGAGCGGAAGTTTCTCTCATGGGACAGTTAAAGTGGGGTGCGGATGACCAGCATTCAATCGATTTGCTTACCGGATATACCTACACAAATCCCATCAGCTTAACTCCCTACCTCAACTACGATCCAGACAGCACCAACTTGTCTACGACGTATATAGGGACCAGCCATGACACCACGGGTTACCTTTTAAAATACAGGTCTCCTCACCTTGTGAGGTTTGACGCTCAGTGGACATTCCCGAAAGGTTTTTTAGGAGTCAGTGCGAGATACCAAAGTGTTCTTAAGAATTTCGATGAGGCATTTGTGAGTTTTGAAGAATTTGGATTTGTCGATTGGGGTTTAAATGATTGGCTTGATAAAAACCCAACACTTCCATGGTTAATCGATGTTCGGTTTGGGCTTAATGTAAATGACCAATCGAAAATTTCTCTCGTTGTAAGCAACCTTTTAAACGAAGAATACAGCATTAGGCCTCTGGCCATTGAAGCTCCGAGACTCGTGAACTTGGTGTACACTTACGAGTTTCAATGATGAATGTTGTCGCAATCATCCCAGCTAGATATGGCTCCACCAGATTTCCTGGCAAGCCGCTGGCGCTGATTGATGGTGTTCCAATGATAGAGCGCGTTGTCCGACGTGTCGAAAGCGCTGGAGTTGTGGACAGGGTAATCGTTGCTACAGACGACAAGAGAATTGAAGATGTGGTGCTTGGTTTTGGTGGTGAGGTTGTGATGACTTCAACGCAATGCGTCAATGGCACAGAGCGGTGTGTCGAGGCGCTTGTCCAGATTTCCCCCAGGCCCGATGCGGTCATCAACGTTCAGGGTGATGAACCCTTTGTTCATCCTGAACAACTCGAGGAATTAAAACGGTTAATCAATTTACCCAACGCAACAATTGCAACGCTTGCACACCCTATGAAAGCCGCTGACAAAGGTCAGGAAGATAAAAATCGTGTGAAGGTTGTACAGGATTGTGAGGGACATGCCGTGCGTTTTAGTAGAAATTCCATTCCTCCTTTAGGCGAACCATGGCTTCAACATGTTGGTCTTTACGCCTATACCAGTTGTGCTCTAGAGGACCTTGTAAAGCTGGACGCTACCGAGTTAGAAATGCGTGAATCTCTCGAACAGGTAAGATGGTTAGATCATGGTTGGAAAATCCACCTCGGCTTAACACATCACAAAACACCCTCAGTTGATACTCCTGAAGATTTAGAAAAAATCAAAGTTCTGCTCCAAGCGGGTGAGAGCCTTTAGTCATATTATCTTTGCTCACAATGTTACATAAAAAGCTAACCCCAATTTCAATTGTTGCTTTACTTGCGCTGTTTTCATGCTCAAGTACTGATGACAATAACCAACCGTCTATGTCTGACAACAATTACGTTACAAGTGAGGAGAAACTCACCGCATTAAAAATCATTGCTCCGGACGCAAAAATCGTCCCTTATTCTCAGGAAATTCACGGAATGGATCTGGAAGACGACTATTTTTGGATGCGCCTAAGCGACGAGGAAAAAGAGGCGGAAACACCCTCTGAAAAAACCCAAGATGTATTGGACTACCTCATTGCTGAAAATGACTACAAAGAGAAGGTCTTGTCGCCAACTGAAAAATTTCAAACAGAGCTTTACGATGAAATCGTTGGTAGAATTGTGAAAGATGACGAAAGTGTTCCTGTCTTTTACCGAGAGTACTGGTATTATACACGCTACGAAGATGGGAAAGAGTATGCTTACAGTTGCCGTAAAAAGGGCAGCTTGGAAGCTGCCGAGGAGGTGTTGTTAGATGGTCCGAAGCTCGCTGAAGGTCACAACTATTTCGCAATTGGAGGCACCAGCGTGAGCCCCAACAACAAGCTTCTTGTCTACGGTATTGACACTGTGAGTAGACGTCAGTATACGCTTAAAGTAAAGGACCTAACCACTGGTAAGATGCTTGAAGATGAAATCCCGGAGACAACAGGAGGGGCTGTTTGGGCAAATGACAACAAAACATTGTTCTACACCAAGAAGGACCCCGTTACGTTGCGCAGTTACCGCATTCTCAAACATGTACTCGGCACGGCAATCAGTGAAGATGTTGTGGTTTATGAGGAAACAGATGAGAAATTCAATGTGGGGGTAGGAAAAACCAAGAGTGATGAATACATTATGATCGGCTCAGGTTCGACTTTAAGCAGCGAAACTAGATACATCCATGCCGACGAGCCCAACTCTGAATTCCTCGTCATTCAGGAAAGAGAAGATGACCACGAGTACAGCGTAAGTCACTACTTGGATTCTTTTTATATTACGACCAATGCAGATGGAGCAAAGAACTTTAAGCTTGTAAAAACCAACATCAATTCACCTTCGCGCGCGAACTGGGTAGATGTTATCCCTCATAGAAATGATGTTCTTTTTGAGGGGATTGAGATTTTTGAAAAGTACTTGGTGTTAGAAGAAAGACGAGATGGTTTAACGTCAATAAGGATTAAAAGTTGGGACGCTTCAGAAGATTATTACCTCGAGTTTAACGACCCTGCTTACATGGCTTACGTGGGATCGAATCCGGATTTTAAGGCGGACAGACTCCGTTTTGGATATACTTCACTTACGACCCCAAATACCACATACGAGCACGCATTTAAAGACAAGTCACGCACTGAGCTTAAACAACAAAAAGTTCTTGGGGGTGAGTTCGATGTAGCAAACTACACAAGCGAACGTATTCTTGTTGAATCTCGTGATGGCGTTAAAATTCCTGTCAGCATCGTTTACAGAAAGGATGTTGTTTTAGACGGATCTAATCCCCTGCTTTTATATGCGTACGGGAGTTACGGATACAGTATGGACCCTGGTTTTTCCAGCACGCGATTGAGTTTGCTAGACAGGGGGTTTGTCTACGCCATGGCACACATTAGAGGTGGGTCAGAAATGGGCCGTCATTGGTATGAAGATGGAAAATTGTTCAAAAAGATGAACACTTTTAACGACTTTATCGATTGTGGAAAACACCTTGTAGAAAACAACTATACCTCCTCTAAGCACATGTATGCTATGGGAGGAAGTGCTGGCGGATTGCTTATGGGAGCGGTCATGAATCTCGAGCCAGAACTCTTCAATGGAGTTGTTGCTGCTGTTCCTTTCGTGGATGTTATCAACACGATGCTCGACGAGACCATTCCGCTGACAACGGGTGAGTTTGACGAGTGGGGTAACCCTAAAAAGAAAGAGTGTTTTGACTACATGATGAGCTACAGCCCATATGACAATGTTGCAGCGTTAAATTACCCCAACACCCTAATTACTACAGGCTATTGGGACAGTCAAGTGCAGTACTGGGAGCCTGCCAAGTGGATCGCAAAACTCCGCGACAACAAACAAGGTGACAACGTCGTGATGATGCATTGCAATATGGAAACCGGACACGGGGGTGCCTCTGGGCGTTTTGCTAGATTTAAGGAAACAGCCATGGAATACGCGTTCCTATTCATGCTTGAAGGAATCGAAAAATAATCTTGTGAGGTACCGTAGGTTAACAGACAAAGAGCTTGAGGCTGTAGAAAAGGATTTTGTTAAATTCCTTTCCTCTCAAGGTCTTGACGCACCTGAATGGCAAAGAGTAAAAAGCGAAGACCCTGCCAAAGTTGATTTTTTACTGGATGAGTTTAGCAACTTGTTTTGGGAATCTTCGACGGAAAGAATGACCTATCTCGAGAGAAAGTCTGATGCTGATCGATGGGTATTTCAATTTAGTGAGTCATCCGCCAAAGTCATCCGTTGGGTCAAGAAAGAAGGGTCTGAAAATCCAGATTTGTTTAGCGGAATGAAAGAGTTTCCTCAAGAAGCGAGAGCTAAAGAGATTTTTCTTCTGCTAGAGCAGGGGTTGATTCCTTGCCCAGAAGAAAGGCATCTGGAATTAAAGAATCTCTTTGAAAAAGAAGACTTACAGGCGCTTTAACCAACTGGCCGTTCTGCCTTTTTTTCTTGCTTTTTCTAGAGCCTTCCTCGCTGACCACTCCGTTTCAAATTCCCCCAGAGCAACCAGGTTTAAGTTGTTGTGGCTTTGGAAGTGGTGGGTGGGTGTAAAGCCTTCTTGTTTTAAAGTTTCCGCAAGCTTGAGTGCGTTTTCTGCAATAGAAAAAGCACCGCCTACAATCAAGAAATTAATCTGAGTCTCCCGCACTTCGGCGAATTCGACAACAACTTCCTCCAATTCCACTTCGATTTCCTCTGGAGCATACTGTATTTCGATTTCCTCGAAAGTGTCTTCTGGTGAGGCGTTAAATAACCCCGAGCCCTGTGAAGGGATGAAGGTTGAAACAATCGCCTCTGTGTTCAAACTCGGAAAGACACTAAGAAGTGTGTTCGAGTTGGATGAGTCAGAAATCATCCACGCACCTGCCAAAGCTATCGGCACGGAAATTACAGCAGCTACACGAGCTGCTTTAACCCTGAAAGGGGTGTGCATGGGAATCGCCTTCTTTTCTTCTTTTTCAACCGACTTCACAACAATCTTCGATAAAGGAATCCTCGCGTGGCCAAAGGATCTTAGAACACGAACCAATTCTGCATCTGGTAAAAAACGCGTTACGCCATCATCTCCTGAATAAAGTCTGCCAACATGCGCAATCTCAACAGGTTTTCCTTCACCCAATTGAACAACCATAGACGACGCTTCATCCTCTACATGTTTCATCGCTTCTGAATACGACAAGTCCCTGGCCCGCATAATCTCTTGAGCAAGTAAGCCGTCATTGTGAGTGAGGTTTGGGTTAAAGATCACCTCTCGAGAAGGTGGAACCATTTCCTCATTTTCTTCATCATACCAAGCCGAGCGGCCGTTGCAAACGAATCCGCCTAATCCGGGGATGATTACACAGTCGTAATCGAGGAACATTCCTGGCAAAAGGTTGCGCGTAAACTTAAAGTCCATGCTGCAATATAGTTCTGGATTTCGAGATTCCATCTATCTCAAGAGTGATACGTGTCCATGAAGAAGGTGAGCCCCGTCTTGGTCCTCGTATCGAAGTGAATACAAATAAACTCCGTCGGGACAGTAATGGGTTCCGTTTTCTGATTCTCCAGTCCAAGCCTGCTCTGCATCTTCCGAGTAAAACACTTGCTCACCCCACCTGTTGTAAATAATGAGCCTGTAGCCTTCTAGCCTAAGCCCAGCAACGTAAAAAGCGTCATTGACCCCATCGTTGTTTGGGGTGAAGGATGTGGGGACGAAAATGGGATAGAAAATATCTAGGTATGTGGAGTCTGTTCCCTCACAGCCATTTTCATCTAACGCATGGAAAACATACCAGCCGGGCTCGGTCGAAAACACTTCTGGAAGGGCACAATACGAACAGCTAAGGTTTTCCTCAGGGGTCCACCAATAGTTGTCTCCGCTCGTCGAGCCAAGCAGCCTAACTTCATCGAGCCACTCAACATCGCGGTTTGGACCGGCGTTCACAAAAGGCGGTTGGCCAACATACACCGTAAGTTCATCGCTGGCAGTACAGCCATTGGAGTCTGTAACATACACCGTAAATGTTGTCGTAAAGATTGGGTAAACATAGGTATCGCTGCTCGTAGATGAGGAAACAAGTTGGTCAGGAGACCACACATAAGTTGAGTTTTCTGAATCATTTCCGGCAGCCGTGACATGAAATTCCTGTCCCCTACAAATGCCACCATCTTCAGAAGCTTGAGCCTCCGGAACAATAACAAAAACAGAGATCTCGTCTGTTCCTATTCCGCATATGTTTTGGATGGATACTGTGTAGGTGATGTTTTGCGTGGGGGTTGCGTAAGGGGTTTGTACGTTCGCTGCATTCAGATTAGATGCTGGCTCCCAAATCCAAGCGTCACCTGTTTCTCCTGGCAAAGAAGTTCCATAACCTGTACAAATTTCAATGGGGTCATATACCAAACCTCCAGGGGGTTCAGGAACAACCGTGATCTGAATTTGTTGGGTATCCGTGCACCCGAAATCGTCGGTCACCGTAACCGTGTACTGCGTGTTTACATTTGGGGAAGCAGTCACGGCAGCAGAGCTCCACTCAGTGAGACCTGCAGTAGGAAACCAAGAATACCCGGTTCCTCCTTCTGCCGAAAGCTGCACATTGTCCCCCAAACAAATTGTAGTTGCTATTGGTGTTGCTTCTGCCTCAACAAAACTCACCTCAACAGTAACTTGGGCCTGACCGGAGCCGCACTCGTTTTCATCGTTCACCGTATACGTCGTGGTTTCTGTAGGCGTAGCAATTGGATTGGAGATGTCTGTTCCGCTTAATGTCGGATTAATTTGCCAATACAACTGATCTGAACCCCACGCGTTAAGCTGAACTTCTTCACCCAAACAAATGGGTTCGACGAGGTCAATGGTAAGGTTGATGGGTTCTTCTATTGTTAAATCAAGGGTGGAGGATTGCTCATCTAAACACCCAAGAGGATCTGAGACTGTCAACGTAACCTGCCAGTCTCCCGGTGAGGCATAGGTATGTGCCGGTTCGAATTCATCGCTAATTTCCCCGTCTCCGAATTGCCACAAATACACTCCTCCACCTTCAGAATTGTTCACGAATTGTATGGGTTCATCTGGACAAATGACGTCAGGAGCCACAAGATCTATATCTACGTTGATGGTTCCGAGCTCGAATTTAAAAATGCCGATGTTGCAATTGAAGCTGTCGTTTGTAGAGCTCCACGCTCCTGGAGTCGTCGGAAAATCATTGTTTCCTCCACAACCTGCACATACCGCTTGATACACCGTTCCGTTTTTATCAAATCTGGAGGTGCCTCCATCGACATGCTCTGCCGATTGTCCGCCGCCGAAGAACGATCCATAAATCAACTGCTCTGCTCCAGGGTTAAGCATTCCTAGCCAAAAATCACTGTCGTCTGAACTCACTTGATACGGGTCTCCTGTAAGCGGCATGCCTTGTGTGCCGCTGCTTCCTCCAGCCTGGGAACCCGCATTTGTTCCTCCTCCCCATCCACACAAGTAAATCTGCCCACAATCACTCACAAGAAAAGCCGTAGGACTGATGTCTATACTTCCAGCGTTGTTAGGGTTTCCAACACGTGTATTCCAAAGAAGGTTTTGGAGTTGAACATCGAAACAAGCTATAAATTGACCCGCATTGGGGCTGGCATTATAAACGGTGCCGGAGAGAGCTAAATCTCCGACTGTTTGTCCATATAAATATATGTTGTCATCCTCATCTACTTGAACGAAATACGACTGATCATAAGACGAACTTCCAAAATACGTGCTCGCAAGAGGTGTTCCACCTCCGTTGGGAAAACGAGTTACAAAAGCGTCCACCGTTCCCCCGAAAACAAACTGATGTGAGGAGCCTAGGGCTGGGTAGTCCGTGCTTCGAGTTCCACCGCAAACAACGGGTTCAAAAGCGGAAGTAAATTGAACGCCATATGCAGCATCAGCCTGAGATCCACCTACATAGGATGACCACTCTAACGCTGCTAAATCTGGGCTCATTCGAAATAAAACACCGTCTGTATCACCACCGTTGTAACTGGGGTATGGACCAGATATCATGGGAAAATTGGTGCTTGAGGTCACTGTAGCCACCCAAGGTCTGTCAAGTTCATCTACATTAATCTCGCCCCTAAAAACGTCTCCATAGTTGTAATTCAAAATCGAACCGGAATTGATGCCGTCGTTGTCCGACCCTCCGACATAGGTTCCGCTTAACAAACCTCCGGTTCCGGAGGAAAACTTCAAGATGAACAAATCAGATCCATTGGGGAAGTCACCTGGGAAGTTGCAACAATTCCCTAGATTGACCGCATCTCCACCATTAAACGTACCGTCATAAGATCCGCCAGAGACTGGGAAGTTGGAAGACCCTGTTGTTCCTAAAGCATAGAAGTCACCATTTGAATCAGCAACCAAGGAAGAACAAATGTCCATGCTGTTTCCACCCACAATGGTGCTATAAACAAGGGCTGCTCCATCTGCTGTAAATACTGTAATTCCTATATCGAAAGGTCCGTTTCCAGCATCGAAAGTGGTAGAAACGGCACCCGCAGTCGTGGGGTATATTCCCATTCCCCCATCCCACAACGCAGCTCCAGAGATGGACCTTCCGTCATCATCAAAAGCAGCAGTAAACCCCCAGTTTGCTTGGGTTGCACCTATGTAAGTTGCAAATACCAAGTCTGGATCTATGGTTAATCTAAGGTCCGTATTGTAGTCCCCCAATTCAAAGCTAACCTCTGTCGTGCCATCTGCGCGATGCGCTAATTTGTAGTGGCACTCAACTTGTGAGATACGTGAACCATCGATGAGCTGGTAAGCAAACGGTGCGCCTTCAATGATGTCTCCAGTCTCTCCCATGAGGTGAAGCAACGATCCGTCAGGACGCAAACTGAGTTCTGTTCCTTCATGAATCAGAACGATGTTTGAGGGGTCTGCTCCCGGCTCTACTACCCAGTCGTACTTGAGTTTTTTCGTCCCTCTCGCCCTTCCGTCCATGATTAATTCTATTCCGGGCCAAACCTCATTGTATCTCACCTGACCCACCGCATCAAGACCGCTTACCCATTTCGTTTCGTCGCTGCCTCTGTAATAATTGACTTTGTAGCCCAGCTCGTGCCTCCCTGATTTTTCTGTCTGGGAATTTCCCTCTTTAAATCGAACTCTCCAGGCATGCGATGACAAGGTTTCGCTTTCGTGATGTCCACTTTCGTGATCCCATAAATCGTCGTAACCCTCTCCCGCCAGCCACGCTGTCCATCCGTTTTCTTCCATCCAAAAAACACCCCCATCGAGTTCGGCGCGGTAGGATACAAAGGAATCCCATTGACCTTCGTTAGGTAAAAACGCCAAATCTGCGGAGTGTTGTTGTGAAAACAACGTCGACCCTGACAACAGGGTGACCATTAATACTGAGATGGATAAGAAGCTTTTTTTCACTTGAGTAAGTCTGATAAAAGTCTCATTTCTAAAACTGGCGACATGCGCTCGTGAAGAATTCTATACACAGCCTCAGAAATAGGCATCTCCACATTGAACTCTTTGTTCATTTCGAAAATCCCTTTTGCACCCGTCATGCCTTCTGCGACCATTTTTAATTCTGTTACTGCTGCCATTACGGTGTATCCACTTCCAATCATCGTGCCAAGCGCCCTGTTGCGACTGTTCACGCTGTATGCAGTTACGAGTAGGTCGCCGAGATACGGGCTGCTTTTAATGTTCCGGTCAATGTTGTGAACCGCGTCAATAAACCTCTTCATCTCAATCGCGGCATTGGAGATCATGACTGAAATAAAATTGTCTCCATAGCCCAACCCATGAGCTAGGCCCGCTCCAATGGCATATACATTTTTCAAAACTGCAGCGAGTTCCGCTCCGAAAACATCGTCAGATGTGCTCACTTTGATGTACCTGGTTCTTAGAAATGGAGCAAATGTTTCTGCCTGAGTGGTGTCTGGGCAAGCCACTGTTAAGTAAGAAAGTCTTTCACGGGCTACCTCTTCAGCATGGCAAGGGCCGCAGATAATCCCAAGTTGTTCATACGGAATGTCGAATCTCTTGTGCAGATATCTAGCCGGAATAGAATTGTATTTAGAAATCATGCCTTTTATGGCAGAAAATACAAGTTTTTTGGAAAAGGGAGTGAACGATGAGTCTTCCCCAAACGCATTGTTAAACACCTCATCTAAAAACATAGAAGGAATCGCAACAATGACAATGTCACTCGATTCAATCACGCTTTTCAGATCTGTCGTTAGATTGAGTTTCTCGATTGGAAACTGAATGCTCTCGATGTATCTCGGGTTGTTTCCATAGCGAGCTATGTGATCAATGGTGTCTTGAGACCTTACCCACCAGTGAAGTTCTTCCACGTTTTCGCAAAGCATTTTTACCAGTGCCGTGGCCCAGCTTCCGCTTCCTAAAACCCCGATCATCGGCTTCTTTGACATTGTGCTAAGTTAGCGATTTAAGGAAGATAAAAATGAATAGAACTGGTCACAGGCATCGTGAGGCAAATCGTCTATGCAGATAAGCGGCTTTGAAGTGGTTTGGCTCCGATAAATACAAGGATACATCTCATACTTCAACACCCTGTTATAAGTAACTTTGGAATCTGTAAATGTTTCATGTTGCAAAACACAAAAACGCAATGAGCCAAGAAGACGGACTGAAAAAAGTGATTAGCCATGCGAAAGAGTATGGCTTCGTATTTCCAAGTAGTGAAATTTATGATGGCTTAAGTGCGGCCTACGACTACGGTCAACTTGGTAGTGAGCTTAAGAACAACATTAAAAATTATTGGTGGACCGCAATGGTGCGCATGAACGACAACATCGTGGGTATAGACGCTTCGATTTTCATGCATCCAAAAACTTGGAAAGCTTCTGGCCACGTGGATGCCTTCAACGACCCTCTGATTGACAACAAAGACAGCAACAAACGCTATCGTGCGGATGTTTTAATCGAGGATCACATCGCTAAAATCGAGAAAAAGATTGACAAAGACGTTGCAAAAGGACTGAAGCGGTTCGGAGATGATTTCAACGAAGCGGAGTTCCGAGCGACCAACACAAACGTTTTACGACGCAAAAAGACAATCGACGAAATCAACGAAAAGTTTAAAAACGCGATGAATGCTGAGGATCTTGCGGGGGTCAAGGCGTTAATTGAAGAGCTGGAGATTGTTTGTCCTGTCAGCGGGTCTAAAAACTGGACGGACGTGCGACAGTTTAACCTGATGTTCAGTACTGAACTTGGTGCAGTTAGTGGAGATTCCGGGGTAATCTACCTGCGTCCTGAAACTGCACAAGGTATTTTCGTCAACTACCTCAACGTTCAGAAAAGCGGTCGCATGAAGCTTCCCTTTGGAATAGCACAAATCGGGAAAGCTTTCCGAAATGAAATTATCGCCAGGCAGTTCATTTTCCGTATGCGCGAATTTGAACAAATGGAAATGCAGTTTTTCGTCAAGCCTGGAGATCAAGGAGAGTGGTATGAATATTGGAAAGCGGAGCGTATAAAATGGCATTCCACACTGGGTTTAGGTGATGAGAATTACAAGTTTCATGATCATGTTAAACTCGCTCATTACGCAGATGCAGCCTGTGATATCGAGTTCGATTTTCCTATGGGATTCAAGGAACTAGAGGGCATTCATTCTCGAACTGACTTTGATCTTAAAAGTCACGAAGAGTTTTCTGGAAAAAAGCTGAGGTTTTTCGATCCAGAAACCAAGGAAAGTTTTGTTCCATACGTCGTCGAAACTTCTATAGGCCTTGATAGAATGTTCCTTGCTGTTCTGAGCAGTTCTTACAAAGAAGAAGACTTGGGAGAGGGGAACTCTCGAACGGTGCTGAGCATTCCTTACGCGCTAGCTCCAGTTAAAGTTGCAATTTTACCGCTTGTAAAAAAAGATGGTCTTCCTGAAAAAGCGAGAGAAGTAATTTCTAAACTGCGCCTGAATCACAATTGTCAGTATGACGAGAAGGACGGAATCGGACGACGCTACCGCAGGCAAGACGCTATCGGAACTCCGCTTTGTGTTACAATCGATCACGATTCTTTAAATGACCATTCTGTCACCGTTCGTGAGCGAGACGGTATGACCCAAGAGCGAATTCTCATTTCTGAACTTCCAGCCTATGTAGAGTCGAGAGTTGGAATGGCTACACTTTTCTAGATGACAATATCTGACCTGAATATCAAGGGGCGAAGAGCCCTGGTGCGTGTGGACTTCAACGTCCCATTAGATGGAGCGCGCAAAGTGCAAGACGACACAAGAATCCGCCGTGCACTTCCTACAATTAAAACACTTTTAGAGGGAGGTGCATCTGTGGTGCTCATGAGCCACTTGGGAAGACCCAAAGGTGCGTCTGAGCAATTCAGTTTAAAACACATCGTTTCCCATTTAGAAGGTTTACTTGGAATCCCTGTCAAGTTTGCCAGTGATTGTGTTGGCGACAGCGCACTGGATGTATCACAAAATCTGCAGCCAGGCGAGGTTGCGCTTCTTGAAAATTTAAGATTTCATCCGGAGGAAAAAGACGGGGATGAGTTTTTCGCGGGTCAACTGGCAGAAAATGGCGATCTGTATGTGAATGATGCTTTCGGAACGGCCCATAGGAATCATGCTTCTACCGCAGTCATTGCTCGGTTTTTTCCTGAAGACAAGGCGTTTGGTAAGCTTTTAGAGGGTGAAATTTCCGCTTTGAAAAAAGTGATGTCTAAGCCTGCTAAACCTCTTCTTGCAATCATCGGGGGCGCTAAGGTGAGCAGCAAACTCACCATTTTAGAAAATATGGTAGACAAAGTAGACAAGCTGATGATCGGGGGTGGAATGGCCTATACTTTTATGCTGGCAAAAGGCGGAAAAGTAGGGTCTAGCTTGGTTGAAACGGAGATGGTTGAAAGAGCCGGAATCGTTTTAGAAAAAGCGAAGCGCAGTTCAACTGAAATTCTCCTTCCTGAGGACTCCATTTGTGCTGACAGCTTCTCTGCTGAAGCAAATTTTGAGGTTTTCAATTCCGATGAAATTAAAGAGGGGTGGATGGGACTCGATATCGGGCCCAAAGCTTGTGAAAAGTTTATAAAAGCTGTGACTGAAAGCCAGACAATTCTTTGGAACGGCCCGATGGGAGTTTTCGAATTTGAGGCTTGCTCTAAGGGGACTTTTGCAGTCGCAAACGCCCTTAAAGAAGTTACTGAAAAAGGGGCTTACACACTTGTTGGAGGTGGCGATTCGGTTGCCGCCATCAACGCATGTGGACTCGCTGATGATGTGAGCTATGTTAGCACGGGTGGCGGGGCGATGCTGGAATACTTGGAGGGGAAAACCCTTCCTGGAATTGCTGCGATTCTCGATTAGTTTACACTCTATTTCTCAATGATTTCGTTCATGACGAACATGCTTTTAACTTGAGAAATGTTGTCCAAAGCGGCAAGTTTTCTAGTGATAAATCTGTGGTAATGGTCCATGTCTGGAACATTAATCTCCAGCATGTAATCTGAGATGCCCGTTAGGTGGTAGCATGATCTGACTTCTATAAAGTTTGCAATATCGTGTTCGAACTCTTCAAGAGCCGCCCGTTCATGTAGTTTCAGATTTACACTGCAAAAAGCTTTGAGCTCTAGACCCATTTTTTTTCGATCAAGTTTCACGGTATACCTCTGAATGACCCTGTCATTTTCTAAGCGCTTCACCCGCGCAAAAACAGCACTTCGGCTTAATCCCGTCAAATCACTTAAATCTTTCATGCTGCACCGACCATCAAACTCTAAATGCTCTACAATTGTTCGGTCTAAAGTGTCTATTAGATTCATTTGTTCAGTTTAATACATAATTAAAAGGACAAATTAGCACAATTTTAACTATTTTCAAACAATTAAACACCTTTGTTCAAAATACGTCTCTATCTGCAGAACAAAAGATTAATTTTACATGTATGAAAACACATTTAGAGACAAAAGCACTGTTTGCCGGATACAATCCCGCTGACAACCACGGAGCTGTTAAACCACCCATGCACCCGGCTTCAACGTTTGTTTTCCCAAGTGCAGCAGTTGGAGCAGCTCACATGGAGACTGCTTATGGAGTAGAAGGAGCTGAAACTCCACCAGAGGGTGGTTTTATTTACAGCCGTTTGGGAAACCCCACATTAAGCGTAGCTGAAGCCAGGCTGGCTGCATGGGACGAGTCTGACGCTGCGGCTTTGTTTGCAAGCGGGATGGCGGCCATCAGCACGATGTTGTTTGCATTAACCGGGGCAGAAAAACCTCTTTGGTACGTGGGGCCTTTGTATGGCGGAACTCAGCACATTATTGATGACATCCTTCCGTCTATGGGGGTCAGCGTTCGCAGGCTAGAAAATCTCGATGAGTTAGCTTCTTTAAGCGAATCCGACGGGTTGCCTGGAATGATTTATCTTGAAACTCCTGCAAATCCTACACTTCAAATTCACAGCATTAAAACTGCAGCTGATTGGGCAAAGAAGTACACTTCTGAAGACCACAGAATCATCGTGGCAGTAGACAACACTTTCTTGGGGCCTATTCTCCAGAGACCTTTAGAGCTTGGGGCTGATTTAAACATCTACTCCGCCACCAAATACATTGGTGGTCACAGCGACCTCATTGCGGGAGCTGTTAGTGGTGAAGCGGAAGCCATGGCAAAAGTGTTCGAATACAGAACATTCTTCGGAGGAATGGCTGACCCATACACCAGCTGGATGCTTGCGCGATCTATGGAAACTCTGCAGGTGAGAATTGATCGCCAAATCAGCTCTACCCGACTTATTCTGGACCACATCCAAGTCGTTCCAGGAACACCGGTGGCCGGAATAAATAAAATCTACTCTGCTTGGGCAGAAGATTTAGAGGGGTCTGGCGACAAGAAGTCTGCGCAAATTTCTCGTGAGCAGCAGGCAAACGGAGGAGCCATGTTCGCCATGGAGATTCCAGGCGGGCGCAAAGCAGCCTTTGCTTTTCTAGATGCGCTCCAGCACATCCAACTCGCTGTCAGCCTCGGCTCAACAGAATCTTTGGCTGAGCACCCATACAGCATGACTCACGCCGGTGTTCCTGTTGATGAAAAATTACGCCACGGCATAACTGAAGGGCTTGTTCGAATCTCTATCGGACTTGAGCACCCAGATGATTTAATCGCTGACCTTGATCAAGCGCTTAAAGCAGCTTGCTTGGTGTGTGAGGAATCTTTAGAATGCGTTTAATTGCAACTCTTGCTCTCGCGCTTACATCGCTTGGGTATTTCGCTCAAACCTCCACATATCTCTACCCATCAACTTCTCTTCGTTGGAATGAGGTCATAAGCCATGTCGATGGCGGTATTGTGAGATCAGGAAATGGATGGCGGGGGGATATTCTCTATACTGTAGATCGAGAACGAATCTATACAGGTTACTCAACCAGCAGTTTTAATCTAGCCTATACGCTGAGAAAAGGGAAGTTGTATCTCGGAGATTCATACTTTACAGATGCGATTGCGTATACGCTTGAACTCGACGCCATCTATGTCGGAGACAGTCAATTTCCTTTAGACATCGCATACACAATTCGTCCTGACTTGTCCCAACAAGGTGTGATAAGCATCTTTAAAGAAAGCAGCATGAGCCCCTTTGACATTGTCGCCACATTGCAAGGCGCCCCATCTCATTCTGAATTGTTTGCCCTCTTGTTTTCTGCGGGCTTGCTTTAAGTGTGGGAAGTCGCGGGTTTTACTTCGCTTCTTTAACATGGAAAGTGAAACCTTCCATGATTTGGTTTACAAGGAGTTTTTCACAAGCTTCAACAACTTTTGCCTCGGCTGTTTTTTTGTCTGCGGCCTCTACTTCAAGCGTAACATGCTTCCCTATTCTTACTCCTACGATCTCTGGAAGGTCCATAATCTTCATGGTTCCAACCACAGCTTTTCCTTGTGGATCTAAAAGTGAAGGCAGTGGCATAATATCAATTTCTGCAACAAATTTCATGAGGTCATCTATTTCGGGGCAAATACAAGTGCTATAATCGAATACAAAAGTACACACAATGACACCGCCGCGTATATGTTTCCCCAAGCAATCCAGGTTCCAACAGCGACAGCAATAAATCCGACTCCAAGACCCGATCTGACCGCATCTATCGTCTTGTCTTTTCCCCACGTTTTTAATCCGAAGAACGGTCTTTTAATCACCATTAAAAGAGGGAACATCACCATGCCCACAGATGCAACTACTAGCATTGCTCTTATTTGACTCTCACTCCCTGAATAAGCCGATCCCCACCACAACGTCATTCCCATCCAAAACAGTCCAGCCGCTGGAGCAGGTAGCCCTTCAAAAAACCCAGTGCTCTCGTCTGTCGATGCGCTCACGTTGTATCTAGCTAGTCTGTAAGCGGCGGCTACTACAAGAAGTGCGGGCAGGGCATTAATCATGAGGCTATCACATGCCCCGCTTTCGCAAATTAACCTGTATGAGACAAAGGCTGGCGCTAACCCGCTCGTCACAAGGTCGGCCAAAGAATCTAACTGGATACCCATTGGTCCTTCCACTCCCAGCTTCCTAGCGGCCCATCCATCTAAAGCATCAAAAAACATGGCGGCCAACCAAATCACAGCAATTCTTCCGTCTGTGATATCTGCGCCGGAAGCTGCTTCCCAGCACACATAGGCTCCACCTAATAAATTCCCCATTGTCAGGGCGTTAGGAATTAATCTCTTGAAATTCATGCAACGAAGATAGCAATGAGTGCGGCCTATAGGTTCTGTTGTGTATATTTGCGGTGTAATGGTCCGATGGCCGAGCGGTTAGGCTCAGCTCTGCAAAAGCTGCTACAGCGGTTCGAATCCGCTTCGGACCTCCAGAAAAAAAAGCCCTGTTAACTTTGAGTTGGCGGGGCTTTGTTTTTCACAAGGTGATCTGTTTGAAAATCTTCACGCATGTTTCGTCCACTTTCAACAAGCCTGTAAATGTGTTACGTGTACTTGTTCGCAGAAAAAAGGTTGTGATATTTTGTCCGAAGGGTTTATCTTTCTAAATTACATTTAATTAACCTATTGTTGCTCCATATCACAAATATGACATTACGAAATAGCCCCCCCCTAATTGCCTTTGCCGGGCTTGTTTTCTTAATCCTAAGCTCAAGCTGCAGCTCTAGAGGTACAGTAAAATCTCCCATTCACAGAGCGCACTATGAGAATCTAAATGCGCTAATGCATGAAGAGGCGCTTCATGAAGGAGGAAAGCCATTCTTAAAAGCACACTTAAACGAGGGAGGGGTCATGCTCTTTACAGATGAGTGGAGCGTAGACAGCGCTCGCAATGTTGTCACAGGTTTAGCACAGTCATACGATATAAATCGACGACCTCTTGGTTCAGAAATCATCGAACTCCAAGCTGAGGATGTTGTTTTATTCGAAACGAATGCTTTAAACACAAACGCTGTTTCATCTCTGAAGGGAACGAAAATTATGTTCTTAGTCACCGCAGCTTCGCTTTTTGTCTGCATTGTTGATCCAAAAATTTGTTACGGTTCATGCCCTACTTTTTATCTAGATGAAAATCCAGACAACGTGTTTTCATCAGATGCCGAAGGTTTTTCTAGTGCAATACATCCAAATCTTGAATACGAAGATTGCGATGGCTTGGGGGTTGTTGATATCCGTGAAAATTCTGTTTCGTTAACCATGAAAAACGAAGCCCTTGAGACTCACTGCATTGACGCTATATGTCTGACCGCCATTCCAATAAATCAAGGAGAACGCATCTATCACAATCCCAACAACAGCTTTTGGAGGTGTGCCGAGAGTCAAGCTCCTGCTCAAGCGAAAGCGGATAAAATGGACGTCTCTGCGCTTTTTGCATCTGCGGACTTAAACGAATACCAACGTTTAACAGAAAACGGAGATATGACGGACGTAGAAGACGTGTATTTAACTTTTCCTGGAATTCCGAACACCGATAATTATGGACTTGTTCTCGATTTCCGCCAGTCTCTTATGTCAACCTATCTGTTTTACGGTGCCAAGGCTTACATGGGTCCTATGAACAGTGATTACTTTGTTGAATTCGGAAAGAGCGACATGGCGAAACCCGGCTGGAAGCCTTCCGTATTCAAAGAAATGGGCGGGATAGAGGTCTCTGTTTGGGATGTTTCCAAAAAGCAGTGGAAAGAAATTGGGATGTTTGATGAAACTGGACCCATCGCCATAAACACGCAAATGTTAGAATTGGGAAAGTGTGAGGGTGAGGTTGAAGTTCGATTGCAAATGACGGTTGGGGCTTGGCGTATCGATGCCGCTCAACTGGTTCAGGTTGTGGAGGAGGTGAATGTTGGGGATTGGACCCATCAGCCCAGTTCAATTAAACAGGTGCGGGGAAGCAAACAAGATGTTTTCATTGATCCTGAATTGTTTGCTGAGGACGACCATCATTTCGTGTCCATGCCCGGCGAATCATACGTCATGGATTTCGAAATCTCCGATGATGGGGCATCACACGAGTTGTTTTTGTTTTCTGAAGGATATTACATTGAGTGGATGCGTGGTGAATGGCTCGGAAACGTTAATCGAAAGAAATTACGTCAAATGCATTTGTTCCCTAAACAATACCTAAAACAAGAAGCGAAGAAATATCAAGTTTATGAAGAGGAGATGGAACGTTTATTTTGGGAGTCGAAAATTACCACGCCAATATTCACATATCATGCGGATTGAATCACCCTTGTTGTACTTCGCGTGGCTGTTAGCCCTTTCATGCATTTTTTCTTCTGTTTCCGGACAAGAGGCCTCCGAATTCAATTATCAAGATCTCGAACCCTTTTATGTTCAAGAGTTTTCCTCGAGTTACGGTGACAAGCATATTAAATCTATGGAATACACCCCCTATGGTATGAGTGTTCGGTTGGGTTTGAAAACCGGGTGGGTCGTCTTGGGAGAGTTGCTGTATGTAGATGAAAACACGGTCTATCTTGCGCATCAAAATGGCAAGATAAAACCATATCTATTCAGTGAAATAACTTTTGTCAAGGGGAAATTTGGGCGGATTCGTTTGCGCACAGTTGGTTTGCAATCACTCGCGGCAATTACGACTATAGCTGGTGGGCTTGCTGCTATTGTAACCATTCCCGTTAATCTCATTGTCGCTTCGACCGCCAACATGATGACAAAACGGGCTTTGCAGTTCAAATCATCCAGCCCTCAACAACACTGGGTCTTGCTAAGGTCCTATTCGCGCTATCCGGCTGGCTTAAAGAATGAGCGGCAGACAGCACCTGTTAAAATTCAATTCTAGGTTTCGTGTAACATAAAAACGAGAGGCAATCTTTCGAT
>DDJR01000099.1:31245-46473 GCA_002339135.1 Flavobacteriales bacterium UBA2619 | reverse complement strand
GATCTTCATGGTTTGGGCCCTTTGGATTTGGTTATCCTCACAGCTTTACCATTGGATTCTGCTGCTAGAAGATTAGCCATTCTTCACGCTGACAGGGGTCTGAGAGTTGCAGTTGTGAATCAACGCGAAGTTTTTAAAGCATTTTCTTCGGGCTCGCCAGATCCCACGGCCATCAAAATGCTCATGATGATGTTGCGCGATCGAGCATTAACTACTGAAGATGAACCTCGTTATCTCACACTTATGGGAGATGGGACTTTTTTAAATCGAAATCTGAATCCCGATGGAATCAACCTGATCACCTTTCAAAGCTCGAATTCAGAGAGTACTGTAAACAGCTATGTAACAGATGACTATTTCGGACTTTTGGAAGATGGAATGGGTGAGTCACCAGGCGACAAACTCGCAATTGGAGTGGGAAGAATTCCAGCAACAGGTCTGTCTCAAGCATTGGGTTTTGTTTCAAAAGTAGAGACCTACTTAGGTGCTTCGCTAGAATCATCGCCATCAGCAGAGTGCGAAGCAGGTGGAGAGTCTTCTGTTTTTGGATCTTGGAGAAACCGCATTGTTTTCGTGACCGATGATCAAGATGGAAACAACAATGACGGTTGGCGTCACATGTCTGACAGTGAAATCCACTCTTCACGGGTTTCTCAAGAGCACAATGAATACGACATTATCAAAATCTATCCAGACTCATACATTCAAGAAGCGACTCCCGGTGGTGAAAGATATGATGCTGCTGAAGCTGAAATCGCTCGGAAAGTTCAAGAAGGTGCGCTTATCATTGACTATATTGGTCATGGTGGTGCAAGAGGTTGGGCTCACGAAAGGATTCTCAACACGACTACGATTAGAGAATGGACGAATAAAAAAAGATTGCCGGTGTTTATGACCGCAACCTGCGAGCTTTCTCGGTATGATGACCCTGAAGTAGAATCAGCAGGAGAAATGCTGATATTCAATCCGGATGGCGGATCGGTAGGAATGCTCACAACTACAAGAACTGTTTTTAGCGGGGGTAACCAAGAGTTAAATACAGCTTTTTTTAAGACTGTTCTGGATGAAGATTCTGGCACTGGTCAACGTCGGTGTTTGGGGGATATATGTAAGGATACAAAGAACAGCCCAGATGTCACAAGTCTTACAAACATGAGAAACTTCTCGCTTTTAGGAGACCCTGCTATGATGCTCGCTTATCCAGAGCACAACATTTTTTTCACACAAATTCCAGATACAATTAGGTCTTTAGATTTGGTAAAAATGACGGGTTATGTTGGGACCACTTCTGGAGACACCCTAGAGGAGTTCAATGGTCAAATCTATCCAACAGTTTTTGACAAGAGATCTGAGTTAAGCACTCTAGATAATGACGCAGTGGCTGGAGAGTTTAATTACACGATGTACAGAAACGTCATCCACAAAGGTCTTGCCAGTGTTGTCAATGGAATTTTTGAATTTGAATTTGTAGTCCCAAGAGACATTGACTATACCTATGGCAATGGAAGGGTGAGCTGCTACGCTATATCTGAAAACAACGAAGCAAAAACCGATGCGCATGGTGCTTCAGAATCATTTGTTATCGGAGGAACTTCGTCTTCGGTATCCATCGACGATTTGGGCCCTGAGGTTTCATTGTACATTAACGACTCTCTGTTTGTTGCAGGTGGTGTCACAGGTGAAGACCCTTGGTTGTATGCCAGAGTTTATGACGAAAGTGGAATAAACACTGTAGGAAACGGTATTGGTCATGATTTAAAAGCGGTTTTGGATGAGTCTTATGATTCCCCGTATGTTTTAAACACATACTTCACTGCTGACCTCGATACATATAAGAGCGGAACGGTGAGATTCCCATTCAGTGATTTGGAGGATGGAGAACACCTTTTGGAATTTAAGGTTTGGGATGTCCAAAACAACAGTGCAACTGCCCTCACCTCGTTCTTAGTCGTGAACTCATTGAATGTAGCTCTTGAGTCGGTGATTGCATATCCCAATCCTGCATCTTCTCATGTTTCATTCCGAGTTGAACACAATCAAGTTTGTCAACTTGTAGAGGCTGAGGTCGAAGTGTACGATGCATCAGGTCGTCAGGTCAAAGTGTTTACAAAAGATTTGGTTTCACATGGTAGTTTAACAGATGTTGCTTCATGGAATTTAATCGATGGAAGTGGTGCTGATGTCCCTGCTGGAATTTATTTGTTTAAAATAAAAATCACGACAGAAAATGGGACATATGCGCAATATGGAAGTAAACTTGTCGTTGTAAGGCCCTAATCAAGAATCTGAGGCAGTACATTTGCCTGACGAATAAAACTATTTAATGACGCATCAATTTCATTTACTTCACCTAACAGCTTTTACAGTTGTTTTAAATCTTTGGATAGGGACAGCTTCTGCTCAGTTAGACCCAGGTGAGGTAGCATCACTGGTACAGTTAAATACGATTACCACGGCCGTCCCATTTTTAATGATTGCACCTGATTCAAGATCAGGAGCCCTTGGTGATGCAGGAGTTGCTCTTTCTCCTGATGGCAACAGCCTTCACTGGAACCCGGCGAAAATGGCGTTTTCTGAGAACGAACTTGAAATGAGTCTCAGTTACGCTCCATGGTTAAGGGCGTTGGTTGATGACATGAATCTTGCATATTTAACGATGAACCGCAAGATTAATAAAAGACAGGCTTATGGTTTAGGTTTGAGGTATTTCAGCCTTGGTAACATTACGTTTACAGATCAGGTTGGAACTACAATCAGAGATTTTCAGCCAGCTGAGCTAAGTCTTGATGCAGGTTTTTCTCAAAAGTTTACCGATAAATTTAGTGGTGGATTTGCGGGTCGATTTGTTCATTCAAATTTAACAGGTGGAACCAGTGTGCTGGGGGCAGAGTCTAAGCCAGGAATTGCGGTAGCGGCCGATGTAAGTGTGTTTTACACGAATAAAAACGCAAATTGGGGAGGTAAAGATGGGACATTCAATTTCGGAATGAACATTTCTAACATTGGTTCTAAAATGAGCTACACTGAAACTGCAGCGAGGGATTTTATCCCAGCTAATCTCCGCTTAGGTGTAGCTTACAATATGGAGCTAGACGATTACAACGATATTACTTTTACAATTGATGGAAATAAACTTTTGGTACCTACGGCGCCTGTTTATGATCAGCAAGATGGGAACACGATTGTGAGTGGTTTTTCAAATGATGTAGGTACTGCTACCGGCATTGTACAATCTTTTTACGATGCTCCAGGTATTGTAGATTTCAATGATGATGGCACATACGAGATTCTTCCCGGAAGTATCTTTCGTGAAGAGCTTAGAGAAATCAACCTTGGGGGTGGAATGGAGTACAACTTTGCGGATGTTTTTGCTTTTCGAGCGGGTTACTTCTACGAGCATTTTTCCAAAGGCAACAGGCAGTTTATTACCATGGGAGCTGGAATGAAATACACAGTTTTCACAATCGATTTAAGCTACCTGGTGAGTACAACTCAACAGAATCCTTTAGCAAATACACTTAGGTTTACCTTGAGGATGCAGTTTAGCGATTTGTCAGATGCAGCAACAGCTGTGAATTAATGGATATTAGAATTGGATACGGGTATGACGTTCACCGTTTAGAAGAGGGTGAAGAGTTGTGGATTGGCGGTGTTCTGTTTCCTCACAAAAAGGGAGCAGTGGGTCATTCTGATGCCGATGTGCTCTTACATGCCATTTGTGATGCCATGTTTGGCGCTCTAGCGATGCGAGATATTGGCTATCACTTCCCAGACACAGATCCCGCTTACAAAGGCATTGATAGTAAAAAGCTACTTGTTGAAAGTTGGCAGAAAGTCTCAGAAAAAGGATGGAAGATTGGGAATTTAGATACAACGATTTGTTTGCAAACTCCCAAGTTGTCTGAATCGATCGATTCTATGAGAGAGGTAATCGCTAAAATACTTAGCATTGATCTTGATAAAGTCAGTATTAAAGCTACGACAACTGAGAAATTAGGTTTCGTTGGGACAGAAGATGGAATAAGCGCCCATGCTGTTGTTCTGTTAAATAAGAAAGAGTAAACACCCCTTCTTTATTTCTAAATTGTGCTGTCCTCAAAATGATCAGGCTGAAGGTCTTCGTAGAAGTGAACACGAATAACAGCTGTGTCTCTCAACAAATCTAACTTTCCGATTTCAAGTGAGTGAATGTCCACGCCAGTTCTTTCTTCCAAATCTGCTTTCAGTTCAACTCTTCTTCCAGCGTGAATTAAATCAACACGGTCGTAAATAACAATTTTCGTAGTTAAATGCTTTACAAACCAAAGGCGTTCTAAGACAAATGCAAGCCCCCAAATTCCGACGTTGGCTACTGCAATAATTCCCCAGCCTGTTGCTTGAGGAGCCAGCGCATTAATCACGGCGAGCGTAATGACGATAAAGAGGTATGACATTTCTCGTATCGGAATCGCATCAGTTCGGTACCTAATAATGCTGAAGATTGCGAACAATCCCAGAGCGAATCCCATTTCTATGTCTACTCCGCTAAGAAGTGTGCAAAGGAAAAACACGGAAGTTGAGACTAGCATGAAGGTAAAGACGTAGTCACGTCTCTTAGATGCGAGGTGGTAAATCATTCGCACAACAACCAAGCTAGATAGTAGGTTAGCACCAAATCCAAGTAAAAGTGCTGTTAGAGGAGATAATTCTGCAGGAATCATTTTATTTTATTGCGTTATTAGCTCGTTTTAGAACTTTAAGATTCGAAAGGTACGTTCTAGGGGGCAAACGATTGTCAGCAGAAAGACGCCCGAGTACATATTTACTAATTTTAATTATTCTGCCTAATGGAGCTGTTCGCTCCGGTCTGTTTCTGAGAAATACAAACAAGGGTGACCTCCTGTCTGTTTCTTCTTGTTTTAACTCTACAATGCTGAGTCCTTGAAGCGGCTTGTAAACTTCATTTTGAATCGAAGTATAGGTTAAGTTTGTGTCGAATGTGATTCTTTCACCTCTGTCTAAATGAGCGATTGTGAAACGGGAGTAACGTATGTAAAGCACAGGGCCAAGATCAGATGCAAAGGGAACTCTCTCAGATAAAAAAAGCTTTTCAGAATCAGTCAGCGGAGAATCCCATTTTTCAGAAGTGCGCTTCACGCGAATTTTTACTGAGCGACCATGAACATTTTTCTCCTTGATCTCAAGGAAGCAAATGTTAGAATTAACATATGATCTTATTCTGATTTTGTATTTAACTTTTCTCTCTCTGATGTGGTCGTTAAGACAGATGTTGTCTGGTGTATCGAAATACAGATTTGCGTATTCAAATTTCCTATTTCCATTGATTTCGAGGACCTTGTATTCTTTGTCTAGTGTTTTTGAGATGGGGTCACACCAATCGTTTGGAATTAGAAATTTTTCTTCCCGTCTGTTCATTAAAGCAACAGATTCAAGCCCTTGAAGGCCTATCGATTTGTAGGATGAAAAATAGTTTTTGATAACGACGACAAATTATTCTTGTTGTTAGAGCTTGCGAATATACAAACGTTATATTTGCCTGATTATTTTATGGTGACAATTACAAGCTGATGGCTAAGAAGAACGTTACAAAGCTCCCTCATTCAGAGGAGGTGTACCGCAAGTGGTACAAAGACATGTACCTCATGCGAAAGTTTGAGGAAAAAAGTGGGCAATTGTATATCCAACAAAAGATTGGTGGATTTTGCCATCTGTACATTGGCCAAGAAGCAGTCTTATCTGGCATGGAAGAGGCTTTAAGGCCAACAGATCGTGTGATAACAGCTTATCGTGACCATGCACACCCGTTGGTGTTAGGTACCGATCCTAAAGTTGTAATGGCTGAACTTTTCGGTAAAGTTACAGGAAGTTCTAAGGGGAAGGGAGGATCGATGCACATGTTCGATAAGGAGAAAAATCTTTTTGGTGGCCACGGGATTGTAGGAGGCCAAATAGGTCTTGGTGCCGGAATCGCATTCGCTGATAAATACCGGAATGAAGACCACGTAACAATTTGTTTTATGGGAGATGGGGCATCGCGTCAAGGGATCCTTCACGAGACATTTAACATGTCGATGATTTGGAAGCTCCCTGTCATCTTTGTGATTGAGAATAATCAGTACGCCATGGGGACCAGTGTAGAGCGCACGACTAACGTTCACGATTTATCGAGGATGGGTGACAGTTATGACATGCCCTCTGAAACAGTCAATGGGATGAGTCCAGAAGAAGTTTGTGCTTCAATTCAACGCGCTGCGAAAAGAGGTAGAAATGGAGATGGTCCAACGCTGTTAAATATCGAGACATACCGGTACAAAGGTCATTCAATGTCAGACCCACAGAAGTACAGAACGAAAGATGAGGTTGCTTCTTTTAAAGACCGCGATCCAGTCACATACGTGCGTGATGTTCTGTTAGCACAAAATTGGATGAGTGAAAAAGAGCTCAAAGAAGTTGAGGCGGAAGTGAAAAAAGTTGTTGAGGAAGCTGTTAAGTTTGCTGAAGAAAGCCCGAAGCCTGAAGCCCATGAGCTATACGAGGATGTGTATACTCAGAAAGATTACCCATTTGTAAAAGACTAATTACCGATTTAAAAGAACCACAACATGGCTGAGATAGTACGTATGCCTAAATTGAGTGATACAATGACTGAAGGAGTCGTTGCAGCTTGGCATAAAAAAGTAGGTGATGAGGTTGAGAGCGGAGAGCTTTTAGCTGAAATTGAAACAGATAAAGCAACGATGGAGTTTGAATCTTTTCAAGATGGTATTCTTTTACATATAGGTGTTGAGACTGGTGCTACTGCTCCCGTTGATAGTATACTTTGTGTTTTGGGAGAGAAGGGAGAAGATATTAAAGATATTTTAGCAAATGATGAACAAGCAGCTCTTGTAACAGAGAGTGAACCTGTTTCACCTACACCCGAAGCCGTTGCGCCCCTTGCTCCAGTTGCTTCGGCACCTGTTCCTGAAATGAAGCCTGCAGTTACCCCTAGCCCTTCTAATACGACAGCACCAGCACCAGCAGCGCCGAATGCCAGAGTGATAGCATCACCACTTGCAAAAAAGCTCGCTGATAAATTGGGTCTAACTTTAGATAGAATTCCAGGATCAGGTGAAGGCGGTCGTGTTGTTAAGCGAGATGTAGAAAACTTTAAAATGGCCGGAGCGACAGGTATGCCTGTATTGACTCAAGAGAAGTTTACTGAAGTGGGTGTGAGTCAAATGCGTAAAACCATTGCCCGACGCCTCGCGGAGAGTAAATTTACAGCGCCTCATTTCTACCTTTCTATTTCTGTAGACATGACGAATGCAATGCAGGCCCGCAAAGCAATCAATGACCAAGGACTTTACAAGGTGTCGTTTAATGATATGGTTGTAAAGGCTACTGCTGTTGCCCTTCGTAAGAACCCTGCAGTGAATAGCAGTTGGTTGGAGGATAGAATTCGTTACAACGAACACGTAAATATCGGGGTTGCTGTAGCTGTTGAGGATGGACTTTTGGTTCCTGTTGTCAGGTTTGCTGATGGTAAATCTTTTGCTACTATAGGTCAAGAAGTAAGAGACTTTGCAGGTAGAGCTAAGGCAAAGACCTTGCAGCCTGCAGATTGGGAGGGGTCAACTTTTACCATTTCGAACCTTGGGATGTATGGCATAGAAAACTTTACGGCAATCATTAACCCGCCTGATGCATGTATTCTAGCAATTGGAGGGATAAGTAATGTGCCAGTTGTGAAGAATGGAGAAGTGGTTCCAGGTCACGTTATGAAGGTGACTTTAAGCTGTGACCACAGAGTTGTAGATGGTGCGACAGGGTCCGCATTTCTTCAGGACTTCAAGAATTTACTTGAAAATCCTGTTCTGATGCTCGTATAACTGTGCTTTTGAGAGGTAAATTGCCTTAGCAGCACTTGGTGCAATTACCGCGATGTCAATAAATCTTGATTCACCCATAGCATATCTGAAGGGAGTTGGACCCAAAAGGGCTGAGCTTCTTAAGAGCGAGCTGGGTATTTTTTCTGTTTTCGATTTGTTACAACATCTGCCATTTAGATATGAAGACAGATCTGTTTTCTATCCTATTTCTGACATTGAAGTTGAATCTACTGCATTTCAATTTAGAGGAAAGATAGTAAAAAAGGCCCTTTTAGGTGGAAAACGAGCAAGTCGACTTGTGGCCGTATTTACTGATGGAGAGGATAGTCTTGAGCTTGTTTGGTTCAAAGGAGCGAATAGAATGTTGAAGCAATTGCCATTAAATACAGAGGTAGTCGTTTATGGCAAACCTTCAAATTATGGAGACAAGTGGCAATTGGCCCATCCAGAAGTTGAGCTTTTTGAGGCGTATGAGACACGGAAGAGCGGAGGATTTCACCCTGTATATTCATCTACTGAGAGGTTAACTTCTATGGGGCTCAACAGTTCGGGTTTGGCAAGGTTGCTAAGGGGTGCTATCTCTGAAGTGAAACGAGATATAGGTGAAACCTTGCCAGAGCACTTGTTGTCTGAATTGCGACTTCCAAAACGCAGAGATGCTTTTGAGGAAGTTCACTCACCCAGCTCCCCACTTGAGGCAGACAGAGCATTAAAGAGACTTAGATTCGAAGAGTTACTTTATCTTCAGTTGGTATTGTTGCAACACAAAAGAACTGTTACTGTTGATTTACTCGGAGTGAAATTCGGGCAAGTAGGCACCCTTTTTCATGAATTCTTTAGTCATCATCTGCCGTTTGAATTGACGGGCGCCCAAAAGCGGGTGTTAAGAGAAATTAGAGCAGACATGAATACAGGCCACCACATGAACAGGCTGTTGCAGGGAGATGTGGGGAGTGGTAAAACAATTGTCGCATTGATGTCCGCTTTACTCGCCATTGACAATGGATTTCAGGCTTGTATTATGGCTCCGACAGAAATTCTAGCAAGACAGCATGCTGAGGGAATAAGTGATCTTTTGAAGGAGATGGATATTCGGGTTGAAATTATCACAGGTTCAACAAAAAAACGAGATAGAATTCCGATTTTAGAAGGGCTTTCTGACGGTCGTGTGAATTTGTTAATAGGCACTCATTCGTTAATTGAGCCTACTGTTGTCTTTAAAAACTTAGGTTTTGCTGTCATTGATGAGCAGCATAGGTTTGGGGTGGCACAGAGATCCAAGCTTTGGGCCAAGTCAAACCCACCACCTCATGTTTTAGTAATGACTGCTACACCTATCCCGAGAACCCTAGCAATGACTGCTTATGGAGACTTAGACACGAGTGTTCTGGATGAATTGCCGCCGGGAAGAAAGGAGATTAAAACTGTTCACAGAACGGATGGAGGAAGGCTGAAGGTCATGGATTTTGTTGAAAAGCAAATCGCTAAGGGAAAGCAGGTTTATATGGTTTTTCCACTTATTGAAGAGAGTGCTACCATGGACTATAAGGATCTTATGGATGGGTATGAGAGTGTCTCTAGACGATTCCCTCTGCCTAAGTATAAAATTGGTATCGTGCATGGAAAGATGAAACCGGCTGACAAAGATATTGAGATGAAGCGATTCGTGAGAGGGGAATCACAGATTTTGGTCGCTACGACAGTGATCGAAGTGGGTGTAAATGTACCCAATGCGACTCTGATGATTATTGAGAGTTCCGAGCGTTTCGGTTTAAGCCAGATGCACCAGCTTCGCGGTCGTGTAGGGCGGGGTGGTGATCAGAGTTATTGCATTCTCATGACCAAGGATGAATTCAGCAAAGAGGCACGGCGCAGGCTCGAAACAATGTGCAGAACCAATGATGGCTTTGTCATTGCAGAGGTGGATATGGAGATTAGAGGGCCGGGCGATATTCTAGGAACACAACAAAGTGGAGTGCCTGATTTGAAGATGGCTGATCTGCTCAGAGATCGTGACTTAATGACCACCGCGAGGTATATGGCGCAAAGAGTTTTAGAGGAAGATCCTGCCATAGAGCTTCCAGCCCACCAGACTCTGAGAGTTAATTTAGATAGAATTAAAAAAGACAGGCCCAATTGGAGTCGGATTTCTTAAAGAATGTTTGAACTTAGAAGCATGAAAGTTTTACCCATTTTCTCGGTACTACTTGCAGCACTTGCGGCTTGGTTTTATGTATTTGGTTCAGCCACTGAGGGTGGAGATATAGAACCCCCAACCAGCTATGCATCAGATTCTTGGAGTTTATGGGAGAGGTGGGAGAGAGACAATGGAGAGCTGTTCTACAAATTTTCTAACCCTGGAAGTGAATTGTTTCACATCGAGAATAAAAGTACAATTTCAAGTTTTAAGTGGTACCGTAGCGGTGAAATGGAAATCAAACCCTACAGAGGAGGGTATTTGGTTGGAACTTCAAGTGTTCTAGATATGTGGGTGGATCAGCCTGAAAAAATGTCAGAAAAATGGACTGTTTCCAGTGAAAAGTATCATGCGCTAAAGAATCTTAGAAATGGTGGGTTTAAGTTGACTTCGGGAAACAACAAAATCATTGTTTGGATAAAAAACTTTACTGAACCTGCGCACATCAAGGGGTTTACCCCATCTCTATTAGAGGATAGAATCGTGTATACCAGAATAGAAGTTGAGGAAGTTGTTGAGGCGTCTGTTCCTGTGACTCGAGCTGTTGTTCATGATGTTTTAGGAGTTACTCGCAACCACCTCAGTGGAAATGACATGGATGTTGTTTGGAACGCCGATTCACATGCAGTTCAAGCTATGGGGGCTGATAGTCAGGTAATATGGTCTGTCATGTTAGACAATGATTTGAAACCTATAGGGGGGAGGTCATTCGAAGTTGATTTATACGGAAACAACAAGTATCAAACTTCATTTGCCGTCTCGGATGCCATCTATGTCATAGATGTAAGAGGCAACAACGTGTTGGGATTTCCCTATAAAAAGAACGGTATCACGAGTTTTGCAGTCTTCGACTACGATCACAACGACAAGTTTAGATTTTTAGTTGGGACTTCCGATGGTCATCTTTACAATCTGAGAGGCGAGGGAAACAGAACCCCTGGTTGGGATTTCACGGTCCTTCGCAATGGAGTTAGCATCCAACAATTGGATCATATCAGAGTAGGTCAAAGGGATTACCTCTACGCAGGATGTAGTGATGGGACTGTGAGACTTCTGAAAAGAAACGGACAACTACGAGGATCTACTCCTGTCATGATTTATCCCATGTTCGCTCCTGCGATTAGGCTGTCTAGTACAATCGAAAACACCTCAGTGCTGTTTGTTGATGAAGAGGGATGGCTTCAAGAGTGTACGTTTTCAGACGCTCAATATGTTGGAATGTCTGGCCTTGTTCAAGCTGATCAAGTCTCCTTGATTGACATGGACGGTGACGGAGTTGAAGAGGTTGTTACAGAATTACTCGGTGTTACGTCTGTATTTAACTCACGCAACGAAAGAATCAATTGACCTAAATCTGCGTATTGTCCTTAATCCTTAAGGATGCTTCTGCTGATAACGATTTTCTGAACTTCACTTGTTCCTTCGTAAATCTGAGTGATTTTTGCATCTCTCATGAGACGCTCGACATGGTACTCTTTCACGAATCCATACCCACCATGGATTTGGACGGCTTCAATTGTTTGTTGCATCGCAACTTCAGAAGCATATAGCTTGGCCATACTAGAAGCCAGGTCGTAATTCTCTCCAGCATCTTTAATTGCAGCAGCTTTGTAAACTAAAAGTCTTGCGCACTCAATTTGAGTTGCCATATCTGCAAGCTTAAAACCAATCGCTTGGTGCTTGTAAATCTCTTTGCCAAAAGTTTTGCGCTCTTTAGAATAAGCGAGCGCTAGATCGTAAGCTCCGGCTGCGATTCCAAGTGCTTGTGCTGCAATTCCGATGCGGCCACCAGCAAGAGTTTTCATTGCAAATTTGAATCCAAATCCATCTTCTCCTATTCGGTTTTCCTTGGGAACTTTTACGTCTTGAAACATCAAAGTATGGGTGTCGGACCCTCGAATTCCTAGTTTGTCTTCTTTTGCACCAACCACGAATCCAGGCATATCCTTCTCAAGGATGAGGGCGTTGATGCCCTTGTGCCCTTTTTCGACATCTGTTTGAGCAATGACGATGTAAGTTGAGGCAGAGCCGCCGTTTGTGATCCAGTTCTTTGTCCCATTGACAAGGTAGTGGTCACCCATATCAATGGCAGTAGTTCTCTGAGATGTAGCGTCTGATCCAGCTTCAGGTTCACTCAAGCAGAATGCACCTATTTTTTGTCCGCTTGCAAGTGGAACTAAAAATTTTTGCTTTTGTTCTTCTGTTCCGAATTCCTCAATGCCATAACACACGAGAGAATTATTTACGCTCATCACAACACTGGTAGAAGCATCAACTTTGCTGATTTCCTCAATTGCGATTGCATAACTGATTGCATCCATGCCTGACCCTCCGTATTTTTGGTCCACCATAATGCCCATAAATCCAAGCTCACCAAGTTGATTGACCTCTTCAGTAGGGAACTTTTGTTCTCTATCGCGATCGATTACACCTGATTTAAGTACATTTTGGGCAAAATCTCTTGCCGCATCGCGTACAGCAATCTGTTCTTCTGTAAGTTCGAAATTCATAATTCTAATAAATGGAATACAAAGATACATTATCAAATTCCGAGAACGGAACTTATACCGCAATTGGTTTAATGAGTGGTACATCCTTAGATGGTCTCGATGTTGCTGTTTGTGAATTCACTTGCAATCCAACTTGGAGTGGATGCATACTGCAGTTCAAGATGTTCGACTTTCCTGAAGGCTTGCAAGATGAACTGAAAATAAGTCGCAGTTTATCCGCTGAGAAATTGTGGAAATTGGACAAGCGATGGGCTCATTTTGCCGCGGAGTGTGTCTCTCAAATTTCGGCCGATTTACTACCTTTCGTTCAAGTAGTCTCTTCACATGGCCATACAGTTTTTCACAACCCTCAAGAGGGTTACTCAGTGCAAATTGGTTCCGGCGCTGTCTTGGCTTCTCAAACCAACATCCCAGTCGTATGTGATTTCCGAAGCCTTGACATCGCTTACGGTGGACAGGGTGCGCCGCTTGTGCCTTTCGTTGATTCAGTTCTTTTTGCCGAGTATACAGCTTGCTTAAATCTAGGTGGTTTCGCAAACATATCTGTTCTTCCTCAAGCTTGGGACATTGGAGTCTGTAACAATCTTCTCAATCTGTTGGCACGAGAAAAAGAGTTGCAATACGATTCCGAAGGAAAGTTAGCGAAATCAGGGAAAACAATTGTTGATCTTCTAGATGAACTGTTGTCGCTGAACTACCATGTTCTTGCCCCACCTAAGAGTTTGGGCGTTGAATGGATGGATACAGATCTTTGTCCTTTGTTAGAAAAGTATGCTCATCATTCACTGGAAGATAGAATGCGCACTGCGGTTGAATACATTGCCATCACCATTGTCAATGATTGCCCTAAGTCGGGTGTCATTTTAGTAACTGGGGGAGGTTCTTTCAATTGTTTTTTGATTCAACGTATGAATGAATTGTCCCACGGTGTTGAGTTTTATTTACCAGAATCGGACATGATTAATGGCAAGGAAGCCTTCGCTTTTGCTTTTTTGGGACTTCAAAGATGGCTCGGAAAATCCAATGTTTTAAAATCTGCTACGGGAGCAAGCAAGGCGTCTTCAGGAGGTGCTGTTTGGCTGCCTTAGAATAACTATATTTGCGGCTCGAATCACAAGAAATATTTTCTATGAAGGATCTACTTAAAGCGTATGAAAATCGCAAGCCAGAAATCGTCTTTAGCTGGCAGGATAGTGAGACCGAAGCCAAGGGTTGGGTTGTGATTAACTCATTGCGTGGTGGAGCTGCTGGCGGTGGAACACGCATGCACTTGGGGGTAGATAAAAGAGAGGTCGAGTCTCTGGCAAAAACCATGGAGGTCAAGTTTACAGTTTCGGGCCCCCAAATTGGAGGCGCTAAATCTGGGATTTGTTTTGATGGAAGTGATCCTCGAAAAAAAGGAGTTTTAGAGCGTTGGTATGCAGTTGTGACACCTCTTTTAAAGCACTATTATGGCACAGGAGGTGACATCAATGTTGACGAAATCCACGAAGTCATTCCGATGACAGAAGCGAACGGAGTTTGGCACCCTCAGGAAGGTGTTTTCACTGGTCATTTTAAACCAAATGAAGCTCAGAAAGTCCGTCGCATTGGGAATCTAAGAAAGGGTGTTTCACAAATTATTGAGGATGCAAACATTTCTCCTGACATAAACAGAAAGTACAGAGTAGCAGATCTGATTACGGGGTATGGTGTTTCTGAATCTGTTCGTCACTACTACAATCTCTACGGTGGAAATGTAAAAGATAAACGTGTGATCATTCAGGGATGGGGAAATGTTGGGGCTGCGGCAGCTTATTATCTTACACAAGCTGGAGCAAAGGTTGTGGGTATTATAGATCGAGTGGGCGGATTGATTCATTCAGAAGGTATGGAGCAGCATGCTGTCAATGATTTGTTTTTTAACAAACGAGGCAACTCACTTGTTGCAAATGGAATGCTGTCATACGAAGAGGTGAATGACAAGATTTGGGATGTCAAGGCAGATGTTTTTTTACCATGTGCCTCTTCCAGACTCATTACAAAAAATCAGGTAGAGAGAATGATCTCTGCGGGACTCTCAGTGATTTCCTCAGGCGCAAATGTGCCCTTTGCAGATCAAGAGATTTTCTATGGCCCTATTGCAGAATTGGCGGATAAAAAAATAGCTGTCATTCCTGATTTTATTGCCAATTGTGGTATGGCAAGGGTTTTCGCTTATTTAATGAGCGATTCAAATGCTGATATGTCTGACGAAGCTATTTTTCGAGATACTTCAGAGACAATTTGCAGGGCACTAGAAGCGACCCACAACAAGCGTCAAGAAAAAACTTTGTTAACTGCAACTGCATTTGGCATTGCGCTTCAAACTCTAAACCAAACTAAATTAAAATAAATTGGAATATATTCTACTCGCCGTATTTGTATTGGGGTATCTGGGGATAGCACTTGAACACAACATCAAGATTGACAAAGCAGCTTCTGCTTTATTGACTGGAACTATTCTGTGGGGATTGTTTGTTTTGGGGTACCAAGAGGTACCTCCTCACCTTGCTGACATGTTTGCTGATTTTGTTGCTGAAAGTCCAGGCGGCCATGGGGTGTTAAGCACGTTTTATGAGCACCGTTTAATGCATCACATGCAGGAAATTTCAAGTATTTTATTTTTCTT
>DDJR01000099.1:0-30941 GCA_002339135.1 Flavobacteriales bacterium UBA2619 | reverse complement strand
AATTTCAAGTATTTTATTTTTCTTGCTTGGAGCGATGACCATCGTAGAGTTGGTGGATGCTCACGAAGGGTTCAGGGTGATCACGGACAAGATTAACACCACCAGCAAGGTGAAATTAATGTGGATTATCTGTATTCTTACTTTCTTCTTTTCAGCAATACTCGATAACCTGACAACCTCTATTGTTATGATTTCTTTGCTTAGAAAGCTCATAGACGATAAAGAAACAAGATGGCTGTTTGCCGGTATGGTTGTCGTCTCAGCCAACGCAGGAGGAGCATGGTCGCCCATCGGTGACGTTACAACCACAATGCTCTGGATTGGAGGTCAGCTAAGCACTTCCGTTATTATGGTCAACCTGATTTTACCATCTCTTGTTGCCATGTTGGTTCCTCTTGCTGTGTTGTCACTTCGATTAAAAGGAGAGGTTACTCGCCCTATTTATCACAATGAGCCAGGTTCAGAACCCACAACTAAATTTGAACGCAACATGGTGTTTGCAGTTGGATTGGGAGGTTTGTTGTTTGTCCCGGTGTTTAAAACAGCAACTCACTTGCCTCCTTTTATGGGAATGATGCTCTCATTAGGAATGATTTGGTTGATAACGGAGCGCCTTCATCACACAAAAAACATCGAGCACAAGTCTCAACTTTCAGTGATTGGTGTTTTGCGTAAAATTGATACCGCTTCTGTCCTTTTTTTCCTTGGAATCCTTCTCGCTGTGGCTGCTTTACAAGAGGCGGGTCATTTAATTCTAGCGGCGACTTCTCTTCGAGAAGCTTTAAATGATGTTTACCTTATCGACATGGCGATAGGTTTGCTGTCAGCGATCGTTGACAATGTCCCCCTTGTAGCCGCTTCTATGGGAATGTATGAAATTGTCCAACCGGATATGGTGACAGATGATTGGTCTGCTGCGTTTGTACAAGATGGAGCTTTCTGGCAGTTCTTAGCGTATTGTGCAGGTACAGGAGGTTCAGCTTTAATTATCGGATCTGCTGCTGGTGTAGCAGTCATGGGACTTGAGAGAATTGATTTCATATGGTATTTAAAGAATATCAGCTTGCTTGCAATACTTGGGTATTTCGCTGGAGCAGGTGTCTATTTGTTGATGTTTGCGCTTTAGGAATGACTTGATACACTCTCTTTGTTTTTAACCTTTCAACTTTGAAAACGAAAGGAAGTGTGTGTGTTGTGTTATACTAAATCTATGAACTTAGTCGTTTAGTTTTACGATAGCAAAACACAAGCAAATGCTCACAAATATTTTATTACAAGTCAATACTGCGGCCGCAGCAACTGATGCGGTTACGGAGGTGGAAGTAAATATTTTACAACTTCTGATGGAAGGTGGCTGGTATATCATGCTCCCTCTTGCTCTCATGAGCATCTTTGCGATGTATGTATATTTTGAGAGATACATGGCGATTCGTAGAGCTGAAAAAAACTCACCGGACTTTATGCAGCGTCTGAAAGATTACATTTCACAAGGACAACTCCCCTCCGCGAAAAACTTATGTGCAGACAACGATACTCCTATGGCAAGAATGCTTGGGAAAGGAATTTCGCGCATCGGAAAACCACTCAGCGACATCTCGACAAGTATTGAAAATGTCGGCAAATTAGAGATTTACAGTCTCGAAAAAAACATGAGTATTCTTGCAACAGTCGCAGGAGCTGCTCCGATGGTAGGAATGCTAGGTACTGTCATCGGAATGGTGAATGTTTTTTTAGATATGGAGGCTGCAGGTACGGTTCAAGTTTCTGACATTTCCTCGGGAACCAAGCAAGCTATGATTACTACAATTGTGGGTCTAATCGTGGGCATCCTCGCTTACGTTGCTTACAATCACTTGGTGGGCAAGGTCTCTAAAGTGGTGCATAAAATGGAGGCGTCTTCCCTTGAGTTTATTGACATTCTTGAAGAGCCAGCAAGGTAAATTTAGCCACTATGAATTTCTCTACTCGAAATAAAATTAGTGTGAATGCAGGAATGAGTTCCATGACGGACCTTGTTTTCCTCCTTCTCATTTTCTTCATCATCATCTCTACGCTTGTCAGTAACGGAGTGAATGTAGACTTGCCCTCAAGCAAGGGAACAACGTCAGTCACTTCAAATCTCACGGTGAGCATCAAGGCAGATGGAAGCTATTACCTGAACGGTGCCTCGAGTTCAATTAACCGTTCAGATTTAGAGCCCAAACTCCGTGCAGAGATGGAAAAGCAGAATGAGAAAATTCTATATCTTCAAGTTGATCAGGCCGTTCCTACAGGCCAAACAGTAGAACTTATAGGACTAGCTAAAGCAAATTCTTGGAAAGTGATGTTAGGCGCAAACCCCAAGAAGTAAGCAATTGGATTTAGATGAATGAACAAGCAAATATATTGCACGAGAGCAATGAGAAGAAGCAAAGAATTCGCGCCGGTGTGATGACTGGTCTGATCTTTTCGGGTGTATTGTTGTTGTGTTTTTTTCTGATTGCCTTCACAATTCCCGACCCTCCACTTGGCGAGCAGTTTGTCGCTGTCGGATTTGCCGATCTTGGGTCAGTATCAGATGCTGCAGGAGACACTGAGTCTGAAATCCCCTCTGCCGTTGTTGAGGAAGTTGTTGAAGAAGCTGTAAGTGCTCCTTCGGTGAACGAACCCGTGACCACAGATGAAATTGTGACTCAAGAAACCTCTGCCATCTCTATCCCAGTTCAAGAAACAGAAGTCGAAGAAAAAAAGCCAATCGAAAACCCCAAACCTGTTCGAATCTCGGCAGCTGCAAATTTAATTCGATCGAACGCCGCTTCAGGTGGAGGTGGTTCACAAGGAACTACAGAAGGCATCGGTAACCAGGGAGATGAGGATGGTAAAATAGATGGATCTGGAGTTGTTTCCGGCGATTTTGGAAATGCATCACTCAATGGTGGAGCACTTGTTAATGCTCCTCGATTAATGGAAAAACCTAAGAGAAAAGGTGTCATTAGAATTGATATCATTGTCGATTCGAATGGCAAAGTGATTTCTGCTAAATTCGATGGTGGAAAAAACTCTACGCTGACTGATGACGAGCACATCCGACTGGCACGTGAGGCAGCGATGTCTGCAACTTTCACACCCAACGAATCTCTTCCAAGAAGATCTGGATTTATTACGATTCGATTTGAACTGGAGTAACTTTTATTAAGGAGTGATGACGTATTTAGATGCAGTTGATATTCTGTTCACCAAGCTTCCGATGTTTCAACGTTCGGGACCCGCTGCTTATAAGCCAAACCTAGATGGCACGAAAGCTGTTTGCACACTCTTAGGAAATCCTGAAAACGGTCTCAAGTTTATTCATGTCGCCGGAACGAACGGGAAGGGAACAGTTTCACACATGGTTGCTGGTGTTTTGCAAGAAGCTGGATACAAAACAGGGCTTTTCACTTCGCCACACCTTGTTGATTTCCGAGAACGAATTAGGATCAATGGAGAAAAAATTCCGGAATCTAAAGTTGTAAATTTTGTCAAAACTTATATGGATTCTTGGGGAAAGCCTTCTTTTTTCGAGCTCACTTTTGGCATGGCTCTTCAGTATTTTAAAGATGAATGTACGGACATTGTCATCCTAGAAACAGGAATGGGAGGTAGGCTCGACAGTACCAATCATATCCCCACTGCGGAAATTTGTGCCATCACGAACATAGGGCTAGATCATACGCAGTTCTTAGGAAATGACATCACGAGTATTGCGGTAGAAAAGGCTGGAATTATTAAAAACGGTTCCCCCGTTGTCCTTGGGTTCATGCGCCCCGAAGCACAGTCTGAAATACTCAAAGCTTCCCTAAGAGCAAGCTCGGAGATGCATTATGGGCGAGTGGTGCCAGATAGCCTGATGGATTTCGTTACCACTCCTTTTGCATTTGAAAACATTGCAACCACTGTAAAAATCATCGATGTCCTTCGAAGCCGAGGTTGGCTTATTGCAAAAAAATCAGAAAGAGACGGTATTGAAAACTACAAGAGTACTACGGGTCAATTGGGGAGATGGCAAACGATTCCTCGGACAGAAAACCTCTCGAAAATTCTCCTCGATTGTGCGCACAATGTCGATGGAGTGAGTGTTTTGATGGATTCGTTGTCTCAGCAGAATCCAGACACCCAACTCCACATTGTTTTTGGAACGGTGAAAGATAAAAACCCGTGTAAGGTGCTGGAGTTAATCCCTAAGAATTCAATTATGTATTGGTGTGCAGCGAATGTTGTTCGCTCCATGACTACTGAATGTTTGCAACTTCATGGCGTTGATACAGGGCTCTCGGGTGAAGTTTACAGTTCAGTTTCGGATGCTGTAAAAGCTGCAAGGTCTGCGGTTCACTTTGTAAATCTTAAACTAGATGTGAGAGCACAAGCCCTAGTTTGTGGGAGTGTTTACGTGGTAGGAGAGGTGGTGGAACTCGAAAATTAAATGAAGTGCGTAAATGCAACAGGAATCAATTCTTTCGTAGAACTCATCTTGTTTCATCTGCACATGTTCGCTCGGAGAACTTGCTTCTGGAACCGTATCTCTTTGAGAGACGACACATTGAATTAAATGGAAAATTGATGCGCTAATAAACAATGAAACAGAGAATAGCACATGTTGCCCTAATCGTTAAAGATTACGATGAAGCAGTCGATTTTTATACAAAAAAGTTAGAATTCACTCTTGTTGAAGATACGCCAATTGAAGATGAGAAGAGATGGGTTACAATCGCTCCTCCAGGATCCAATGGGTGTTGTTTGGTGCTTGCGAAAGCATCAAATAAGGAACAAGAAAGCAGTATCGGCAATCAAGCCGGCGGAAGAGTTTTCCTATTCCTTTTCACAGACAATGTTAACCGAGACTATCACAAAATGATTGAACACAAAATCACATTTGTAAGACCTCCATCAGATTACGCACATGGGAGAGTAGCTGTATTTAAGGATTTATATGGAAATTTATGGGACTTGATCCAACCAACTGAAATCAAAAAGTCTACTTGATTATTCCCAGTCCGGACTCATCATTCAGTCGTTATATTAGCAAACAAACAGCATTGTTCACTCCATGACCGTCTTTTCAATAAAACACATTGCTATGAAAAACATCATTTTTTTAATTTTGGGTATGTTGCATTTCGCACTATTTACCACTGCGCAGAACAGAAGTATTGCTGTTGACACGACTGTTGTAACAACCCACACGACTGTGATCAATGGCGAAGCATTGTCATATACAGCAACTACAGGCATGCAGCCAGTTTGGGATGAATTGGGCAAACCAATTGCGACTCTTTTTTATACATATTATAAAAAAACCACAAACGAAAACCCGAACAAACGGCCCTTGTTAATTTCATTCAATGGAGGGCCTGGTTCAGCTTCAGTTTGGATGCATGTCGCCTATACGGGGCCAAAAGTCATCAACATCGATGACGAAGGGTTCCCTGTTCAACCCTACGGAGTTCATGAAAACGACAATTCTATTTTAGATGTTGCAGACATCGTTTATGTAAACCCAGTCAATACGGGGTATTCTAGAACCATACCAGAAAGTGGAGAAGAAGTTAAAAGAGAACTGTTTTTTGGAATAAATGCTGACATTAAGTATCTAGCTGAATGGTTAAACACTTTTGTTACGCGAAATGAAAGGTGGACTTCACCTAAATATTTGATCGGTGAAAGTTATGGTGGTACAAGAGTTTCTGGACTCGCTCTAGAATTGCAAGAAAAGCAGTGGATGTATCTGAATGGCGTCATTCTGGTTTCTCCTGCGGATTATAACGTTTTTAATTCTGACAGTCCGATTTCTTCTTCTCTTAATTTGCCGTATTTTACTGCAGCAGCATGGTATCACAAAGCTCTTCCAACGGAACTTCAACAACAGGATTTGTTAGAGATATTGCCAGAGGCTGAAGAGTTCGCATTAAATATCTTAATGCCCTCTCTTGCAAGAGGAGGTTCTCTTTCATTAGCGGAAAAACAAAAAATCGCTGCGCAAATATCATTCTACTCAGGTTTGTCAGAAAAGTCAATCATGCAGCATAACCTTGATGTACCCACCAATTTTTTCTGGAAAGAATTGTTGCGGGATCAAACTGGCAATACGATAGGCAGGCTTGATTCCCGTTATTTAGGTTTGGACAGAACAGAAGCTGGGACAAGTCCTGATTATAGCCCTGAACTCACTTCATGGCTACATTCCTTTACTCCTGCGATCAATTTTTACCTACGTGAGCACTTGAATTTTAAAACCGATATAAAATACAATATGTTTGGATCGGTTCATCCATGGGATGACAAAGACAACAATACCAGAGACGATTTAAGACAAGCTATGGCTGAAAACCCATATTTGAACGTGCTTTTTCAGTCTGGCTATTACGATGGGGCAACCACTTATTTTAATTCTAAATACACAATGTGGCAAATCGATCCAAGCGGAAAATTGAAAGATCGTTTAAGTTTTAAAGGATATAGAAGTGGACACATGATGTACTTGCGCAAGGCGGACTTGAAAACAGCCAATGAAGACATTCGTGAGTTCATTCAACACAGTCTTCCAAATGGGAAATCAGCGAAATACTAACGACAATAGATTAACTGCATCAAAGGGCTGAGCGCGCACCGCGAGCTTTTGGGTAAAACACACCATTCATCAGAAATGAAGCACATATTTTTTTTAACACTCACATTTGTCATCGCTTTTCATTGCACCTCTCAAACAAACTATTATGTTTCTAATTCGGGCAGCAATTCAAACAGCGGGACAACCATTGCAGAAGCATGGGGAACGATACAATATTCGATGGACAATGCAACTCCAAATAGTTTTGTGAATATTTTAGCTGGAATTTATTATGAAAAGGTTGAAGTCAATGTTTCAGGTACCCCTGAAAACATGATCACTTTTCAAAATTACAATGATGATTTAGTCACCCTAGATGGAACAGGGGTTTCTTGGCCTGATGCCATCGTTGGTATTTTTGATCAAAGTTTCATTGTCATTAAAGGGCTTTTCCTTACCAACAATGAACAGCTAGACGCCCAAGGGATTATTGTTGAAGGAAATTGCCAGAACATCGAAATACGAGACAATACAATTAGCAACATTAATTTTTCTACCAACTCGAGTGATTCAGCTACTCCAAGTACCAACAGTCAGCCTATTATCGTGTATGGCTCGAATGCCAATCATGCTATTTCGGGACTCATCATTGACGGCAATGTTGTTCTAGACAGCCGCACTGGTTTTAGCGAAGGCTTGGCTGTAAACGGAAATGTAAATGGTTTTGACATCACGAACAACATCGTACATGACATTTCCAATATAGGAATTGATATTATTGGTCATGAAGGAACGGCCAGCAGCAACGATCAGGCTAGAAACGGAATCGTAAAACACAATACGGTGTACAATTGTAAATCTCCTTATGCTACTGCTGGGGGAATCTATGTAGATGGTGGAAAAGATATTGTTATTGAAAACAACACGGTCTATAAAAACCAATGGGGAATAGAGGTCGGATGTGAAAACATAGGCAAGACAACTTCAGATATCCAGGTTAGAAACAACATTATTTATGAAAATGACGATGCTGCCTTGGCCATAGGAGGATTCGATTTTCCTTTGGGGTCGGGAAAAGTAATAGACTGTAGTTTTTCAAACAACAGTTGTTATGACAATGATACTAATGACAGTGGTGTAGGAGGTGTAACAGGAGAACTAACTATCACCTATACAGAAAACTGTAGCTTAGAGAACAACATCTTCTATGCTACGAACTCTTCTAATCTTGTCTTATATGTTGACGATGTTGGGTCTGTAAATTTATCTTTAGATTACAATCAGTTTTATCTGAATGGAAGTGAGGAGTTTGACTATGAGGGTTCTAGTTATTCTGGTTTTTTAAATTATCAAATGGCCACAAATCAGGACTCACATTCATTATTTAGTGACCCGCAATTTGACAACACATCTGTTCCAGACCTCCATCTTACGGCGGCTTCTCCTGGAATAGATTCAGGAAACCCTTCTTTTGTGAGCTCCCCCGGAGAAACTGATATTGACGGTGATTTGAGAGTTTTTAATGGAATTGTTGATTGTGGAGCAGATGAAGATGACTCCACGACAGGCATAAATCAGTCTTCGGATGCAAACATTTCTATTTATCCGAATCCCACAAACGGATTTATCAACATCGTGGGTATGTCAGATTTTGACTTGTCCATATTTACGCAACAAGGAAAGCAGATACACTCAAAGTCGAATAGTTTAAATTTAATAGACTTATCGTATTTTAATGCGGGATTATATTCTATTCTTCTTCGTGATAAAAACAGTGTCGAAATATTTGAATACAAGATCATTAAAAATTAACGAAGGCGAAAAGCATAGTTAAAATAACGTTTAGAAAAGACATCCAGGCTTCATGTAAAATACATGTGGAACCAACCTAACAGATGAAGATGTTTGTGCAACCTTGATCATTTCATTTTCAATACAGATTGGAATAAAAATAACAAAGAACGATGCAAGTAATGACATCTTCTAAAAATGAAATTGAATGGGATTTAACATTGTTCTAATAGAACCCGAAATACCAATGAATACAGGCAACATTGGTCGACTGAGTTTGGCGTCAGGATCTGTATTGCATTTGGTCAAACCATTTGGATTTGACATCAGTGACGCAAGATTAAAACGAGCTGGATTGGATTACTGGAAACACCTCACGGTAAAAGTATATGAGGGATTGGAGGAGTTTTTCTCAAGAAATAAAAATGAAAACATGGTTTTTCTTTCCAGCTCAGGAGAGAAAAATTACTGTTCAATTGACTATGAGGAAGGGATGTTTCTTGTTTTCGGAAAAGAGTCGGAGGGTTTGCCGCAAAATATCCTCGCTGAAAATCTAGGAAAGACATATCAAATCCCTATTTACAGTTCTCATGTCAGAAGCTTAAACTTAGCGAATGCCGTAAGTATTGTGGTGTATGACGGTCTGCGAAATCTACCAACATGAGTTTCTAAGCTGTGTCAAATGGATATTTCGACTTAGTGTTCTCAACCATCTAAAAACAAAATGACAAAGAACTTTACGCCTTTTCCAGAACGAAGAACTCAAAGACTTTTTTTACGAAAAATAAATGCGTCAGATTGTGAAGTTATTCTGTTTTTGCGGACTGATGCGAAGGTTACTGAATTTATAGAAAGACCTGAACATAGAAAAACCAAGAACATCTCTGATGCGCGCATTTTAATCACTGAATTGGACAGTTGTATAGAAGCAAATCACTCTATTACTTGGGGTATTGCTTTAAAACAAGAAACCCCAATCATAGGCACAATTTGTTTGTGGAATTTTTCTCACCACAACAAAACTGCAGAAGTAGGATATGATTTAGACCCTCAATTTCAACACAAAGGGTTCATGAATGAAGCCCTGAAGGCGATTGTCGATTTTGGTTTCCATGACTTGCATCTTGAATCAATTGAGGCTTGTACACACGCTCTAAATGAACCCTCTATTAAACTGTTAATGAAACACAGATTCCGTCACAATGAGGATAGAATAGATAGCGAAAACCCATCAAACATTGTATTCGAACTTGAAAATATAGGATCCAATTAAAACCAGAATACGCCCATTGTTTGTATTTTTAACAACCTGTAATCACAGTATAGAATGTCATTAGAAAAAAACAAACAAGAAAAATTTAGGTTGCATTTTCGAAATAAAAACAGAGAAAAATACGATTTCACCTCGTTAACTGCTTCCAATCCGGAATTAAAAAACCACATTATATCCAACAAAACAGGAGAACAGTCAATTGATTTTTCAAACCCACTTTCTGTGAAGGTCTTAAATCAAGCCTTACTCAATTGCTATTATGGCATTTCAAGTTGGGAATTTCCTGATGAGAATTTATGTCCCCCTATCCCGGGAAGGGCAGATTATATTCATCATGTAGCTGATTTGTTGGGCGATAATAATTTGGGGACCATTCCCACTGGAGATAAAATAACCTGTCTGGATATAGGTCTTGGGGCCAGCTGCATTTATCCAATTGTTGGCGTTACAGAATACGGTTGGAAATTTATCGGATCTGACATCGATCCCAAATCGATAGCTTCTGCTCAAAGCATCGTCAATTCTAACTCCACCTTAAAAAACAGAATAGAATGTCGTTTGCAAAAAAACTCGAAAGACATTCTACATGGTATTGTCAGCAAAGGCGACAAAATCGATTTGATCATATGCAATCCTCCTTTTCATTCCTCTCTTGCAGAGGCTCAGAAAAGTAGCCGGAGAAAAATACGCAATCTTTCGGGCAAGAACATGAAAACTCCTCAACTCAATTTTTCTGGAATAAGCAGTGAATTAATCTGTGATGGGGGAGAATACAAATTTATTCAGACCTTGATTGAAGAAAGCAAAGAGTTTTCTGAAAACGGTTACTGGTTTTCAACTTTGGTATCTAAACAATCGAATCTTAAAGGTATTTATAAAATGTTAGATCATATTGGGGCGATTCAGCAAACTACAATCCCTCTTGGAACAGGAAATAAATCAAGTAGAATTGTAGCTTGGACTTTTCTTTCAGTTGTCAAACAAAAAGAATGGAGGGAAGCCAGATGGCACATACAAACCTCATAGGTCATGTGCTTTTATTGAGGACATTGAATGAAAAAAAAAGATGAACAGCAAGTATTTTAAAGTTGAGATAGAGCATAAAATCGCTCAAGTCTATTTCAATAGACCATCAAAAGCAAATTCTCTCCACATGGAGGCATGGAGTGAACTGAAAACTATTTTCACTGCTCTTTCTAAGAATGATCGTGTCAGGGTAGTCATTCTTGCGGGTGAAGGCAAGCACTTTTGTGCAGGCATTGACTTAGAATTGTTGATGTCGATCAACAAATTGAAAGATCTTTCTTGTCAGGGAAAACGCAGTGAAAAAGTGAGAGAATTTATTTTAACACTTCAACAATCAATCTCAGCTATTGAACAATGTTCAAAACCTGTACTGGCTGCTATTCACAAAGGATGTGTCGGTGGTGGTGTGGATATTGCAACAGCGTGTGATATGCGGTATTGTTCTGAAGATGCCTATTTTACGATAAAAGAAATCGATTTAGGAATGGTCGCCGACCTGGGTACCTTGCAGCGTTTGCCTAAAATAATATCCCCTGGGATGGCAGCAGAAATGGCTTACACTGGGCGGAAAGTGTTTGGGCCAGAAGCAAAAAACATTGGTTTGGTAAATCACTGTTATCCATCAAAGAAGATCCTGATGAATGATGTCTTAAAAATTGCAGCCACAATAGCATCTAAATCACCTTTGTCTATTCGAGGAACGAAGGATATTCTGCATTATTCCCGAGAACATTCAGTGGAGGATTCATTAAATTACATGTCTACTTGGAATGCTTCTATGCTGCTTTCAGAAGATTTAACAGAGGCCTTTCAAGCTGCTGTGGATAAACGTCTGCCTCAATTTGATGATTAATCAACAGCTAAAATCGAGCGCAAGCAGACATCTATTTTTTGTACTTCTTTGCTAAATGGGACGCTAGAAATCTTGGTCTAGCTAACTCGCAAATACGTGATGTGAGAAGAAAGTTTGTATAGGGTACGAAGGTGCACAAGATATTCTCAAGTAGGATGAAGCGTGCTGGAATATTCAATGTCTTCCGAATTTAATTTTTGCATTTCTATTGTCCATTTTTTGAGTATATTCGTTGTGTTATCTTTTATAACTGGTGAATAGTATGCTATTGTTAGTACAGATGAAAGACAAAAAGAGTGTACATTTGAATTTCGAAATTGGAGGCCAGAAACCACATAAAAAACGGGGCGACATTAAAGAGCCATAGGATGAGTGAGAAAATCATAATAATACATGTTTAATAAATTTAACATCACAGACAAGTTGCTATTTATCGCAGCGATGCTTTCACTTGTTTTTTCTGAAATTTTATTTTTTAATGGACACGAAAGTCAAGCGATCTTTTTAGGTCTTTGGGTTCCCTCTATATTGTGCTTTGGAATATACTTACACTTAATAAACAAAAATGATTGATTTCATTCCGTATTTTGCTGGATTAATCACCTTGTTGTTTGGTCTAGGGTTTCGCTATGCTGTTGTTGGTCCTGAGAAAAAGTCAACCAAAAGAAAATAACATTGCGACTCAGTTGTGTTTTCACTTCTTCAGTGTGGCTCGCGTGAATGACTGTTTTTTTTAAATCAGTGAAAACAAGCGTCAATGAATCAGCTGAGGTGATTGACCTATCCTGACTATTTCACTCTTTTCTAGTGTTGCGCAAGCTCAAAAATTAGCAACAGGGACAATGCAATTGTGTTTGAGAAAACACACATTGATTTTGTGAGTTCAGTTAGGTGTGAAGCCCATGCTGGTGTCTTGGAAAGTGCCGGAGTTGGGGGGTAGATTCTTAACAATTACTAAAAAGAAACAAGCAGAAACTCATTTTGATGTCACTGCCCTTTTTCACATTCTTGGCTAGGGTGTTACTCAAAGCAATTCCAATTATTTCGGATTTCCTGAACCAACAAAAGTTGAAAATGAGATTTCTACCACAACTCCCTTTGATCTATTCTTTGTCGTTGGATGTGGGCTTTAATCTTTTCTGGCAGTACAGCAAATAACTTTCATGTCGTTAAATCTATCAATCTTTATTTGATTGAACATTGAGCCTGCTGCATTTGTTAGGTTTTTTTGTATCTTGTTACATCGGTTCATGTCATCGCTCAAATCTGTTGTTTTAAGGTTCAGATTTTCTGCTGTTAATGCAAGTAAAACAAGAACATTAAACACAACATTAAACATTTATCTACTCTATGAATCCCAACAATTCAATCCCCAATGACGGACTCAAAGGACTGAAAGAAAATTGGCGCAATGACCTTTTTGCTGCGATAAGTGTGTCGTTGGTCGCCTTGCCATTGGCCTTAGGAATTGCCGTTGCATCAGAGATGTCACCCATGGCTGGAGTTCTTTCTGCCATTATTGGAGGGGTAGTAACTACGTTCTTTCGAGGAGGTCACTTGGCTATTAACGGTCCCGCTGCCGGTTTAATTGCGGTTATTCTCGGTGGTCTTGTAGCCCTAGACAACAACATCAATTATGTCTTAGCAGCCATCGTTGTTTCGGGTGCCATTCAGATTGTATTGGGCGTTTTAAAGCTGGGGCGTTTTGCCAAGTTGTTGCCTTCTTCAGTTCTTCATGGAATTTTAGCGGCAATTGGTGTAATCATCATCGCCAAGCAGGCTCCTTATGCTCTGGGTACGACCTCTGACGCAGACACTGTTGTCGGAAATCTTTTAGATATTTTTTATAAAATTCCTGAGGCTAACCCTTTTGTGTTTCTTGTTGCACTCGTCGGTGTTTTAATTCTTCTTTTCTATAAGAAGATAAACAACAAATTCATTCGATTGATTCCGGCGCCAATGTGGGTGTTGCTTCTAGCCTTGCCTATGGTTTTTGGATTTGACTTTTTCAATGCGCACAGCATTACTTTTTGGGGAAACTCATATGGAGTAGGTCCTCAGTTGTTGATTGATATTCCAGACGATCCTCTAGATTGTATTATGCATCCTGATTTTGCAATGATTGGGACCATGGCTTTTTGGCTGACAGTATTATCCATCACGACGATTGCTTCGATAGAGACCTTGGCCAGTGCTCGGGCAGTAGATAAACTTGACCCTTACAAGCGAACCACAAACCTCAACAAGGACCTTGTGGGTGTAGGAATGAGTACGATGATATCTGGAGCACTGGGTGGTCTTCCGATTATTACTGTGATTGTTCGAAGTACAGTAAATGTAAACAGTGATGCTAAGACCAAGTGGTCAAATCTGTATCATGGAATTTTCCTTATCCTTTTCGTACTTCTTTTGGCACCTATTTTAAGAAGTGTTCCTCTAGCAGCGCTTGCTGCCATTTTAGTTCATACAGGCTTTAAATTGGCGTCACCTCAAGTTTTTAAACATGCCTACGATCAGGGTGTAGAGCAATTGTTGTTTCTGTCCTCTACGCTCATCATCACGCTGTTCACAGATTTACTCTATGGGATCACAGGTGGAATTTTGATTACCCTTGTCACCCACATGTTGTTAGCCAGGGTAGGGTTCCTGACGTTCTTTAAAATGATTTATAGTTCAGGTTCGAAAGTGCATCGTTTAGATAACGGGTCTTACGATGTTAAGTTGAAAGGAATTGCCAATTTTCTCTATGCTTTGAAGCTTGATAAATTGTTGAGTGAAATTCCAATTGGTTCGACGGTACGTATTGATTTGTCGAAAACACGTTTGGTTGACCTTTCAATTATGGAAAACATGATCGAATTTAAGCGTATACATGACAACCATGGTGGGCACGTAAAACTAATTGGGCTTGACAACCATGTCGCTTCAACAAATCACAATCGGGCCTTAAAAATTGTTACGGGAACAGTGAAAAAACGAATCACACAGCGTCAAATTCGTTTGCAAAAGATGGCGATTTCCAATGGCTGGTCTTTCGAACGAGATCTCGATTGGAACACTTCTTATCTAAGAAACTTTAGATTCTTCGATTCCCGCCCGATTGAAATGAAGAGCAATTCCCTGCAAGGACTTGACAAAGACAGCAATGCTCAATGGGAGATTGCCGACATTGTGTTTGACGAAGGGGCCTTACAGGCTCTCGAAATATACCAAACCACTGTTCAGGTAGTCCGGTTGCCATCAACCATCCCAAGATTTATCATTGACAAGGAAGGACTCTTCGATAAAATTTTCAATCGTGTGAGGGCTTTTTCTGAATCGAGTCTGCATATTCACTTTATGAAACACGCTACATTCTCAGGGAAGTTTAACTTAAGTGGAGAAGACGAAGATGCCATACGTTCTTTTTTCAATGATGACCTCATACGTTTTCTAGAAGAAAACGAGATTCACCACATTGAAAGCAATGGAGAGGCTTTAATGATTTTTAATTATCTCCACATTGCTCGCACTGATGAGGTTACGAGTATGCTCAAGTTTTCGTCTAATTTATTGAAAAACATGGGCTTGAAAGAGTAATTTGTAGCGCTTAGACTTCTTTATCTCGATTTGGCGTAAGCCCTCTCATTTGTCAGATGACTTAATTCTCGCCGAATACTTTTTTTAATATTTCAGATGTTCTAGCGTATGGGTTCAATCTGATCTCTTGCTCTTGCTCTGCAATTAAGATAAACAAACCATCCATGGCTTTGTTTGTGATGTAATCTTCTAGATCCGGATTTATTTTTTGTGTAAGGGGAATGGAATTGTACTTTGTGACCAAACGATTCCATTTTTGTGCCACCTGAAATTCTTGCATCGAAGTCACAATGACAGGTTTAAAGGATTGATACAAAAACTCATTCGTTTCATTTCTTAAATAGTTTGTAGCGGCATTGTCATCTCCTTGTAAAATTGAAAAGGCATCAGTGAGATTCATGTTTTTAATTGCATCAATGATGATGTTTAATGCTTTTTTAGAAGCTTGTTCTGCAGCATGATTCATATTGACTTCAAACAATTTTATCTGTTCCTCCATCCCTATTTTCGACAAGGCAGATGCTATTTTTGAGGCTTCTTGTGGAAACGGTATTCGGACAGTTAGATTTTCATTAAATCCATTGAGTGCAGATCCTTTTTGAACAGCGTATTCAGCTCCATTTCTTAACGCATTCGTTAATCCTTCTTTCATGTCATTTTCTGAAAGATCATTTTCAAGGTGTATGAGTTTTCGCGAATGTTCTTTCGCGTTTTTCAGAAAATCGCTTTGAGCTGATGTTGAGCACGAAAACGAAATACAGAGAATCGCAAGTAATAATTTCATGAATTTAGTTTGTTGATACACTCAGTTAACTAATATTAATAGGAATTAGTATTTGGCTATAAAATAAAACCCACTCAATTGAGTGGGTTTTATTTTTGGTGGGCGATGAGGGGCTCGAACCCCCGACCCCCTCGGTGTAAACGAGGTGCTCTGAACCAACTGAGCTAATCGCCCTAAAAGGAGGGTGCAAATATAGTAACTACTTCTCATCTTTGTGCTATGTTTAAAAAAGAAAAAAGAAAAAATTGGAGGTCGGTCCAATCGCCATTCATTTTCGACCTAGCCAGGCACCTTGAAGCAGGAAGTAGGTATGTCGACGAAAGAGTTGTTACGGATGAGGTTGCATTTGATAGGGTATTTAGAGATATTGAAAAGTTACGCGCTGACTTAAAGAGGAGTAAAGAGTCAATAGCTGTCGAAGATTACGGTGCAGGAAGTAGAGTTTTTAAAGGCAATGCCAGGAAAGTAAGCAAGATAGCAAAGCATGTTTTGCAAGGTAAAAGTGTGGCAAGGTCGCTTTGGAAAGTTCTACGATATTGGGGTATAAATACTGCCACAGAAGGGGGGCGAAAGTTAAATGTGTTAGAAATGGGCACATCTCTGGGCATTACAACTGCTTATTTAAGTGCTAGTGGCTGTCATGTTGAAACTTGGGAAGGTTGTCAAAATACAACAGACTTGGCAAGAAGGAATTGGAAGGAATTGGGCTTGGAAGAAAACATAGTTAGCAAAGTTGGTAAGTTTGAGGGTTTGTTAAAATCTTCTTCAGGTGGGTGGGATATGGTTTTCCTAGACGGTCATCATGACGGTGAAGCCACTTTAATTTACGTGGAGCAGATGAAATCGAAGTTAGGCAAGGGGGGGTGTGTACTGGTTGATGATGTTACTTGGTCTAAAGGCATGAAGATGGCGTGGAGGACATTGTTAGATGACCCTTACTGGAATGTCACTGTTAGGTGGCGAGGGAAAGGGTGGTTATTTCACATCGATGGAGCGGTGGAACAGCATATTGCGTTATCTTGCGTATTCAAATTTTAGAGATCAATAGAAATGAAATTATTTAAAATCATATTGGTGGGAGCGGCTTTTTTATTTGCAATTCAGGCAAGTGCGCAAATGACACCGAAGGCAAAGGCAAAGACAAAAGAGAATCCTAAAAACATGCCGGTTCATCATCAATCTGCTAAGATTTATGGCGAACTTACCTTGAGTGAGGTAGGTGGAAGAGCATCAGTGAAAGTGACTTTTGATCCTGTCATGGATAGAATGGGGTCTGACAAAGATGCTCTGACTATCGCTCAGCAGATCAAAAACTATCGTTTCTCTTCTTTGGGGGAGGCTTTAAATGTTCTTTCTTCTCATGGATGGAATGTAGAACTTGTTTGGACCGCACTTGGAAGGTCAGGAGAGGTTCAGCATTTCTTAATCGGCAAAGAAGTTGACAAACTTTCTCCAGTCTCACCTTGGTTAGATAAAGGTTCTCGCGGAGCAACTTCGAAAGGAGCACGTAATTAAACTTCCTGTAAATAAAAGTAACTCTTCGAAAAGGACCCGTCGTGCGCGCGTCCTTTTTCTTGTTTTAGCGAGTTATGTTTTTTTACAATTGTCGTGGTGGGCGAATCTCATTATCAGTTCAGCTTCTCGACTTTATGAAGCGAGTTTAGGTACCAAGCCTGAATTTCAAGCTGCCTTAGAATGGGAACAAACTGTTTTTATGGTGGCTTCTGAAGGAAGTGTGTTTGCTCTCTTGTTTGTGTTGGGACTTATTTGGTTCTGGAAGGTGATCAATGCAGATAACAACAAGTTAGCTCGGGAAAGGAATTTTATTTTAGCGGTGACCCATGAATTAAAAACACCCATTGCTGCCATCAGGTTGGCGATAGATACAGTTGATAGGTTAGACTTGAATGATCAACAGGAGATGGAGTTGCTGAACGAGGCAAGGTCAGGCACACTTCGACTTGAAAAAAGAGTGGAAGATATTCTTCAAGCGACAAGACTTAATTTACCAGATGCGCTTTTAACCCTCCCGTTTAGCATTTGTGACTCAACAGAGATGGCCGTCAAAAAATTCGTGAGTTTGTACCCCAATTCCAAGATTGTATTTTCAAAGATGGGTGACGATACCACCATAGACGGTGACCATGAAATGTGGATGCTGTGTATCACTAATCTGCTTGAAAACGCGTATAAATATGGTGGAGACAGCAAGCAAGTCGAGGTGGTGTTTGAGGGTTCTCTGAGAAAAAATAATTTAAGCGTTATTGACCATGGTCCAGGTATCGACGAAATTGATCGTTTCAACATTTTCGAAGCTTTTTATCGGTTGAGAAGAGATAAAAATATTGATGGAACTGGGTTGGGGCTGCATTTGGTAAGCAAAATTGTGCAGATGCACGGTGCGGATATTTCGGTAACTTCCACTGACGGAGGTGGTGCTACTTTTGTGGTAGGTCTGCCAGGCAGTTTTTAAATTGAAACAATGAGTAAGAAGAAGGTTGCACTCGTAATTTTAGATGGTTGGGGATATGGAGCTAGAGACGCTTCAGATGCAATTTTTAATGCCCAAACTCCATGTATGGACGGTTTGCATGACACCTCTCCACATGGTGAGTTGCGAACTGATGGTGAATTTGTAGGGCTGCCTGAAGGTCAAATGGGGAATTCGGAAGTGGGCCACATGAATATTGGAGCTGGAAGAGTCGTCTTCCAGGATTTACTCCGAATTAACAACGCGATTGATTGTGGATCTTTTTCTGATGAAGAGGTTCTTATCAAAGCTTTGTTCAAAGCCAAATCACCTGGTGTTCGGCTTCATCTTATGGGACTGGTCTCCCGAGGCGGGGTTCACTCCCAGCAAGAACACCTCTATGCTTTAATTGACGCTGTCAACTTATCGGACGCTAAAGACGTTGTTATTCATGCATTTACAGATGGAAGAGACACAGCTCCCAAGGCTGGTCAGGAGTATTTACATGAGCTAGAAACTTATTTGTCTAGTACGAACTCTCGGGTCCAAATCGCCACAGTTCATGGCAGGTATTATGCGATGGACAGAGATCATCGGTGGGAGAGAATTTCTAAGTCTTGGGATGTTCTTTGTAAGAAAAACAGTTTAGAATTCGATTCAGTTGACGCAGGAGTCACGTCGTCATACCTTGATGATGTCGGTGATGAATTTATTATTCCATTCCGTATTCAAGGAATAGATGGTTCTATACGCAAAGATGATGTGGTCATTTGTTTCAATTTCAGGACAGACCGCTGCCGTCAAATCACGACAGCACTCACTCAAAAAGATTTTCCAGACTTAGGAATGTCGAAAACACCTCTTCATTTTGTCACGATGACGAACTATGATGAGAAGTTTAAGGGTGTCCATGTCATCTACGATAAGCCCAATCTCGTGAAAACCTTAGGTGAAGTCATTTCGTCTGCGGGCCTGTCACAACTCCGAATCGCTGAAACGGAAAAATATCCCCACGTCACCTTCTTTTTTAATGGTGGCCAAGAAGATTCTTTTTTAGGAGAAAATCGACTGATGGCTAGCAGTCCTAAAGTAGCTACTTACGATCTTAAGCCTGAAATGTCAGCCCAAAAACTGGTTGACATAGTTCGTGGAGAGATGAACTCTGACAATGCTGATTTCATCTGTCTCAACTTTGCAAATCCAGATATGGTAGGCCACACAGGCGTCTACAAAGCAATCGTAAAAGCTGTTGAAACTGCTGATGAGTGTCTCTCTGAAGTTGTCAATGTTGGGATAAAAAATGGGTATCAGTTCGTCATCATTGCTGATCATGGAAATGCAGATAAGGTGTTCAATCCGGACGGCTCTCCGCATACTTCACATACCATCAATCCAGTTCCTGTCATCGTTATTTCCGACGCTGTAAAATGCCTCAACAATGGAAAGCTAGCAGACGTTGCCCCAACTGTGCTAGAGCTGCTCGGTATCGAGAAGCCCATCGAAATGACCGGCGAGTCTCTTATCGAACAAGCATGACGCTTCCAGAGAAAGTGACGACCCCTTCAACGCTGAGGTCTGTAGCGACATCTCCTGTGTAATCTAAAGCTTCTTCTCCTACATAGTTTACTGAAAGAGTAAAGAAGTATGTTCCACCTGCGAGGTCTCCATTTTTATCGTTGATGCCTCTCCATCCTCCTTGGAAGTTGGAGTTGTAGTATACCTGAGTTCCCCATCGATCATAAACAGCAAGTTTACTCCCCGGATATCCTTGCAGTCCCTGAACTTCGAAGGTGTCATTTTTCCCATCACTTCGCCCAGGAGAGAAAACATTGAAAAATTCAAGTTCACAAACCTCAACGGACAAAGTGCTGTACGTCATGTTTCCACATCCGTCAACAAGTTGGACTTCAATCGATCCAGAGCCCCCAGCACCAGTATTGTAAAGCCCGTCATACAGTCCAGTTACAGCATCTGTATTTTCGAGAAAGGAAATCAGGACGGTGTCCATAGATGCCCCTACCAATGGAACCCAAATTAGATTGCCATTTGAATCTTCAATCTCAGTGAGGATTTCGCTAAACCCACCCGTTCCTCCTTCTGAAGGAACTGTTGAGGTTAGACCCAAACAAATGGTTTCCTCTCCACCGATAAATTCTTCAAGGACTGCCCATGAAATTGTCGCTTCAGTAATCGACTCGCAGATGTCAGTCACGACCACTGTGGCTGACCCTTCGATAAAATTCGTATTGTAAGTAAATTCACTTAAAGTGTCGTTTGTGGATGTGGTCCATTGATATTCAAACGGACCATAGCCACTTAAAGGGTCAACCATCAAGTTGATATTTCCAGCAGCGTCAAGGCAGCCTACTGGAGCAGTAAAAAGTGTAATTGGTTCAGGATCAAGGATCACAATAGTTGCGCTCGTTAGTATCGTGTCGCCACAGTCGTTGATGTATTCATACTCAACAGTAACCCATTCAGGATCTTCATTCACGTTGTCGTTAATGACACCAAGGGATACATTCGCTACACTTTGACCTGGTTCCATGACAACCACAGAGAAAACAGAACTGAAATCTCCTCCCATACTTGCAGTGCCATAGACGTTTAAGTAAATCGTATCACGTTCACTATCGTCAGGTCTAATAACGGTAAATACAGCATCATTACAACCTTCAACAACTGTCGTGTCGCCTAAGAAGATTTCGGCTCCTTCAAGTGAGGCATTAGCAACAATGTCAATCGCATTTGATGAAAAGCTGCCTTCTTCGAGTACGACAAACGACTCTAGTAATGCGTCAGCACCGTCAGCTATTGCGAGTTTAATGTGGTAAATTTCCCCACATTGAACCGAAGCAGAGGCCGTGAACGTTTCCGTATATCCATTAATGCATATGCCAGTATTTCCTGGATTGTTGACATAGTATTCGGAGTTCAGCACATTGTTGACTGAGCTAATTGTAACTGGAAGTGGCGGGTCGCTTTCAGGAACTTCAGCGATGTTTACAGAGCCATTCGGAAATCCTGCAGGAGATGCAAAAGGACCTGTAATTCCAGGTCCAGAAAGGAAAAACGCAAATATATCGTTGTATTGTGTGTTGACGAACGTCAGGTACTCATCAGAACCGAATACGTAATTGAATGAGATGCTGTCACCTCCCGCTTCAAAATCAAATTCTAAAATACAAAGATCATTGACTGAACTAACTGTAAAACTTTGCCCTATGAGTGGAGGGACTGAGTTAGCTACGTTCAGAAGGTCAATGTCGTTACCTCCGCCAAGACAGCCAGCACAGAACTGAGAGTCGGAGCAGCCCGGGTCGCTAAGATGTGTTGCATGATCTGTACTCATCACAAGTCCAGATGTTACAGAAAACAATCCTTCTCCCCCAGACAAGTATCCAAGTTGTTCCTCAGAACCTGTATAGGTAATGTTTGTGGCTGTAACCCCGTTTCCAATTAAGACTTCAGAAACATATTGCTCCACCGAGTATGGTTGCTCTACAAGCAGCTGTGCGGATGCAGTTGAAGTGATAAAAATCAAGCATAAATAAAAGTATTGTACAACAAGTTTCATTGGAGCAGGTTTAGTTATTCAAACATACAAAATTTATGCTTGCAATAAGTTAAAGCGCCTAAATTTGCCAACATGAGTTCATCGATTATTCAGGCAAACAACCTCACCAAGCACTATGTAGTAGGAAGTACGACTGTGCGTGCCTTAGACGGTTTAGATATTTCGATTAAAAAAGGTGAATACATTGCTTTGATGGGGCCTTCTGGATCGGGGAAATCCACTCTTATGAATATCTTAGGTTGCTTAGACTCACCTACTTCTGGTGAGTATTTTTTAAACTCAAATGATGTCAGTACACTTGACGATGATGCTCTTGCAGCCATCCGCAACAAGGAAATAGGATTTGTGTTCCAAACATTCAATCTTTTGCCGCGGTATACTGCGCTTGAGAACGTTGCTTTGCCTATGATTTATGCGGGTATTCCCAAGGAAAAAAGGCTTTCAAGAGCAAAAGAAGTTCTTGAGCAAGTGGGGTTAGGGGATCGATACACCCACAATCCCAACGAGCTTAGTGGAGGTCAAAGACAGCGCGTTGCAGTTGCTCGTGCCCTTGTCATGAAACCATCGATTATCTTTGCAGACGAGCCTACAGGAAACCTTGATTCGAAAACGTCTGATGGTATTATGCAACTGCTGGATGAAATCCACAAAGCGGGCAACACCATTATTCTCGTGACACATGAAGAAGAGATCGCAGCTCGAGCTGAAAAGATCATCCGTCTTCGAGATGGTAGGCTTGAATAATTCATATCTTTGTAGGACATGGAAAGACTAAGAATTTCAAAGGTGCTAGAAACAGCTCCTTCATCAAATAGGATTGTTGTTTGTGGCTGGGTAAGGACGTTTAGAAACGATCGGTTTTTAGCGATTAATGACGGTTCTACGATTCACAACATTCAACTGGTTGTTCAACGTGAAGATTTCGATGACGCTTTGTTAAAGCAACTTAACACTGGGGCAGCTGTTCGAGCATCTGGAGTGTTGGTGGAGAGTCAAGGCGGAGGACAGTCCGTTGAAGTTCAGGTAGATGATCTTGAAGTTCTAGGCGGTGCAGACCCGGACGAATTTCCCATACAGATGAAGAAGCATTCTCTGGAGTTTTTGAGGGAAAAAGCGCATCTAAGATTTCGAACGAGCACGTTTAGTGCTGTTTTTCGCATCCGTCATCTTTTGCAATTTGCAGTCCATAAATTCTTCCATGATCAAGGATTTTACCAGTTGCATACCCCAATCATAACTGGTTCGGATGCAGAAGGAGCTGGTGAGATGTTTAAAGTGACAACCCTCGATCTCGAAAATCTACCTAAATTGGAGGACGGATCAACTGATTTCTCTAAAGATTTCTTCGGCAAATCTTCGAACTTAACCGTGAGTGGACAACTCGAAGCAGAGTTGGCAGCAATGGCACTGGGTCAAGTCTACACCTTCGGTCCCACATTTAGAGCAGAGAATTCAAATACATCTCGTCATCTCGCCGAGTTTTGGATGATAGAGCCGGAGATTGCATTTGCAGATTTAAAAGACGATATGAAACTCGCAGAAGATTGTCTCAAATCTGTTCTGGGATATGTTTTGGAGCACGGAAAAGACGATTTGGCCTTTCTAGAAAACAGAGAAGTCCAGTCAGAAAAACAGCTCCCTCAGAAAGACAGACATGAGAAGCCACTAACGGAACGTCTTAACAACGTAGTAGACTCCGAGTTTGCTCACATGACTTACACAGAGGTGATCCATGAACTGAGAAACTCCAAGCCCTTTAAAAAGAAGAAATTTAAATACCCATGTGAGTGGGGCGATGATCTGCATTCGGAACACGAGCGTTGGTTAGTAGAGAAGCACATCGGTGGCCCGGTTATAGTTACAGATTATCCCGCTGAAATTAAAGCGTTTTATATGCGCCAAAATGACGACGGAAAAACGGTTGCTGCCATGGACGTTCTTGTTCCAGGGATAGGTGAAATCATTGGTGGATCCCAACGTGAGGAGAGATTGGATATTCTGAAGCAGAAATGTGCAGACTTTAATATTCCAGAGGACCATGTTTGGTGGTATTTAGAGACAAGAAAGTTTGGGTCTGCCCAACATTGTGGTTTTGGCATGGGCTTTGAAAGACTTGTGATGTTCGCCACGGGTATGTCGAACATTCGCGATGTCATCCCATTTCCTAGAACGCCACTTTCGGCAGAATTTTAACTTTTTTAAATACATGTTCAAGCAATCACTCCAACAAAAGCAACTTCAAAGGTTATCTCCCCAGCAAATTCAGCTGATGAAACTTTTGCAAGTTCCCACTGTTGAGCTTGAGGCGAGAATTAAGCAAGAACTTGAGGTAAATCCAGCTTTAGAGGAAGGTGCAGAAGATGAAGAAAGGGATGAGTTGGAGCCTGATGAGCAAGATCAAAATGAGGCGTTAGAAGAGTTTGATTTCGACGAATACTTGGATGACGAAACACCTGATTATAAAACATCTGTTCGCAATCATGGCCCTGATGTGGAAGATAAAGATATCCCTCTTGGAGCAGGGTCGACATTTAGAGAGCTTTTAATCAGCCAATTAAGTTTGCATAAACTCACTGAAACCCAAAAAATGTTGGGTGAGCATCTCATAGGTCAATTAGACGATGCAGGATATTTGAGGCGAGACTTGGACAGCATCGTCAACGATTTGGCCTTTACCCAAAACATCACAGTCACAAGAAAAGAGCTGGAGGATGTTCTTTCAATTGTTCAAACTCTTGAGCCAGCAGGTGTGGGAGCGAATAGTTTGGGAGAATGCTTGATCTTACAAATTAGACATAAGTTAGAGCTTCTTCAGGGGAAAGCGAATTTCTCACGGCTTCAGAGTCTCATGTTCGCAGCAGAAATTTTAAAAGATCATTTCGAAGCTTTTTCAAAAAAGCATTATACTGCGATTGCATCTAAACTAAACATTTCAGAAGAAGATCTTAAAGCTGCTCTTTCAGAGATTAAAAAACTGAACCCCAAGCCAGGTGATTCAGGAGGTGAATCTGCAAGAACAGTTGTGCATGTTGTCTCGGATTTTTTACTTACCGTCAATGACGATGAGTTAAGCGTAGTTTTAAATCAGAGGAATGCACCAGATTTGCGTATCAGCCCTTCATACAAGGAGATGATGGATACATACGCAAGTGGCGCTAAAACCTCTCATTCTCAAAAAGAGGCTTTGACTTTTGTGAAACTCAAAATTGATGCTGCAAAGTGGTTTGTTGATGCGATTAAACAACGTCAACTCACCCTCATTAAAACGATAAATTCAATCGTAAATCATCAAAGAGATTATTTTTTAAGTGGAGATGAGACTGATCTCAAGCCTATGATTTTAAAGGATATCGCAGAGGATATAGAGATGGATATCAGTACTGTTTCACGGGTTGCTAACAGCAAGTATGTCCAAACACCGTACGGTACATTTCTTCTGAAGACATTTTTCTCTGAGAGTTTAACCACCGACAGCGGTGAAGATGTTAGTTCGCGAGAAGTGAAGAGAATTTTGAAGGATGCCATTGAAGAAGAGGATAAGAAAAAGCCTTTGACGGATGAAAAATTAGGTATTGTATTGAATTCGAAAGGATATCACATCGCCCGCAGGACAGTCGCGAAATACCGAGAGCAGATGGGGTTGTCAGTCGCTCGGTTAAGAAAAGAATTATAGCGTATGCAGATGTTTGCTAAATTTATTTCTGCGGTACTTCACCCTTTCTTAATGCCACTTTTCACTGTGTTTTTGTTGAGACATTTTGATGTCTATTTGTCCAATCGCATGGATGTGTTTCTATACCTCACATTGATTATTCTGATCACCGCTGTTGCCACCGGTGTTTCAATATTGGTGATGCGCAACCGGGGATTGATTTCAGATTTAGACATCCGCAACAGGTCTGAGAGATTTACGCCATTTTTAATCGTACTTGGGTATTATGTGATGGCATATATACTCACGTTAGAGCTCACAGGTATTTCTATTCCAGTTTTATACAGGTCGCTTATGTTGGGATTGGTTGTTTCGATCCTGACAGGCATTGTGATTACAACTCGTTTCAAGCTCAGTATGCATTTGTTGGCTATCGGAGGAGTTTTAGCTTCAGTGATTTATGTGGGGGTTCTTCACGAAACATCAGATGTACACTGGATTGCTGCGATTGTTCTTGCCTCTGGACTTCTTGCCTGGAGTCGTTTAGAATTAAAAGCACACACCTTGCAAGAAGTGTACGTCGGATTTTCAGTGGGGTTTGTCTGCATGTTTTGTGTTCTGTCGTTGCAGATAGGATAACTTCACATGAAACTTTGTAGGATGCATTTAAATATTTTAGTCACAGGGGGAGCTGGGTACATAGGAAGTCATACTGCCGTTGCGTTGGTTGAAGCTGGTTTTAGAGTTGTTCTGTTGGACAATTTCAGCAATTCAGATTTTTCTGCCGTACAAAGATTGAGATCTTTGGTGAATCAAGAAGTCCCTTTTTACGAAGCAGATTGTAGAAACAAGAGTGACCTTATCCATGTTTTTAATTCAGAAAAAGAACAGGGCTGTCCGATAACCGGGGTCATTCATTTTGCTGCGTTAAAAGCTGTGGGCGAAAGCGTAGAGAAACCGGAGCTGTACAAGTTGAACAATGTTGGGGGAACAGAACGGTTGTTAGAAGTCATGGAGGGATTCGGTGTTCAGAGTCTCGTTTTTTCATCGAGTTGTACAGTGTACGGAGAAGCTGAAAACATTCCTGTGGATGAATCATCTCCGTTTCTTCCCTCAGAGTCCCCGTATGGATTTACCAAGCAGGCTTGCGAAAAATCAATTGTGCAACACGCTGAAAAAAACATTGGGTTTAGCTCAACTTTGTTGAGATACTTCAATCCCATTGGAGCTCATCCTTCTTCGGTCATAGGAGAATCTCCAAGGGGTGTTCCTAACAACCTTGTTCCATTTTTATGTCAAGCAGTGGCCAAGTTGAGAGACCCTCTCACGGTATTTGGAACAGATTACCCAACCCATGATGGGTCATGTATAAGAGATTATTTACATGTGATGGATCTTGCAGAAGCTCATGTAAAGGCAATTTTATATTTGTTGCAGGCTGGGAATTCAATGGGGTGTAGGGCGTTTAATTTGGGAACGGGCCATGGTGTTTCAGTCCTTGAGGTCATTGAAACTTTTGAAAAAGTTACGGGAATGAAAGTGCCTCATCAATTTGGAAAAAGAAGGGAAGGCGACGTTGTTGCTATTTGGGCCAATGCAGAAAGAGCGAAACAAGAGTTGAAATGGGAAACAACCCGTCCACTTGGGCAAGGGCTCTTGGATTCTTGGAATTGGCAACAAAAGCTAGGAGAAGAATTTGATTTATGAGAAGGGACCTCTGATAATCCCTTTGTCTGACTGTCTAATAAATCCGAGAACAAAATCTTTAACATCACAGGCGGGGAATTCAGCGTCTGCTACCTTGAGCGCGACACTCATGTTTGCATTTTGCACATATAAGGTTCTATAAATATCATCAATTCGTTGAATCTTATCTTGGTTGAACCCCCTTCTCCGTAAACCGATAGAATTCACTCCGATGAAGGAAAGTGGCTCTCTAGCAGCTTTGATGTAGGGTGGTATATTTTTCCGAACCAACGAGCCTCCAGCTACAAATGCGTGCTCACCTATATGGACAAATTGTTGAATCCCGACCATGCCTTCAATGATTACCCAGTCGTCAATCGTTACGTGCCCAGCTACATTAACGGCATTGGCAAGCACAACACGATTTCCAACCCGAACATCGTGAGCGAGATGAACGTATGCCATGATGAGGCAGTCATTCCCGATGACTGTTTTATAGCGGTCAACCGTTGCTTTGTGAATCGTTACACATTCACGTATAACCGTTCTGTCCCCAATTTCTACAGTTGTCTCTTCGTTGTCAAACTTTAAATCCTGAGGGTCTGCTCCAATTACTGCACCGGGGAAAATTTTACAATCTTTGCCGATTGTTGTGCTAGATAAAACAGTTGAATTGGGTCCCACCCAAGTTCCACTGCCTATTTTCACTCCTGGCCCAACATAGGCAAAAGGCTCAATCACAACACCCGCTTCGATAGATGCGTCAGGGTGAACAAATGCTTGGGGGCTGATCGTTGGTGACATGGTTCGTAAACTAATCTTTGGTTGGATTTCTATCCTTAATTACCTGAGCTAATAAGATAGCTTGAGATACAAGTTTTCCGCGTACGTAACCCTTTCCTTCCATATGTACCAATCCACGTCTGATGGGTGAAATTAATTTTAAATGAAAGACGATGGTGTCGCCAGGAACAACTTTTTGTTTAAACCTGACATCATCTAATTTCATGAAGTAAGTGGACCAGTATTCTGGTTCATCAACACTTGAAAGGGCGAATACACCACCCACTTGAGCCATGGCTTCTATTTGAAGAACGCCTGGCATGATTGGGTTTTCTGGGAAATGACCTTGAAAAAAAGGTTCGTTCATGGTCACATTCTTCAGCCCTGTAATGCTGTTTTCCGTCATCTCAAGTATGCTGTCCACCAGCAGGAAAGGATAGCGATGGGGTAAAAGTTTTGAGATTTGATTAACATCTAAAATGGCCTCTCTGTCTGTTCGTAGATCAGGCATTTGTTCAACGGCCTTGATTTTCACATCAATTTCTTTTGCAAATGCTACGTTGGCCGTATGTCCTGGCCTAGCAGCAAGTACATGTCCATGAATATACCTGCCTGTCAACGCAAGGTCTCCAAGAATGTCAAGAAGTTTGTGACGTGCTGGCTCATTTGTGAACCTTAATGCACTTGTGCTCACAACTCCGGTTTCTCCCTCTACAACACCTAATTCAGTTCTTCCTAAAGCTTTTGCTATATCTCGAAGTTCAGCTTTTGAATATGGTTTTTCAGCTAAAACAACCGCGTTGTCAACGTCTCCACCTTTTATTAATCCTTTTTCAGCAAGGGATTTAACTTCATTCATAAAGACAAAGGTTCTGCATGTAGAAATTTCTTTCGAAAATTGACTCAGATTTTCAAGTCTGGCATGTTGGGTCCCCAACACTGCGTTGTTGTAATCAACCATGACAGTTAACCTAAGTTCATCTTCCTCGATAGGAACGATGAGCATTTCAACATCTTTTTCTTTGTCAATAACGCTGATGTTTTTCCGAACTTTAAAAAAGAGCCTGTCTTCTTCCAGTTCTTGGGTTCCAACTTTTTCAATTCCTTGAGTGAACATGTCTGAACTTCCATCTAGAATAGGCACCTCGACTCCATTTAGTTGAATCAGTGCGTTGTCAACTCCTGCTGCGTATAGCGCCGCAAGAATATGTTCTGTCGTGTGAACTTCAACCCCGTCTTTGCCAAGTGATGTGTTTCTTAAAGTTGAACAAACATTTTTTGTGAGTGCATCTATGATCGGCTTGTCTTCAAGATCTGTTCTTTGAAACTTGTATCCATGATTTCCTTCAGCAGGAAGGATCGTCATGGTGCAAGTCTCGCCAGTGTGAAGTCCTACTCCTTTAAAAAATATTGAACTTGTAAGCGTGTGTTGCTTATTTGATTGAATCATCGATAAGTGTTTCTTGGTTTCTTTGAGATCTCACCAGCTGCCGCAGTGCTATTTGAAATCTATGGAATGCTTTAATTGGCATGACGGGATTTCCTTGGTAGGTCCCGTTGGGAGTAAGAATACTGGCGGAAACACCAGATTTAGCTGCAATTCTTGACCCGTTTGCAATCTTAAGGTGACCACCTATTCCGACTTGCCCTCCGATCATGCATTGTGAACCTATGGTTGTTGATCCAGCGATCCCGGTTTGTGCTGCAATGACAGTCCTCTCACCTATGACGACATTGTGAGCTACTTGAATAAGATTGTCTAATTTGCAACCTTTTCGAACAATGGTTGATCCCAAAGTGGCTCTGTCAAATGTACACAAAGCTCCTAAGTCACAATCATCTTCAACAATCACATTGCCTGTTTGAGGGACCTTTGCATAAGACCCATCGTCTTTCGGCGCAAACCCAAACCCATCTGACCCTACTACCGTTCCTCCCTGTATTGTACATCTGTGGCCAACATGGCATCTGTCTAAGATTCGCACACCTGAGAAAAACATGGAGTCAGAACCAATGGTTACATCACGTCCGATGTACACATGCGCTCTAAGCTCAGTTCGGTCACCAATGGTAGCGCCTTTGTCGATCACTACTCCTGGTCCAATAGCACACCCATCACCGATTACTGCGTCGGGGTGAATAATGGCAGAAGAATGAATTCCTTGATCTCGTTTTAAAATATTGTCGTAAGCATCAAGCAGCTTTGCGAAAGCGGAATATGGATCATCGACCTTCACCAAGGTCATTCCTAAGGGCAAATCTTTCTTGGGTTTAAAATCTTTCGATACAACAACAATGGATGCTCCGCTTTTGTAAACGTACTTCTCATATTCCTTGTTTGCTAAGAACGTGACAGATCCTGCTCCTGCTGATTCGATCTTCCCAAGTTTACGAACCCTCATTTCTGGGTTTCCAGAAACAGATCCCTCTAAAAGTATTGCTAATTCTGCAGCAGTTTGTTCCATTTGACTCCAAAGATATTAAAAGCAGATGATTCAGGCGTAACGTTGTCGAAATTGCGCCCACAAAAATAAGAATTCTTCTCTTTGCCAGACAAAATCCCAGATTACTTCACCTGGCGCCATCATCAACACATCTGTAACGTTGCCTTTTACGTTTTTCTTGTCCTGGGACATTTTACGCCAAATCACATCACCTTTATCAAATTCTATGCCATTTGCAATCTCAGAAACAATCCAGTGCTGAAGTTTCTCCGCAAGAGTTGTGTCAAATCCCATTTTCGCAACAGAGGCTTCCAGTGTAAATACCAAACCCCATGCTACAGCAACGCCGTGTTTTATTTTATACCCACCATCATAAGCTAGACTCTCAATTGCATGACCAACAGTATGCCCAAGATTTAATGAGGCACGCTCTCCCAGTTCTTTTTCATCTCGCTGAACCA
>DDJR01000096.1 GCA_002339135.1 Flavobacteriales bacterium UBA2619 | reverse complement strand
TGTACTTGATGGCCGACTCTGGAGCGCGGGGTTCTGCTGCCCAGATCCGCCAGCTGGCCGGTATGCGTGGTCTGATGGCCAAGCCGCAGAAATCTTCTGCTACTGGAGGTCAAGATATTATTGAAAACCCGATTTTATCCAACTTTAAGGAGGGACTGTCCATTCTAGAGTACTTTATTTCTACTCACGGTGCCCGTAAGGGACTTGCGGATACAGCGCTTAAAACTGCTGATGCGGGTTACTTGACTCGTCGTCTGGTTGACGTCGCTCAAGATGTGATTGTTACAATTGAGGACTGTGGAACCTTGAGAGGTGTCATGGTGTCTCCACTTAAAAAGAACGATGAAATTGTAGAAGGCATTGCTGATCGAATTGACGGTCGTGTTCCAGCTATTGAAGTTCTTCATCCAGAAACAGGTGAGTTTCTTGCGAATGAAGGCGAAGAAATCACACCTGCTGTTGCTCGAGCAATTGAAGAAGCAGGTGTAGACGAAGTTGAGGTTAGATCCGTGTTAACATGTGAATCTCCAAAAGGGATTTGCGCGAAGTGTTACGGTAGAAACCTTGCGACTGCAAGACTAGTACAAAAAGGTGAAGCAGTTGGTGTCATTGCGGCCCAATCCATTGGTGAGCCGGGTACTCAGTTAACGCTGCGTACTTTCCACGTTGGTGGTACAGCTTCTAAAATTTCTGATGAAAATGAACTGCGCACTAAGTTTGATGGTGTAGCTGAGATTGAAGATCTCCGAACAGTTGATCGCAAGATTGCTGATGGAACTGTTGAAACAGTTATTGTTTCTAGATCAAGTGAGTTTAAAGTAGTTGACCCTAAGACAGGAGTTGCTTATTCTACAACAATCCTTCCTTATGGTTCATTGCTCTTTGTTAATTCAGGAGACAAGATTAAGAAGAATACACCTGTTTGTAAATGGGATCCATACAACAGTGCTATTATTAGTGAAGCAGTCGGTGTCATTACTTTCGAGCACATTGAAGAAGGTGTAACCTTCCGTGAAGAGCTTGATGAGCAAACCGGTTTCCGAGAAGTTGTTATTACTGAGACGAAAGACAAGAAGAAAAACCCAGCGATCCTCATTCAGGATAAGAAAGGTGAAACTTTAAGAACTTATTCTCTGCCTGTAGGAGCTCACATTATGGTGAAAGAAGGGTCTAAATCGACCTTGGGTCAAATCCTATGTAAGATTCCACGTATCGCTGGTAAATCAGGTGATATTACGGGAGGTTTACCTCGTGTTACTGAGTTGTTTGAAGCACGTAATCCTTCTAATCCAGCTGTTGTTTCTCAAGTTGACGGTATTGTTTCTTACGGTAAAATCAAGCGTGGTAACCGTGAAGTCATTGTAGAGTCACGTGTAGGTGACAAGTACAAATACATGGTTCCGTTGTCCAAGCACATTCTTGTTCAGGATAATGATTTCGTTAGAGCAGGTATGCCTCTCTCTGATGGTGCGATTACTCCTAAAGATATTTTGGATATCAAAGGTCCTACTGCTGTTCAGGAGTACATTGTAAATGAGATACAAGACGTATATCGTTTGCAAGGTGTGAAGATTAACGACAAGCATTTTGAAGTGATCGTTCGTCAGATGATGAAGAAAGTAGTCATTGAAGATTCAGGAGATACAAAATTCTTAGAAAAGCAGAATGCTGAAAAATCAGACTTCCTAATTGAGAATCACAGAATTTTCGGAATGGTAGTTGTTTCAAATGCTGGGGATAGTGAAGAGTTAAAAGAAGGACAAATGATCTCTGCTCGTCGCCTTCGTGATGAGAATGGTTCGTTAAAACGTCGTGACATGACTCTGGTTGATGCTCGTGACGCCATTCCAGCGACCTCACGTCCTCTTCTTCAAGGAATTACTAGAGCTTCATTGCAAACTAGATCATTCATTTCGGCGGCTTCTTTCCAGGAAACCACGAAAGTTTTGAATGAAGCAGCTGTTAGTGGAAAGCAAGATCACCTGCTTGGACTTAAAGAAAATGTAATTGTCGGTCACTTAATACCTGCTGGTACAGGTGCTAGAGATTTTCAAAATCTCACAGTGGGTTCACAAGAGGATTACGATACTTCTTTAGGGATTAACAAGCCGGAGCTTGTCGAAGTCGTTCCAGAGGTAACTCAGGAATAATCAAACGCAAAACTCAGTCTATTAAAAAAGGGCTTCCCAACTGGGAAGCCCTTTTTATTTGTTTTTAGGTTCGGTAATCAGTTTTTAGTATCCTGCTCAATTGCCCTAGCTGCAGCAGCTGCAGGGTCTTCCTTATTTTCAATTGAGGGTTTGCTGCCGCAATAGCCGAACAGACATTTTTCTTTGATAATTTGGTCTACGAATGTTGGTACCATGTCTTCCCAATTTTCATCACCAGATTTAATTCGTTTTAATGCATCAGTTGAAAAAATAGAAAGTACGTCCTCATTGTAATCTTCGATATCAATAATCTTCTTGTTGAACGTGAGGTAATTGTATAGTGGTTTCACTCTTGGGTGAATTGGAGTTGTCTGTGAAGTCCAAAGTTCTTTAGTTTTCGAATCTCTCCAAGGGTACAACAGTATTTTCAAATCTCGTGAGAACAGAATGCCAAAAGCTTCAAGGATACCGCCATTCAAGTTTCGATAGTATTTCTCATCAAAAATATCGACCAAAGTTGCTGCGCCCATGATGACACCCATACGCTTTTTAGAGTGTCTAGAGAAAAACTCGATGAGTTTGTAGTATTTCTTGTAGTTAGATATTAGAACAGTCTGGCCTATGGAACAAAGAATGTCGGCTCTATCAAGAAAGTCCTGTTCATCGATTTCACCTTGCGCCTTGAGGTTGTTTAAGGTGATTTCAAATAGTACTTGGATGTTGTCGGGATCTACCTTGGGTTCCTTGCGGAATCTGCGAAGACCTTTAGCAATCATGTCAATATTCACTTTCGTAACGGGTCGAAAGCTACCTCGTATCGCGAGAATATTTTTCTTGTACAGTACGTCAGCTGCCTGAAGGTTTTTTCCATCAGGAGAGAAAATAACAGCCTCGGTCATTCCGTTTTTCACCAATTGAAGTGAAAGTAGTCGGTTGTCGACATGTTCAAAATCAGGCCCATTCATCTGTATCATGTCAATCTCCACACGGCTTCGGTCGAGGTTGTCAAACAGTGATTTTAAAAGTTCTTTGGGGTTTTTATTTAAGAAAAAACATCCATATAGCAAATTGGTGCCCAGTATGCCTGTCGTCATTTGTTGCTGAAGAACATCTGTTTCATCTAGCCGAGCATGAAGGAACACTTCAGAGGGTGCATTTCCAGCATTTGTTTGGAACTTAACACCAAACCAGCCGTGACCTTGAGTTGTTTTGTGAAAGTTAATTGTTGTCACAGTATTTGCAAAGGCAAAATATTGTTTTGTGGGATGGTGTTCTCTTTTGAGTCTTTCTTCAATTAATTGATACTCATGTTGGAGCATTTTTTCCAACCTAGCTCTACAAACGTAACGTTCATTTTTCTCTTCACCATAAATTGCGTCAGAGAAATCTTTGTCATAAGCACTAATTGCTTTTGCAATTGTCCCAGAAGCACCTCCAGCTCTAAAGAACTGGCGTACAACTTCTTGACCTGCTCCGATTTCAGCAAATGTCCCATATAAATCTTGGTTTAGATTTATTCTAAGCGCTTTTTGCTTGGCTGATAATATTACACGTTCTGAGTCCACGTTAGCAAAGGTAAGGATACCTTTGCATGGTGAATGTAATTAAGCAACATGATTTGGGGTATCCATTGATGAAAGTTACTCTTTTGGGTACTGGAACTTCTCAAGGTGTTCCAGTAATTGGCTGCAAGTGTAACGTTTGCTTGAGTGAGGATCACCGAGACAAGAGGTTAAGATCTTCAGTCTTTATTGAAGTAAATGGGGTCAATGTTGTTGTTGATACTGGACCGGACTTCAGAACTCAGATGTTACGTGCTGGAGTTGAAAGTTTGGATGCGATTTTATTCACTCATGAACACAAAGACCATGTTGCTGGACTGGATGATGTGAGGGCGTTCAACCAAATTAATGGTTTGGCCATGCAGGTCTGGGCTAGTCATGACGTTGAAAGTGCTTTAAAAAGAGACTTTCATTACGCATTTGGAGAATCAAAGCATGGCGGTTTGCCCAAGATTTTGATCAATCAACTGGGTGAACTCGAAGAAAACATCGGCATTACAGTTGGTGGTATAGATGTCGTTTTGTTGCCCGTGATGCATGGTAAAATAAAGGTGATGGGCTTTAGGGTAGGAGATTTTGCATATGTTACAGATGTAAATTATATTCCGGACTCAACTTTTGAGAAAATGGTGGGCGTGAAGGTTTTAGTCATCAGTGCTCTTCGTAAGAAACGTCATCCCAGTCACTTTACTTTAGACGAAGTTCTTAGTGTCGTTGAAAGAATTAACCCTGTAGCGACATACCTCACGCATTTGAGTCACTTCATAGGTAAACATGAAGATTTAGCTTGTGAATTGCCAGAGGGAGTCTTCGTTGGATTCGATGGCCTTGTTATTGAAAACAATTAATATGTGGAATTTGAAATCTCGATTGTTGTTGTTCGCAATAAAGAGTTTTGGCAGACAACCTTGGTGGCTTCTTCATATTGAGTCTTCTATTCTAGCCTCTGTGATGTCATCTCTTGGAGGTTACAGAAAAAAGATTGTGACCGATAACATAACACGGGTTTTAGGACAGGGAATGGCCCCAAGATTGTCGAAGGATTTTTATACAAACTTTTGCGATATTTCTTTTGAGTCGATGAAGATGTTTTCAGCTTCTGATCAGGAAATCACGGACAGAGTAACTTATTCTAGAAGTGGATTGCAATTAATGAATCGACTTTATGCTGAACGAAGAGTTGTGATTTTGGCGGGAGGACATATGGCCAACTGGGAGATGTATGCAATGACTTTTTCGCAGAAGATTCCGTTTGAGACAATGGCTCTTTATAAAAAATTAAGTGATCCCATGATCAATGAGGAAATGAAGATCTCTAGGGAAAGATTGGGCCTGAAGATGGTTGAAATTTCTGAAAGTAAAAAGTGGATGGATGATCACATTGCCAGTCATGAAAATTCACACATTGCAATCGGGTTTGGGTTTGACCAGAGTCCATCCAACCCATATAAATCTTGGTGGACGAAGTTTTTAGGTGTTGAAACCGCTGTTTATTTTGGAATGGAAAAATGGGCGAAAGAGTACAATGCAGCTGTAGTATACGGTGCTGTTAAACGAGTAGGCAGAGGAAGGTACGATGTTGATTTCAGGCTGGTAAAGGAACATGCAGTTGAGTCTGATAAAGGAGAAATAATTGACCGATGTTTGGGAGAGTTGGAAAGAGAAATAAAAGATGCACCAGCTGATTGGCTTTGGTCTCACAAAAGATGGAAACACAATCGTCCTGCAGAAATGGTTGTCCAGCAAAGGCGTTTTGAATGTAAATTAGATTCTTGAATCAAAGTAATTTACATACGGATGGGAAGCCGCTTGCCGAGAGGATGCGCCCTAAAACTCTAGAGCATTATTTGGGTCAAACACATCTCGTTGGTCCCGACGCTGTTTTGCGAAAAGCAGCAGAATCTGGAAATTTGCCATCGATGATTCTTTGGGGTCCACCTGGTGTAGGTAAAACTACCCTGGCTAGGATCTTAGCAGATAGTGTGAAGTTGCCATTTCATCAACTTTCTGCAATCAACAGTGGAGTAAAAGAAGTGAGAGATGTGATTGCAAGGGCAAAAAGTGGTGGCATGTTTTCTGGAAGAGCGATTCTTTTTATTGATGAAATTCATCGGTTTTCTAAATCTCAGCAGGACAGTTTGCTTGGAGCTGTGGAGCAAGGTTGGGTTACTTTAATCGGTGCGACTACAGAGAATCCTTCTTTTGAAGTGATTCCAGCTTTGAGGTCTCGTTGTCAAATTTATGTTCTTGAACATCTAACTTTAGAAGAGCTTGAATCATTAATTTCTCAAGCGATAGCTGAAGATGTCATGCTGGCCTCGCGAGAGATTCATGTTGTTGAGACTGATGCTTTGATGAGAGCAAGTGGGGGAGATGCGCGCCGCATGCTTAATGTTCTCGAGATGGTTGTCCAAAGTGTGCCTTCCGGTGCTGTAAGTGTCACAAACAAAGCAGTTAAAGACTTGATAGGTTCTGCTGACACAGGTTATGATAAAGCTGGAGAAGCTCATTATGATATTGTGAGTGCATTTATTAAAAGCATCAGAGCCAGTGACCCGAATGCCGCCATTTACTATCTCGCTAGAATGTTAGAAGGGGGAGAGGATGTGAAATTTATCGCTAGAAGATTACTGATAAGTGCTTCGGAAGATATTGGCAATGCAAACCCCACAGCTTTAGTGCTGGCTACGTCAACATTTCAAGCTGTAGAACGCATAGGGATGCCGGAGTCAAGTATTTTGCTCTCACAATGTGTAGTTTATCTTGCTTCCAGTGCAAAAAGCAACGCTTCATACATGGCGATCAAGGAAGCTCAATCTTTGGTGAAGGAAACGGGCGACTTGCCTGTCCCTCTTCACCTGCGAAACGCACCAACCTCACTCATGTCAAAGTTGGGTTATGGAGAGGGATATGCTTACGACCACGATTCTCCTGAAGGGCACAGCCGCCAAGAGTGCATGCCTCATGGCCTTGAAGGACGAAAGATGTACGAGCCAGGAAACAACCCCCGTGAGAAATCGATTCGAATCCATCTTCAGTCACTTTGGAAAGAAAAGTACGGATATTAATCGAGACGGATTAATTCACCTTCTCTGTAGTTGAGGGTTTTTTCAAGTTCTCCAGCTTTGCTGTAGAAAAAAACAGGACCATCTAACTTGCCCTCGAAATAATCTCCTTCACTGGAAACTTGAGTTCCTTTTAATACTTGACGTTGCAAGACTTCATTCGTTTCAGAATCTGTAAAATCTTCGAGGACATATTCTCCCTGGTTATACCACACCCGAAATGGTCCATCCATTAATTTATTTCGATAGGTATATTCACTCTTCGATCTGCCGTCAGCATATGTTTCTTCAAATGTTCCGTTTACACGAATTTCTTTGATTCGATTGCCTTGACTGTATTGAATTAAAAGTTCTAACTCACCTTTTTCAGTGAAGGTTTTCCAACTGCCATTTTCTAACCCCTCGAAATAATCACCTTCTATTTTGGGATAACCATTGCTATAATTAACAGCAAAACTTCCTTCTAATTGACCGTTAATGTAATTGATTTTTTGTTTGACAATTCCGTTGTCAAAGTAGGTTGTTTTTTCACCTTGTAATTCGTCTTTTGCGTACTCACCCTTTTCGACCATTTGGCCTTTTTTACTCTTGACCCAATAAGGCCCATCAAGGAAACCAGAGGTGTATGTTTCCATTTTTACTTGTTTCGATCCGTCGTTGTAAAACCCCCAACTTCCTTCTCTTTGAGGTTCTTCTTGGTCTTCAGTAGAAATGTAAAACCCAGAAGCTTGTACTGAAGAGTTTTCTCGATAATGTATTGCTGAGATTAATTCAACAGAATTTGTTGATGAGTCTAAGTGTGGGTAAACAAGTTTAGACATCAATTCACCAGACTCGTAGAAGTATAAAACTTCAC
>DDJR01000017.1 GCA_002339135.1 Flavobacteriales bacterium UBA2619 | reverse complement strand
CATCGCCTTTGCGCAAGGCTTCTTCATCGGCTGGCAAATGCTTCACGTGGCACACGACATCTTTTTCTTCACACCATTTCTTTACGCTGGCAGAGTCCAATTCACTGTCCTCGCCCCGCAGCTTAAAATTGACGTGTGCGACTTCAAATCGAGCACCCACTTTTAAGACTGCGTTCATTAGACACATCGAGTCAACACCGCCACTGCATGCTACAATTAAAAGCTCACCTTCGGTAACGCCGCATCCTGACAGATCGTTTTTAAATCGGTGTTTGTATTTGTGTTGTGGGTTCATGTTGACTCTTGCTATTTCCTTTCGAATTTACAAAACTATGCGCAAGAGATGAACTTCAGTTTCAAATAGGATTTGCATGAAAATTACTTTTTGATTGTTGTAAATATCGCTTCCGCTTTAAGCTGGCATTCTTCGTATTCTTGTTCAGCATCACTCAATGATGTGATTGCTCCTCCGACATTTGACATCAGGTCCTCAGTCTTAGCATTGTGAAAAAGCGAGCGAATCAGAACGTTAAAATCGAAATCTCCCGAGGGTGAGATGTAGCCCACAGATCCGGAATAGATGCCACGTCCTTCAACTTCTATTTGGTCGATGTGTTTCATCGCAGCAACTTTAGGAGCACCAGTCATTGATCCCATGGGGAACGTTGCGTGAAGGATGTCAGAAAGTTGTTTTCCAGGGGATAGACGGCATTCGATGGTCGAGACCATTTGGTGTACTGTTTCGTAAGAATAGACTTTGCAAAGCTCTGTGACTGCTACAGTCGTTTTTTCTGCGACGCGACTTAGATCGTTGCGGACCAAATCGACAATCATAATGTTTTCTGCACGTTCTTTTTCGCTGCTCTTTAGAGCGAGAGCGAGAGCTGTATCTTCCTCTGCTGTGCAGCCTCTTCGAACAGTCCCTTTTATAGGTTGGGAGATGATTCGTCCCCCTTCCTTTTGTAAAAACCGTTCTGGGCTTCCGCTCATAATCCGATACTCTCCAAACTGCAAGTAGGCACTGAAGGGTGCTTGTGTTAATCGTTGAAGTCTGTGAAAGAGTGGCCAGCTGTCTTTCGAATCGGCCTTGCCCTTGAGTGGCATGCAAAGGTTGAGTTCATAGACGTCACCCTGTTGAATGAGTTGTTGAACCTGGTCGAATGCTTTGATGTAATCAGTTTTGCACCAGGACCAAGACAATTCACCACCCGGCCCTTCTTTAAGCTGGCCCTTTCTTTTGATTGCTTCAACAGCTTCGGTTGTTCGAGGGTCACTTTTGTTGCCACGCAAAATATCGATAGACACATCTGAAAAACGAATCAATATTTCAGGTTCCCACCAGGCCAATACGGGGTGGCCAAGCGTATTTGGCTTGTGGGTTTCGAGATTCTCGATTGTGTTTTTTAGATCATAACCAAGCCAGCCAAAAGTCCAAGAACTTCCTCGCTGACTAAACGCCTCCAGAGCTTCTAGTATCCCGGGCTCAGGTTTTTCAAATCTAAGTTCACGCTTTGATCCAAGACCTAAGTAGCAAAAAGAGTTGGGAGTTTGGTCAAAAAGCAGGACAACATGCGATTCACTTTCACAGATGGAACTTAAATCAGGAACGTGCACTTGGAAATAATTCTTTAAATGTGTAACGCTCGATCTCCAGTAGCAGCAAGCGCAGCTTCCTTAAGAGCTTCAGTAAAAGTAGGGTGGGCGTGACTTATTCTTGAAATGTCTTCTGCAGAAGCGCGGAACTCCATGGCAACGACAGCCTCAGCGATCATGTCCGCTGCCCGAGGACCGATCATATGTACTCCTAAAATTTCGTCGGTATCTGCATGAGCTAGGACTTTAACCTGACCGTCAGTATCCATGCTTGCACGAGCTCTGCCACTGGCTTTAAATGGAAAAGCGCCGACCTTGTAATTCACTTTATCAGCTTTTAACTGCTCCTCGGAACGTCCCACGGATGCAACTTCAGGCCATGTGTATACAACACCAGGGATCAGGTTGTAGTCTATGTGTGGGTTTTCACCGTTGATTGTTTCTGCAACAAAGACACCTTCTTCTTCTGCTTTATGCGCTAGCATTGCTCCTTTAATGACGTCACCTATCGCGTAAATATGGGGTTGCGATGTGCGAAGATGTGCATCTACAGGAATCATTCCGCGGTCGTCTGTATTGATACCTGCAGCCTGGAGGTTGAGCCCTTCAGTAAACGGCTTACGTCCTACACTTACAAGGCAGTACTCTGCTTTAAATGTCAGTTCTTCTCCCTTTTTGTTGTCTGCTTTTACTGTGACGCTTCGACCTGCAGCTTTCACTTCTTTTACTCCTGTATTGAGATGAAACTTGATTCCGAGTTTTTTTAATGACCTAAGTAAATCTTTGCCAAGAGCTCTGTCCATGTTAGGAATTAAAGCCTCCATGTATTCAATGACCGTGACTTCTGTGCCGAGCCGAGCATAAACTGAACCGAGCTCGAGTCCGATCACACCTCCACCAATTACAATGAGAGATTTGGGGAGTTTGGCAAAAGAAAGGGCCTCAGTAGACGTGACTATGCGCTTTTTGTCAATTTTGATAAAAGGGAGTGAACCAGGCTTAGATCCTGTTGCAACAATGATGTTTTTCGCGGCAAGATGATAGGAATCTTTTTTTGATGGAGTTACAGAAATGGTGTTTGCATCGACGAATGCACCTAGGCCTTGGTGCACATCAATGTTGTTCTTTTTCATCAGAAAGTCTATCCCCGAAGTCGTAGCACCGACAACTTCATTTTTTCGATGGATCATTTGAGGAAAATCGAGAGACAACGCACCGACTTTTATTCCATGTGCGGGGAATTGTTCCTTCGCTTGGTGATAATGTTCAGAGCTGTCGAGAAGAGTTTTAGATGGTATGCAGCCTACATTGAGGCATGTTCCGCCCAATGTAGCGTACTTTTCTATAAGTGCAGTTTTGTTGCCAAGTTGAGCAGATCGAATGGCTGCTACATAGCCTCCAGGTCCACTTCCGATAACGATTACGTCGTAGGTTTCCATAACAGTTGCAAAATTTGATGCAATTAGGTGACAAAGGTAGCCAACTCTTGCCCGCTCTGTCGTTTCTTTGCCGGGCATATGTGGTCAAAAATCGCTTCAATTTTATTGCGCTACCGTTTTGTTGTGCTGATTGCGCTTGGTGGTATGACGTTTTTCATGGGGACTTACATACCCAAACTTAGACTTGTATATAAGTTCGGGGGGGTGCTGCCAGAGGATGATTCGACCTACATCGACCACGTTCGGTTTCTAGAGCATTTCGGGGCTGAGGGCAACCTACTCGTTCTCGGGGTTGACGACTCCAAAATTTATGATGCAAAGGGCTTCCAGAGTTGGTATAATCTTGCGGAGGATATCCGTGATGTCAGAGTCTTGGTTGACGGAATAGAGACCCAAATCATTGATTCGGTTTTTAGCGTCACTCAAGCCTTTACGGTTGAAAAAGACACTTCTGATGCAACTTTCATGTTGGTTCCTATCGCAGCTGATTTAACCAGAGGAGGTCCAGCTTTAAGTCAAGAAAGAGTAGATGAAATATACGCCAAGGCAAGAAGTTTGCCATTCTATGACGGCGTTCTTTTCTCGAACAAGTCCGATGCGACACTGATGATGGTTTTTATTGACCCATCTCTGTTTAACTCAGAAAACCGAGGTACTGTAGTTGAGGACATCACGGCCCTTGCTGACAAGTGGAGCGATGAAACGGGAATGAAAGTCTACATGAGTGGACTCCCCTTTGTCAGAACCCAAATGACGAATAAAGTCAAAGGAGAAATCGGGTGGTTTATCGCTGCGGCACTGTTGGTCACGTTTTTGTTGTTGTTGCTTTTCTTCAGAAACTTTGTTACTGCTTTGGTGTGCTTAAGCGTGGTGATGATTGGTGTTGTTTGGGCGACAGCCTCGATTGCATTGTTTGACTTTCCAATTACGCTTCTGATGTCTCTTATCCCTCCTTTAATTATCGTTATAGGAGTTCCAAATTGCATCTACCTGGTAAATAAGTACCACGCTGAATACAGGAAGCACGGCAACAAAGCCATGGCATTGCAAAGAATGATTACCAAAGTGGGGAATGCGACACTTTTGACCAACATCACGACGGCAATGGGGTTTGCAACCTTCATGTTCACAGAAAGTGCTATTTTAAAGCATTTCGGATCGATTGCTGCCATTAACATCTTGGCAGTTTTCGTTATTTCGATCACGCTTATTCCCACTCTTTTTACGCTTCTTCCTCCACCTGCTGACCGCCAAACTTCCCACTTAGATCGCAAGTGGGTTTTCAAAGTCGTCCAGGTATTTGTCCACCTCGTTCAAGACAGACGTCAACTTGTCTATTTGGTCACTGTTGCCGTTTTAGGTCTTTCTATTTCAGGCCTGGTGCAGATGAAGACTACGGGAAACATTGTCGATGACCTCCCAGATAAAGACAGAGTCTTGACTGATTTGGCGTGGATGGAGGAGAATTTTAATGGGGTCATGCCTTTTGAAATGCTGATTGATTCTGGTGAAGAGGGAGAGGCCTTGTCGCTTGCAAATCTGAAGAAGATCGAGCGGATGCAAAGTTTGCTTGCTCAATATCCTGAGTTCAGTAGAAGCATGTCTGCTGTAGATGCCACAAAATTCGCAATGCAGGCTTTAAATAACGGCAAGCGGTCCGGTTATAGACTTCCTATTTCTGGAAGAGAGAAAATGATGTTGCGCTCATACACTCGCAGAACGGAGGAAAAAGCACAAGGCAACGAAAATGCCTCAAGCGTTTCCAGAAACTTTTTAGATTCCTCAAAGACCATAACGCGTATTTCTGCCCAAATGGCTGATATCGGAACTCTAGAAATGGACGCCTTGATCGACAATTTACGTCCACGCATTGATTCGATATTCCCCAGATCTCAGTACGAAGTGACCTTGACTGGGACAAGTATCGTTTTCTTGGAAGGAACACACTATCTCGTCAACAACCTGACGATCAGCATTTCGCTGGCAATTCTCGTGATAGCGCTTGTAATGGCCCTGCTATTTAGCTCGGTTCGCATGGTCTTTATCGCTCTGCTTCCGAATATCATGCCACTGCTGTTTACTGCAGGCGTGATGGGTTGGACCGGTATCCCCATAAAACCATCTACCATTCTCGTGTTCTCAATCGCCTTTGGGATTTCAGTCGATGACACCATTCATTTCCTGGCGAAATACAGACAAGAACTCACTCGCTTAGATTGGAATATTAAAAGGGCGGTCATCCTCGCCGTTGAAGAAACGGGAGTCAGCATGATGTACACCTCTATTGTCTTGTTTAGTGGATTTATGATGTTCTCGATGTCTGAGTTTGATGGCACACGATCGCTTGGAATCCTAGTAAGTGTTACACTTTTCGTAGCCATGTTTGCAAATCTGCTGCTCCTTCCGTCCTTGCTTCTTAGTTTTGAACAATACATTACAACGAAAGCTTTTAAAGAGCCTTTGATGGAATTAATCGATGAGGAAGACGATATAGAACTAGAGGAATTAAAGGTTCAAGCAGGTCTTGCACCTGGTAAAGGGGAGGAGTCGCACGAAGATTTAGTAAAACGCCGTAAATTAGACTCATGAAAGGGATAGTTTTAGCAGGAGGTAGTGGGACTCGACTTTGGCCACTTACGAAAGCGGTGAGTAAACAGCTCATGCCTGTCTTCGACAAACCGATGATATACTATCCTATTTCAACACTGATGTTAGCAGGCATCAGAGAGATATTAATCATTACGACACCTGAAGATTCTGAAGCTTTTCAAAAGCTTTTAGGCGACGGATCTCAATTGGGCTGTTCTTTTGAGTACGCTGTTCAAGAAGTTCCCAATGGGCTTGCTCAGGCATTTGTGATAGGCGAGACATTTATTGGTGACAGCAATGTTGCTTTGGTTTTAGGAGACAATATTTTTCATGGAGATAATTTTGGACGCCAAATGCGCGCCCATGTTTTAACCGATGGTGCACTTATCTACGCATATTATGTCCGAGACCCAGAGAGGTACGGGGTGGTAGACTTCGATGAGAATGGCCTTGCGATAAGCTTAGAAGAGAAGCCAGACAATCCCAAGTCAAACTTTGCGATTCCGGGCTTGTATTTTTACGACAACAATGTCGTAGAAATTGCGAAAAATCTAAAGCCAAGCGCACGAGGAGAGTATGAGATTACGGATGTAAACAAAGCGTATTTAGATCGAGGAAAACTTCAAGTCAGTAAGCTTGACAGAAGCATGGCTTGGCTAGATACCGGAACCCACGAGAGTCTCCACGCAGCATCTCAATATGTTCAAGTAATAGAACAAAGGCAAGGTCTTAAAATTGGAAGCATCGAAGAAGTTGCATGGAGAATGGGTTTTATAGGGGATGCGGATTTGAAGAAGCTTGCGAAGCC
>DDJR01000108.1 GCA_002339135.1 Flavobacteriales bacterium UBA2619 | reverse complement strand
CCATGGTATTTGGTTCCGTCATACGATAGCTCAAGAAAAACGCGCACGTAGCTTCCTTGTTGATTAACTCCAAGAAGCGATCTTCTCGCTCTTGTATTCTCCAGCTTCTAAACGAGCTTTCACGTTAGAGAATGTCTTAATTGTATAATCAACATCCTCTTGAGTGTGAACAGCTGTTGGGATAAGACGCAGCATAATGGTGTCTTTAGGAACAACTGGGTAGACAACGATGGAACAGAAAATCCCATGGTTCTCACGAAGATCAACGGTGAGATTTGTAGCCTCGCCCAATCCTCCTTGAAGGAACACAGGCGTAACACAAGAGTTCGTAAGTCCCAAGTTAAAGCCTTCAGCACGCAGACCGGATTGAAGTGATGTCGCAATTTCCCAAAGCTTGTCTTTGTATTGAGAAGAGTCACGGAGCATTTGAAGTCGTTTGCGTGCACCCACAACGATAGGCATAGGTAAAGATTTTGCAAAAGTCTGTGAACGCATGTTGTAACGTAAGAAATCGATAACATCTTCGTCACCAGAAACAAAAGCACCAATGGTGGCCATCGCTTTTGCGAACGTCCCAAAATAAACATCGATTTGATCATGACAACCCTGCTCGTCTCCTGCTCCACGGCCATTCTCACCAACTGTTCCGAATCCATGGGCGTCATCTACAAAAAGGCGAAACCCATACTCTTCCTTAAATTCACAGATTTCAGCTAATTTTCCTTGGTCTCCAGCCATCCCGAATACACCTTCTGTGACGACAAGAATTCCACCGCCTGAAGCTTGTGTGAGTTTTCGTGCACGATCTAGCTGCTTTTTAAAGTTCTCCATATCGTTGTGCTGGAAAACATATCTCTTACCCTGGTGAAGACGAACGCCATCAACCATGCAGGCATGCGACTCTGAATCGTAAACAATGACATCATGTCTGTTGACGAGAGCCTCAATCGCCGACTGGCAACCTTGGTATCCAAAGTTGAGCAGAAAAGTATCTTGCTTCAACATGAAATCAGAAAGTTCGCGCTCAAGAGCTTCATGTTCTGATGTTTGGCCTGACATCATACGCGCACCCATTGGGTAACCCATGCCCCACTGGGCTGACGCTTCAGCATCTACTTTGCGAACTTCCGGGTGGTTAGACAATCCCAAGTAGTTGTTGATTGACCAAACAAGCACTTCCTTTCCTCGAAAAGTCATGTGATTGGAAATTTCACCTTCTAACTTCGGGAAAGTAAAATAACCGTGGCTCTCGCGAGCGTGTTTGCCGAGTGGTCCTCGGTCGTTGCGAATGCGATCAAAAATATCCAAACGTAATAGTTTTAGTTTAACCTTGAAATTCCACTTGCAAATTTACTGAATAGACGGCACCTTTTAACACATTTTTTTTCACAAATATGATTCGCAAATTGTGAACTGTCTGACTACCTTCGCCATCATGAATAAATATTCATTTATAATTGTACTTATAGCGACTACTCTAGCAGTCTTAAGTAGCTGCACCGAATACAGTAAGATCTTAAAGAGTACAGATGCGGAGCTCAAATGGGAGTATGCACAGGCGGCACTAGACTCTGGATCTTGCTTCAAAGCTCTTCCTATTCTCGCTGAGCTCGCGGGGCTTACTAGAGGCACCGAAAGAGCACAAGAAGTTCATTACAAGAATGCAACTGCGCATTATTGCGTCAATGACTACTACCTGGCACGTTACCACTTCAGTACATACGCAAAGACATTTCCCAACAGCAATCTCGTTGAGGAAGCTGAGTTTAAATCTGCAAATTGCAGCTACCTCCTCTCTCCCAATTGGTCATTAGATCAAACTGAAACCAGATTGGCCATCCAAGAATTGCAACTCTTCATGGACAGACATCCATCGTCCTCCTACAGAGAAATTAGCCAAACAATGATCGAAGACCTCAGATCAAAGCTTGAACGCAAGTCATTTGAGTCAGCTGCCATCTATCATAAAACGGGACAATTTAAAAGCGCAACCATTGCAATGCAGAACGCTCTTAAAGATTATCCAGACTCTCCATATCGGGAAGACCTTCATTTTCTGATTCTCGACAGCCACTACCAATACGCCACTCAAAGTACAAATCGAAGGAAACTTGAACGTTTTAACGATGCTACGCAAGCTTTTCATACCTTTGCAACCCGATTTCCTGGCAGTTTATACCTTCCTGATGCACAGAGCATCTATGAATCATGTGTGAAAGCCGTGGAAACATTGGAATCCGAAGAAAACTAGAACGAACTAGAACATGAACTTTAAGAACGTAAAAGCAGAGCGAACTACAATAACTCGCGACACAAAAGCAATCGAAGATTTAGGAACTGGCAACATTTTCGAATCGATTGTGGTTCTTTCTAAAAGAAGCAACCAGCTTTCTCAAGATCTAAAAAAAGAACTTGCTGAAAAAATGGATGAGTTTGTGATTCCCAACGATTCACTAGAAGAGGTGTTTGAAAACCGTGAACAAATTGAAATTTCAAAGTTCTACGAACGTCTTCCAAAACCCCACAGCATTGCTGTTAAGGAATTAGAAGACTCACAAATCTACTTTGCTCAAAAAGAGACTGAGGAAGATGTGAAATTTGAGTCAGCTGAATCAAAGCCAGCTGTCGAGGCTGCATCTTCAGACAAAAGCGAAGAAAAGGTTGAGGAGAAGGTTGAGGAGAAGAACACTGACGATAAGTCTGAAGCGCAATAACGAATAAGATGACCGGACAACCGGAAACCCAGAACCAACCAAAAGCACTTCTGGGTCGCCGTATATTGCTTGGCATTACTGGCAGTATAGCCGCTTATAAATCAGCTGTACTTGCTAGAGAGCTGATTAAACGAGGAGCTGAGGTTAGAGTTGTCATGACTC
>DDJR01000016.1:2983-20044 GCA_002339135.1 Flavobacteriales bacterium UBA2619 | reverse complement strand
CGCGTCTACCAGTTCCGCCATTCGGGCAAATGGTGACAGCAAAAGTAATGTAGCGAAGGCTATTCGCTACATTTTTTAAAGCTTGTAATTGCCGGAGAGTTGATTTTCATTTCCGAAGGGCTCATTTTCTGCAATTCATCGTCTCTGTTTTCGAGCATCAACTTCCTAGACGTGAGGTCTTGGTGGGTTGCGCTGCCTGGGATATGTCTGCACTTGATCGACTCTTCAAAGCTTTTTACATTTACGGTAAGTCCATCTTTTGAAAGATGCGACATCCTGAGGGTTAGCTCAGAGTCTCCAGACCTGCGAAGAGATAAAAAGCCACCCGCGCGTTCCCAAGCGAAGCGGGAATGAAGTGTGGGACAGTGCCCAAAGTATGCTTGCAAAGGTTTCTGTAAAGCGGTGTCGAAACGTCTGATGTATGGACGAACGGAGCCTTCTCTTCCTGCGAGAACGTCCAAAGAGTGCTGAAGCCAGGTTGGGTTGGCCACATCGTCAGGGTCGATAAACGTCACATGGGTCCAATCTGATTTCTGTGATGCACGAACGCCTGTGTTGCGAGCTACGTAGGCTCCTGAGTTTTCCTGAAGTGTGATACCGTCTATCCTGGTGTCACGGTTAGATTGATCACGCAGCACCGCATTCGTGGAGGCGTCGGTGGAGGCGTCGTCAGCAATGATGAGGTGCCAATTTGTATGGGTTTGCTCTAAAATGCTGGAAACACACCCCGGAAGAAACTCAGTGTGGTTGTAGTGTGCGCAGACAATCAGGACCTTCATTTTAGAGGTGGAAACAGAAGGAAGTGTGGCTGTAAAGTTTTTCTTTAGAGCAGAGGCTTCGTGTGCGTAAAGTTGATTCTGGAACCAAGTTGAGATGCCTGTTTTTCGAAGGAGGATGACCACCGGAACTCGCAAAAAGTCAGGGAGGATTTTTCGTAAAAGCGAAACCCTCACGATGTTAAAGAATGGGGAGGATTCATGGAGCTCGCATATTGAAAGATCTCCTCTGCCAGAACAGCGTCTATGGCTCTTAACTCATCCCAGCTTACTGGGTTAGATCTGTTTGTGTGCTTGTACCTTCTCCATTGTGTAATGGGGCCCACTTTAGCGTTGAAGATGCTGTTCACAGACCTGTCTGAGCCTGTATTTGCTCCATGGCGTGCCTTTGCATATGCAGCGCGCCATTCTTCATTTGAAACCCCCCAGTCGAGGGATTCTAAAACAGCGGGAGCTTCTTCTTTGAGGCTCTCTAACCACCAAGTATAGCTAGCCTTCTCCCCTGCCCTGACATTCCAGTCTAACCAATGTCTCATGGCTCTGTGCATCATTTTTCGAGGCATGGCAACAGAGGTGTTCTCTGTGATGTATCTCCAACTAGCCTTGTTAAATGTCGTGAGAGAGCCTATGGTTTTTAAAGGGTCACGTAGCTGGTGTCCGATCGCAAAGTCTGAGGTGATCATGTTTCCACCGGGACCATATACAGCTTGGTCACAATCAGCCACAAGGCACCAAGAAGCAATTCCGTCAGCCCCAAACTTCTCATGCTGAACATCTTTGCCTAGCTCCGAAAGAACTGCCGCAAAAAAGTTCGTGCCCGAGCGCCCTGTTCCAATAACCGCTATCGTTTTTTTCACTTTTACGCTGAGATATTTATCCGAAATGTCGTGCCCACTCCCACCTCAGATTTTAATACTGAGATTTTGCCTCCGTGGTATTCTTCTATGATTCTTTTTACAAGCGAAAGACCCAGCCCCCAGCCCCTCTTTTTTGTTGTAAATCCGGGAGAAAATACGCTTCTAATGTCTTGTCTGGAAATGCCCTTTCCATTGTCTGAAATGTCAATCATCACCCCTTTTTCCACAGGACTCACCTGGACATGTATCTCACCCCTGCCCTCCATAGCGTCAACAGCGTTTCTGAGTAAGTTTTCTAAAACCCAGCTAAACAAAGAGGGGTTAAAGAGCGCGATGATCGGAACTTTCTCCTCGAGGCCCGTTAGGTGAATCTCAACTTTTTTACTTATCCTGGGTCGCATATAAGATAGCGTGTGTAAAATCGATTGTCCGATGTCACCTGAAGTAAGCTTGGGTTGAGAGCCTATTTTGCTAAACCTATCTGTGACAACATGGAGACGCTGTACGTCTTTCTCCATCTCCACAAGCATCGACTGATCGACTTCCTTCGACTCCTTTAACAGACCCACCCAAGCCATTAATGAGCTTAGCGGAGTGCCTAGCTGATGTGCCGTCTCCTTAGCCATTCCTACCCAAACACGATTCTGCTCTGCCTTTCTCGAACTGCTAAAAACCAAGTAAGCCGTAAGCAAAAACGCCGCTATTAAAATAAGCTGGACCAACGGATAGTACCTCATGGAGGTGAGTATAACGCTGTCTTCAAAAAAGATGAGTCGAGCTCCTTCACCTGGGAGATAAACCTTAATGGGGTTATTCGAATCAGACATTCTAAGAAGAATCGCCTGAAGGGATTCTGCGCTGTTCAATTCATCTTGGGAAACGCCCTTTGAGTGAATCACATTCTGTCTGAGTGAGTCCGTCATAATAACGGGAACTGACGCGCTGTTTAAAATCGTCTCTGAGACAAACGAAGAAATGAGGTCTGCCATCGCTCTTTTCAATTCTTTAAGTCGAAGGCTTTCGTCGTAATAAACAGTTTGGCCTACTTCCTCGAAGCGAATTGGGTTAAATCGAGAGGACATTTCTTCTCGCAAACTGTCGAAATTCGTCAGGCCTGCTTCTAAGTTTATGTCGTAGAGTTTCCTGCCAGAGTCGTCATAGATAAGAACTGGGACTGTCGTGTTGGACCACAAGTAGTCCGTAACAAACGTGAGGTCCATCCCTCTTGGTGGACTGTCAATAATCCGGTACGCATCGGCCAACCGATCTGCTTTCTTGCGTTCATCCGCCTCCAGCTGAACAAACAATTGCTCCGTGTAGTCGACAAGGTGACTCCTTTGTATAATGGCTTCTGACCAGACCTTGACTTTCGCTCTTTCCTCAACCTTTACCCTCTTGGTGAGAGAGTTAGCATACCATAGGGTAGCGCCCACAATGACTGCTGCCGAAGCCAGCAGAGTTCTTTTCCATCGTTTTTTTGATTGGGCTTGCATCGGAGTTAATCGTAGGCAGAGCAGTTTTGGGCTCTCTTAGAGCGTTTGTCACACGCGCTTATAGCAATGGTTACTTCATGTGAAATTGCAGCCGCTGTTCTGATCTCTGAAATTCCGAAGTCATAAGCATATCCGACAGTGATATAGTCCATGAGCGCAAGCTGAAGATGCCCGACAAGCGCTGTTTGGTTTCGATACCCTACACCTATAGAAATCTGGTTGTCGTAGGAGAGAAGTGCTGTTGCATCTAAAGATACCGGAAGGCCTGACGCCATTCGGGTTTGTACCGAGGGTTTAAACATAAACCGTCCGTCGAGGTCAATCGAGCTGCCAACAGTCGTTACCAGGTGACGTGATGTGCTTGTGCCTAACGTCATTTCTGAAAGCACCGCAGCCGTAGCGTTAACAATTGTAATTCCTACAAAGCTATGCTTGTCTTCATACCAAACTCCAGCATCAATCGTCGGAAACAAGAACTGTGTAGAGGAGGTGACCGCGGGGTCATAGGCTGCTTCAAAATCCGGGAAACTTAAGCTTCCTATGTTTAATCTGTGCTGAGCCAGACCCACCGACAAGCCAGAGCTAAACCACCCTCCGTTCGTCATTTGTAGTTTGTAGGCATAAGCAAAAGAAAAAGATATCGTGCCCCACGGGCCAGCTTCGTCAGTTTCTATTCTTCCCCCCACACCGTGAATGCTTTGATTGGTTTCTGAAATTCTTCCCGAAAGGCTGGCAAAGGAATTGGAAGGAGCGCCTTCAAAACCTACCCATTGATTGCGAAAACCCATTCTCATATCCAGACAAGGTTTGTTTCCAGCAGAGGCAACATGGTCCTGAAAAGGAGTCATTAAATAGTTAGAACGAACAGGGATTTGTTGGGCACTCGCCTCGGTAAAAACAAGCAAAACCGACGCTATTGCAAAAAAGTAGATTGGAATGTTCTTCATCGTATTACCGCTACATTTCCTACAATGGGATCCAGCTCCACTCCAGGCTCATTTAAATCGATCACATAAAAATAGGTTCCTGCTGGAACTTCGCTTCCTCGATTCATCCCGTCCCAAGCAAAAGGGTATCCTATGCTCCTAAAAACCTCTTGACCCCACCTGTCATAGAGGGTAAGCAATGATCGAGTGTAGGAAGGGAGGCCGGTTATTTTCCATCTGTCGTTAACACCGTCGCTGTTAGGCGAAAACGCGTTAGGCACATCTACATCTGTTCCCACCACAACTAAAACCTGATCTGAATATTCGCATTGCTCAACAAAACCTGTTACGACAAACGAAGTGGTGAAAGGTGGTGTTGCTGTCACCGCGTATGACGATGGGTTGTCTACGTATTCTTCTGGAGACCATACATAGCCCAGACCACCATCACCTCCTTCAACCTCTAAGTCAGCAGATTCAAGGAATTGAATGTTGGAGGGACAACATGCCTCAATGCTTAATGGTTCTCCTGAAACTTCAACATTAAACGCGCACGGAACCTGCGCTATCCCTGTGTTGTGGGAAATTAAAACAAGGTAATCGGTGTTTGTGAACAACTGCTCTGTTGTGAACATCACATCTTGGGTTGTTGCTACGCATTCTGAAACAGCTGTGTACAAAGAAGAGTTGCATGGGTCAAGCAAAGAAAATGCTACAACGAGAATATGTAGCTCTGCACCTTGGCACTCTAGATCAGAAATTGAGACGTCCACACCTTCTTCTGAGTTCAGATATGTGGTGTGAAATTTAAGAACTGTGAGCTGGTCTCCAGAAAGGCAAGAGTCAATCGGTTGCCCAACAAAACTTGATGGAGAAAACTCTGTCGTTTGCGTGATTGTATTGCCGCAAATGGGGACGGGGTTGTCGCAAGTTTGCGCCCAGAACCCTCCGTGTAAAAACGCAATAAAAATTGCAATGGAAAGAAATTTATACATGCTTCTCAACGATTTCGTTTGCCTATTTTGCATATCCGAAAGTTAAGGAATCATTTACCCCTTAAAAGCAAGAAGCAACTCACCCTTTTCAACAGCGAATCCGGGTTTAGCATTGACATCTTCAATTGTTCCTCTCACGGCTGACTTAATGACGTTCTCCATCTTCATCGCTTCAAGCACAAGCAGAGAGTCACCCACCTCAACATCCTGTCCCGCCTCAACTAAAACACTTAAAACCTTGCCCGGCATCGGTGCGCATAATTGTAAATCGGCACCTGTATCTGTCGTGTTCATGCCCATTTTATCTAAGAGAAGTGCGCGTTCATCCAGAACAGTAACCTCCCTCATCACTCCGCCGACCTTCACGGTCATCGCACCGCTTTCATCTGGGCCATCAATGACTTCAACAATGTGTGTGTTTCCATCTATTAAGACTCTAAAACAACCTTCCGATGTTTTTGTCCACTCTCCTGCTGAAGAGATTTCAGAATCTACTGTGATGTTTCTGTCCTCAAAATGAATTTCCTTAGCCATGATGCGAAGATAAAGCAGTTAGCCCCGACCTTGCGTTCATGCCCGGAATCTACATACACATCCCTTTTTGTCGCACGGCATGTCACTATTGTGACTTCCACTTCTCTACCTCACTTCAGAGAACGGGGGAGTTTGTAAATGCTCTTTTAAAGGAAATTACACTGAGGAAAGATGAGGGGGTTTGGGGGGATTGTGGCTTTAACACATTGTATTTCGGAGGGGGAACACCGTCTGTTTTGTCATCAGAAGACCTAAAAAAAATCACGGACGCCACAAGAATCGGTTTTTTACCCAACCAAGCGGGTTTTTTTGAAGAGGTTACGATCGAGGTGAATCCTGAAGATGTCAATGAAGAATCTCTTCAAGGTTGGTTGGATGCTGGATTTAACCGACTAAGCATCGGGGTACAGTCATTTGATGATACACAGTTAAGGTGGATGAACCGGAAGCACAGCGGAGCGGAAGCCATCGCCGCCGTTAAGCTTGCGCACCAAATGGGTTTTTCTAAAATCTCAATCGACCTGATCTACGGTTTGCCACAGTCAGAAAACGAATGGAAGAAGACCGTTGATTTGGCTTTAACTCTTCCGATAAATCACATCAGTTGCTATGCCCTTACGGTTGAACCGAAAACCGTCTTGGGTTACCGCGTTTCAAGGGGAATTGAACAAGAGGCTCCCGATGAAAAAATAGAGGCAGATTACAAACTCCTCTGCTTTGCCGCAAAAAAAGCGGGATTTATTCATTACGAAGTTTCAAATTGGGCGCTTGGAAAAGAAGGGCGAGCTGTGCACAATTCTGCTTATTGGTCTGGAGATCCATATGTCGGAATGGGACCAGGAGCCCATGGGTTTCGAGGCGACTTGCGTTACGCTGTCATTTCCAACAACATAAAGTACATCTCTGAAGTGGAGAAGGGTGTGCTTCCGGACTCTTCTGAAAAACTCAGCCGGTTTGACCGGTGCAATGAATCTCTGATGACGGGTTTAAGAACTGATTTGGGAATCAGTTTTGTAGAGCTAGAAAAGCGTTGGGGCATAAATCCCGCTGCGGTTAACTTGGAGGCTTGGAAGAAGTGGACCCGGTCTGGAGGTTTGGTAAAAACCTCGTGTAATTCTGGTGAATACTATCGGATTCCCGAAAATATGTGGCTTGTTGGCGATTCCATCTCATCTGATTTTTTTGTAACTTAGTGTCATGAAATTGATAACATCCGCCTTTTTATTTTGCCTCTTAGCCTCTTCTTTTTCAGCCCAATCAGAAATTACTCTCGACAACAAATTCGAGGACTGGAACACAGCACAGTCTTGGACTTCTGAAAGTGGTGGAAATGTGAATCGGGTTGCAATTACCCACGACGTCGATTGGGTGTATTTTTACATTCGAACGACAAGCGAGGTCGCTTTAGATGAAAACACCCTTCCCAATTCTATTTGTCTAGTCATCGACTTCGACAACGACCCTGCTACAGGAAGCAATTATTCTAACCTCGGTTTAGGGGCTGAGATGGTTCTTGATTTCCCTTCAAGATCGGTGACTGTGTTTTCAAGCAACGGAGTGTCTTCAGAGCTAGGAATAAATAACGTTGGTGTACATGCAGCACCTGTATACAGCGCTTTCGAATTTGAAATCGCCCTCGACAGGTCGCTTGTCAATCTCGGCAATGGCGACATGAAGTTTCTTTTTTATGAAGGGGATGCTTCTTCAAGCATTCCTCAAGGCGGAGGAATACATGCTTTGACTGATTTCAACTCTTTCTTAACCCCAACACCTCTTGAAAGAGCAGCGAACACAGATGTTCGTGTCGCATTTTGGAATGTGAAAAGAGAGCTCGACAACACGAGCGTTTATGATTCGTACAACAGAATTTTAGATGCCACAAATCCCGACATCATCGGTTTTTCTGAGGTGGAGGACTATACGCCTGCATTTGTTGTGGGCTTGCTAGACATGTGGCTTCCTTTAGAGGGAGGCGCAAGTTGGTTTGTAGAAAAAGATGATTACGATTTAATGATCGCCAGCCGTTTTCCCATCGTGTCGACTTTCCCAACGATCAACCGACAGATGCCAGCTTTAATTAATACAGAAGGTATTTGGGGGGTCCCTACTTTGTTTACATGCTCACATCTCAAGTGCTGCGGTGGAGATTCTCAAAGGCAGGAACAAGCAGATGATTATATGTCTTTTCTCAGGGATGCAATTGAGCCCGGCGGAGTTCTCGACCTTCCTGAGGGGTCTCCAATTGTTTATGGGGGTGATTTAAACATGGTGGGTCTTTCCGGACCAATCAACACGCTTGAAACAGGAGATATTTTTAACAACAATGTGTATGGAAGTGATTTTTCTCCCGATTGGGATGGTTCCGACCTCACCCAAGTTGTGGCCCGTTTGACAGACCGGGCCATGGACTATACTTGGAGAAATGACTCTGGTTCATATATGCCCGGAAAATTAGATTACATCGTTGTTTCTGATGCAGTCGTTGAGGTGCTTCGAGCATACTCTCTCCAAACCTCTGACCTCCCAGAGGCTAGATTGGTTCAGTATAACCTGGAGTCAGCAGATGCGGTAAATGCTTCTGATCATTTTATGGTTGTGGCTGACCTTGTCTTGTTACCTAAGTAAATGAGGTCTCTAAAATAGATTGGGGTGGTTTTATAGAGGACCGTGAGCCTGGTTTCGCAGTCAAAAACCCCATGTATGACGATGCAAACAAGGACGCCTCTGTTTCAATCGAAGAGGCGTTGATTCTTAGTGTTTCACGAACCTCACAAGACCGGCACCCTGATTCGATTGCACGCTTACAAAGTACACGCCGTTTTTTAAATCGCTGGCGTCTACCTCAAAAACATGGCTGTTGATATCACTCACGGTCTTTACCACTCGCCCTAGAGCATCTGAAATTTGGTAGGACAGTGCTGTTTGTTTCGACGAAATTGTCAGACCATTTGAAGTTGGGTTAGGGAAAGCGTCTAGGATCATTCCCGCAAACTCTTCAACGTTCACGATGTTAGACACCACCTCAAAAGATGTTTGAGAGTTGCATTCTCCCGTTTCACTATAGGCTGTTAGAAAAATCGTAAATGTTCCTGCTTCGTTATAGCTGTGTAGAGGAGTTGTCTCATTGTAAGTCGTCCCGTCTCCCATGCTCCACAAGTAGCTTTCCGCTCCTGTGCTGAGGTTGAAAATTTCAACCGATCCGAAGCTTCCGTCCCAAGGTGAGTTAACGATAAAGTCTGCGTTGACCGGTGAGGTGAGGTCTGATTGAGCGCGCGGGGTAATCGTGTATCCATCTACAAAAGGAGCACTCGGGTCGCGCTGTCCTCCAATTCCAGTAACTCCAAAAACACCAACAGGAGCGGGTGTGCCAAACAAGTCTGTGTTCGCGTCTATTCTCATAGTAAGCTCCTGGGCGCCGAAAGCAAGTCGGACGTCAAACCCTGGTGTGGTGTTCGTCCAGTCATCCAAATCAACGAGCTCAGTGCACTTCAGTGTCACAATTCTAGACTCTGTCTCCTCATCCATTTCAAAGACAAACTGAGGCGCGTCTGAGGGGAAGCCTGATCCTTCAAAAAGAAGGGTGTCTATTCTGATTTGGGCCAAACCCAAGTATTGATCCACGACACCTCTGACTCGAACGCTGTCGCCTTCAACAACGCTGTATCCAAAATCACTGATGGGGCTGAAAACATTGATTCCATTTGTGGGGTCAATGAGGGTGAACTGTAGGCCGGAAGGGTAGTCATTCCAACCGTGAACGATTCCCCTAAGCTCGCATGCTACGCCTATGCTGTCAAGAATCCCCTGTGGACTTGTTCCTCTGACCTGGTTGATTTCATACACGGGATACTCTAGGTCTGAAGGTAAAATGTGAATCACCAACGTGTCTATCCCAAGTGTAGCGCCTCCAGAGGTGACGCTTAGCGCCATAAGAACGTCTTCTTGAAGCTCAGGGTCCTCTTCATCAATCGCTGTAAAGTTGAACGATTGAGAATTTAAAAGTCCCATTTCAAAGTTAAAGCTTAGCGGAAACACGTCTGGGAAATCAATTCCAGAAACCGCATCTCCTCCAACAATGTTTAATTCAATTTCAATGTCTTCAATTGGGTAGGTCGGAGAAATAGAAACCGTCACTCCTCCCCCTTCGTTGACATACAATTCTGGAGCATCAAACCCTACAGCCATCGTGCCAAGTCCTCCACATGTAACTTGATGTGAGCCTAGAAAGTCAAAGGTGTCTTGCGGGTAAGAATCCCATTGGGTTTGGCTTTCTTCCCAGTCGGTGGTTCCGTGACCAACATTGGGTTTTCTCACCAAGGTGTGTTCAGCCATGGCGCCTCCTGAAGAAACTGTCCAGGCGTCGTCTGTAAATTGTCCTACAACCCCCATAATATCAATTGCTTCACCGTTGTGGCTTAGGACCAAGGCGTCATTTCCGTTGTACCACGTAATTTGAGACGTTACATCGCTTGTGTTTTGGAGAGACGGAGTCGCTTGTGAGTTTCCGATGACATAAGTTCCGCCGGGAAGGATCAAGCCGGACAAGTTTAATTCCTGGTTCGGATCCGTCGCTCCATTGTTATACAGTTCCATTGTATAAGGAGCAAGGTCTATTGCTTCGTTGGATGGGTTGAACAGCTCAATGGCTTTGTTGTGGCTATCTCCCTCTATGTACTCTGAGATAATCAGGTCGTCACAGAGGCCTGCTTCCCCACACTCTAAAATCGAAACAAGCAACGCAGAGGATCCTGTGCTGTCGCACTCTAAAGCTGTCGCTCCACCCACGAAAGTTCCGGGCGCTATTGTTTCAAGATCGATTTCTCCCTGTGTACTAATTCCCCATACGTGGTAATCGTTGACTCCCAAATTTGTAAAGTCATAAAACGGCACGTCAATGGTGGTGATGATCGTGTCCTCGTCTGTACAAATGGCAAACAAAAAGTCATCTTCTACCGCCTCGGAATAATACCCGAAAGCAACGATGGTACCATCAGGTGTTAAGCACGCCAGCACCTCTTCCGAACCACTTGCGTCTAACATCTCGCCTCCATCACAAGCTGGCATCTCACATGTTTCAACAAAGATGATGTATGGCTGCTCGCTCAGAGAAAAACATCCCGAAGAAGTCACTCCTGAAATCGGCAATCCCACACCTGTATACATGGGGTCCAATGGCGTATCGTGAGAAACGGCAAACACCTCAAGTAACCCGTCGCCCAAACCTTCAAAGTTGATCGCGGACCCTGATGCTGATGCCAAGATGTTTCCATCTACTTGGTCAACGATAAAAAGAGTGAGAGATGCAGTAGGAGCATCTGTCATGTGATTGAATGTAGCAATGGCTGGCCCTTGATCTGAACACAGGGTGTCGTTTGCAACATTTGTAATTTCTAAATATCCTCCAGCACATGCAAGAACATTCGTGGTTCCTTGAGATGCCGGCTGAAGAGCATATGTGTTTAAATCAAACGGAGCGCCTCCATCAGGAAGTCTCGACATGGAGTGCATTTGTGCATTTCCTTCCTCTCCTTCATACAAAAGACCTGTTCCAGGCGGAACCAAGGCTTGCAATATTCCTGACACTTGTGGGTGAGAGGGCCCTAGGTTACCATACACCAAAGCGTCAATAACGTCTTCTTGTGGGGGGGCCTCCCCTTCGATCACAACTGAAAGGTCTGCGTCGTAAAGAGCAACTGCTCCAACAGCTGTGTTTAATTCCGGGGTAATTGTCAGAAACCCGTCTGAATCAAGCTGCATTCCATCAAGAGAAATCGCAGAATAAACCTCAACTCCGTATGCTCCGCCTCCAAGCCAGCTTGAGGTTACAAGCGCAATTGTAAGTCCTTCAAGACCCGAATTGGGGGCGCCGTAAAGTTCAATAAACTGAGAGTTGTCTTCTGTTGCGATAACATCAACCTCGTTAATTACAACACCTTGGGCATTGATAGAAAAAATTGAACTCGCTGTAATCACAGCTAATAAATAAATACAAGTCGGTCGCATATCTGAAATTCTTAGTTGGTCGCAAATGGAGGCGTAAGATACGTATCTTTAAGGGTCTTAATATGGTCTACAATTCACTCATAGAAAAACTGGATGCTTTTATCCGGAAGTATTATCGCAATCAAGCATTGCGAGGCTCTATTCTTGCCGCTGGCGTTGTAACCGTAGGGTTTTTACTCCTGACCGGAGTAGAGTCTTTTGGGCGGTTTGGAATTCTTACGCGTACCTTTTTATTCTGGGGGTTTGCGCTTCTGGTGGCGAGCGTTTTATTGTTTATGGTGATTGTGCCGCTTCTCAAGTTGTTTCGATTGGGCGGGGTGATTAGCCATGAGGATGCAAGCCGCATCGTTGGAGATCACTTTCCGGAGGTTAGGGACAAGCTGTTAAATACGCTTCAGCTTTCAAGCCAAATGAATTCCAACAAGGATTCTGGCAACAAGGATTCTGGCAACAATGATTTGTTAATCGCAAGTGTTGATCAGAAAATATCTGAACTCAGTCCCATCGCTTTCACGAAGGCAATTGACCTTCGTGAAAACCTAAAGTACCTGAAGATAGCTCTTGGCCCCATTGTCGTTCTCGTTGCAATTCTAATTTGGAGACCTCTGTTGGTTTCTGAATCTACAGAAAGACTCATCAACCACAGGACGTCATTTGAAGCGCCTGCTCCGTTTAGATATGAGGTTGTTTCCGTGCCTTTGAAAGCGCCTAAAGGCGAGCAGTTCAATTTTATTGTAAAAGTGTTGGGGTCTTCTGTTCCGTCTACCGTTTTCCTTGAGGAGGGTGGCAACAGATACCGAATGGAGCGTTTGACGGGTGATATGTTTCGCTACACCTTTTCTTCTCTCAGAGTAAACACGGATTTTACATGTTCCGCAAACGGCTGGGATTCTCCCGTTTACACACTTCTTGCGTTGCCCATTCCGCTTGTGAAAGAATTCACCCTTTCCACAAGTCCTCCATCTTATACCGGTCTTGATACATCAACTCAATACAACAACGGAGACCTCATTGTTGCTGAAGGATCTTCCATCAACTGGGAATTTCGCGTAAAGGATACAGACCGTTTAAGAATGAGGATTGGCGATTCATTAATCGCCCCTCTCAACATTACCGGAAATGTGTATGCTGCTTCCTGGAGAGCTGCAAGCACGGTTCCTTATTGGTTGATTCCAGAAAACGATGATTTGGGAGCCGTTGATTCTATGAGGTTTTCAATCCGAGTTGTCGCTGACAGAAGACCCACAATTAAAATTTTAGAGACTGAAGATAGCGTGTCTAGAAAAATCAAATACTTCGCTGGCAGTGTTGGGGATGATTACGGTTTTTCCAAGCTTTCTTTTGCGGTCAGGAAGGTTGGTGAAAAAAACATTGACTACACAAGACTGGATCGGCCTAGGGGGAAAAGTGACAACGTATTTTTTGTTTGGGACATGCAAGATCGTGAACTAAAAGCTGGAGAGGCAATTGAATATTGGATGGAGGTGTGGGACAATGACGGTGTCAATGGTGCCAAGTCTACAAAAACGACTACAAGGGTTTTCTCTGCTCCATCTAAGCAAGAGTTGTTAGCGGAACGTGACGATTCTGATGAAGAAATTGCTTCAAATATTGAAGAAGCTGTTGAGCAAGCAGAGGAGTTGAGAAGGGAAATGGAATCCTTTAAAGAAAGATTGAGAGAAGAGCGGGAGATGGATTGGCAAGATAAAAAAGCCCTTGAGGAGTTGCTCGAAAAGCAAGCTGAGTTAAAAAACAACCTCGAAGAAGTTAAGAAAGCTAACGAAGTAAAAAACGAGCGACTTAATGAATTTTCTCCTCAGAACGAAAGGATCATGGAGAAACAAGAGGCGCTTCAGAAAATCATGAATGATGTGATGTCTGAAGAGCTTAAAGAGCTCTATGATAAAATGCAGGAGCTTATGGAAGACATGGATCCTGACGAGCTGCAAGAGCAGCTCGATAAAATGGATGTCAGCCAAGATGCTTTAGAGAAAGAGCTAGACAGGGCTTTAGAGCAGTTCAAGCAACTCGAGTGGGAGGTTAACATGGAAGAGCTTGTCGATGAGTTAAAAAAACTGGCCGAGAAGCAAGAAGATTTGGCAAAAAAGACGGAGGCAGAAGAGGCTTCTAGTGAACAATTGAAAAAAGAACAAGACGATCTGAATAAATCCTTTGATGCTTTAAAGGAAAAAATTAACACGTTAGAAAAAGACAACGAAAAACTGGAAAACCCCAATCCGATGCTCAACAGTGAAGAGCAGGAAAAGTCAATTTCTGAAGAGCAGAAGGAAAGCTCTGAGGATTTAGAGAAGGGCAAAGAAAAAAAGGCGGCTGAAAAGCAGAAGAGCGCTGCTGAGAAAATGAAGGATCTTGCGCAACAAATGGAAAGCATGCAAATGCAGTCTGAGGAGGAAAGCGCGGAAGAAGACATGGAGGCACTAAGGGCGCTGCTGGAAAACATCATCACGCTGTCTTTTGATGAGGAGGCGCTGATGGCTGACTTGAGCGTTACGGAATCACAGGACCCGAGATACGTTGCGCACGGTAAAACTCAGCGTTTCTTAAAAGATGGATCTAAAATGGTGGCTGATTCTTTGTTTGAACTGTCGTTGAGGGTGAGTCAATTGGCCAGTGCCGTTAACCGTGAAATAGGACTTGTAAATCACCACATGGACAAGGCTTTGCTTGGTTTTACCGACCGTCAAACAAGTGACATTGTTATGAATCAACAATACGTCATGACATCGTTCAACAACCTTGCGTTGCTTCTGGATGAGGCGCTTAAACAGATGCAAAACAAACAGGAGTGCAAAAACCCTGGGTCTGGAAATTGCAACAAGCCTGGTGGTTCAGGTTCTAAACCCTCTCCCAAAGCTGGAGATATGAAAAAAATGCAGGAAGCTTTAGGAAAAAAGCTAGAGAAAATGAAAAAACAAATGGGTGAAAATGCCAACAAGGGGGAGTCTGGAAAAAAGGGCGGTGGAATGAGCAAGCAACTTGCGGAGATGGCCGCTCAACAAGCCGCTTTAAGAGAAATGGCAAAACAAAGGGCGAAGGATTTAAATGAAGACGGGTCTGGTGAAGGCAATGAAATGAAGAAAATTGCCGAGGAGATGGAAGAACTTGAACGTGACCTAATCAATAGAAACGTAGACATTGTAACTCTTGAAAGACAGCGAGATATCTTGTCGAGACTGCTCGATGCTGAAGAGGCGGATAGAATTAGGGGAGAGAAAAATGAGAGAAAATCAAGAGTAGGTAACCAAAATTTGCACCCCGATTCACCACAAGTAATTGATTATCTGCGTAATAAGGCCAATGAGTTAGAATTGTTACGAACAGTGCCTGCTGATTTAGTTCCTTATTACAGAGATAAAGTGAACGATTATTTTAATACTTTAGACGTCGAGTAATTTGTTTTTAATGTTATGTCATCAACTATGCAAGAGCTAAGCTTCCAATCAAAGCCTGAAAATATAGCGATCGTTGAGCGCCTCATTGATGAGATGTGCGAAAACCACCGTGTTATCGAGGAGCATTACGGGGACATCTTAATTGCAATGACTGAGGGCGTCAACAACGCCATTGTTCATGGAAACAAACTTGATACAAGCAAGCTGGTTTCTGTAGGGTATGAAAAAAGAGGGAAAGATTTGTTTTTTAGAATCTCTGATGAAGGTGCTGGGTTTGATTATGAGAACGTCCCAGACCCAACATCTCCTGAAAACTTAGAGCGCCCTAATGGTAGAGGTGTCTTTCTGATGCGAAGCCTTGCTGACGAGTGCACGTTCGAAGATGATGGGCGGACTGTTGAAATTACGTTTACTGGGGTTCTTAGATAAACCCACAACCGATAAGCTGTGATCTATTTTAGCGACTTAGACGCTTCGTGCAGAATCAAAAACCGAAAGGTTGTAAGGCGTTGGTTGTCCCAAATTATTTCGTTAAAAGGAAAGAAGTTGGGAGAAATAAGCATTGTTGTTTGCTCGGACGAGTACCTGCTAGACATCAATAAAAAGTACCTAAACCACAACTACTACACCGACATCATAACTTTCGACTACACTGATGACATCGCTGTTGGAGGGGACTTGATGATTTCATATGACCGGGTTAAGGAAAACGCAAAGCAAGAGGGTGTGCTAATACAGCAGGAGCTTAATAGGGTTATGGTGCATGGGGTGTTACATTTGTTGGGGCTTAAAGACAAGACAAAAGAGGAAGCAAAGAAAATGAGGTCCGCGGAAGATGAGGCCTTAAAAATGTTCCACGTGGAACATTGTAAATAAAATTCAAACTTGAAATTTCATACTACGTACGATGTGATTGTTGTTGGTGCAGGTCACGCTGGAAACGAGGCGGCGGCGGCTTCAGCAAATACCGGGGCAAAAACATTGCTTGTAACAATGAACATGGGTGTCATCGGTAACATGTCTTGCAATCCTGCAATGGGAGGTGTCGCAAAGGGTCAGATTGTACGTGAGGTGGATGCTCTAGGAGGATACAGTGGGTTGATTAGTGATGAAAGCGCCATCCAATTTAGAATGCTCAACCGATCTAAGGGGCCGGCTATGTGGAGCCCCCGTACACAAAACGACAAATACCACTTTGCTTCAGCTTGGCGCTCCATGCTTGAAAAAACTGACGGGCTTGACTTCTGGCAAGACTCTGTTACGGGAATCATTGTAGAGGGTGGCAAATGCGTCGGGGTCGAAACCGCGCTGGGTTCTGAAATAAGAGCCAAGGCTGTTGTTTTGACGAATGGAACCTTCTTAAATGGACTGATGCACATCGGGGAAAAGAAGTTTGGTGGTGGCAGGGCTGGAGAAAGGTCTTCGACTGGTATCACTGAGCAATTGGTTGAGTTAGGGTTTGAAAGCGGTCGTATGAAAACAGGAACCCCACCTCGAATCGATGGAAGAAGTCTTGATTTCTCGAAGATGGAAGTCCAACCAGGGGACATCGATCCAACACACTTCTCCTTTCTGAAAAGACGCAAAGATTTAAGCGAGCAATTGCCTTGTCACATCGCATATACAAATGAAGCGGTCCACGATATGCTTCGAAGTGGGTTCGACAGATCCCCAATGTTTAATGGTAGAATTCAAGGTCTCGGGCCTCGTTACTGCCCGAGTATTGAAGACAAGATTGATCGATTTGCTGACAAAAGCCGGCACCAGCTATTCGTTGAACCAGAAGGAAGAGATACCATTGAAATTTATTTGAATGGTTTTTCTACAAGCCTGCCTGAAGAGGTTCAACACGCTGCGCTGAAGTTGATTCCTGGGTTTGAGCAAGCAAAGATGTTCAGAGCGGGATACGCTGTTGAATACGACTACTTCCCTCCTACTCAGCTTAAACACAGCTTAGAAACAACAGTGGTTGACAACCTGTATTTTGCAGGGCAAATTAACGGTACCACAGGTTACGAAGAGGCTGCATGCCAAGGATTGATGGCTGGAATAAACGCCGCACGT
>DDJR01000016.1:0-2833 GCA_002339135.1 Flavobacteriales bacterium UBA2619 | reverse complement strand
GTTTGAGCAAGCAAAGATGTTCAGGGCGGGATACGCTGTTGAGTATGACTACTTCCCACCTACACAGCTTAAACACAGCTTGGAAACAACCGTGGTTGACAACCTGTATTTTGCAGGGCAAATTAACGGCACGACAGGTTACGAAGAGGCGGCATGCCAAGGATTAATGGCTGGAATAAACGCCGCACGTTCCACGTGGAACAAAGAGGCTGTGGTTCTAGGTCGCTCTGATGCTTACATCGGTGTCTTGATCGATGATCTTGTTACCAAGGGCACTGAGGAGCCATACAGAATGTTCACCTCAAGAGCCGAGTACCGCATATTGCTGAGGCAGGACAATGCCGACGAGCGCTTAACTCCTCTTGGCCACAAAATAGGTTTGGCTTCTGACGAAAGATTAAAGCTGCTGGAGGAAAAAAGGGTGGCCGTAAAGCACGTAAGGAAGACGCTCGAGAAGACTTCAATAAATCCTGATGGAGCGAATGTCTTCCTGAAAGAAAAAGGAAGTTCAGAGCTGAAGCAAAGGGTAAAAGCCAAGCAGCTTCTTACCAGGCCCCACATCAACCTGTCATCTATGATTGAGGAAATACCTGAGCTGGCAGTGCTTTCAGGAGTTGAAAAAGATGTGGTTGAGCAGGTTGAGATCCAATTTAAGTATGAGGGTTATATCGAGAAAGAGCAAATCATGGCGGATCGCATGTCAAAGCTTGAGGGGTTAAAAATACCCTCTGACCTGGAGTATTCAAAACTGGCCTCTCTAAGCTCTGAGGCAAAGCAAAAACTCTCTGAACGAAAACCCAACACCTTGGGTGAGGCTTCAAAAATCTCAGGAGTGAGCGCTTCAGATGTAAGCGTGCTTCTCATCTACTTGGGCCGCTAGCTAGTACTTGTTGCCTGACTTGTCTGGTTTGTTGAGGTTAAGCTGTTTTTTCAGCTTGTCTACAATTTCAAATGCCGCTGGACAAACCTCTGTGTTTGCGCGCGTAAGTTCAAGTATTTGGTGTTGACGTCTTCTGCTTGTGTGGGGGAACTCTTGACAGGCTTTGGGCCTAACATCATAAATACTGCAGTAGTTGTCCTCACCTAAAAAGACACATGGCGAGCTCTGCAACACAAAATACTCATCGGAATCCCTTTTAAGATAGGTGTCCTCTAGCTCTTGCGGAGACATCCGTAAGTACTTGGATATTCTTTTAATGTCGCGTTCAGAAAACAGCGGGCTCGTTGTTTTACAGCAGTTTGCACATTTTAAACAATCTGTACAAGAAAACACCTCTTCGTGAAGGGGGTGAACGAGGGAGTCTAATTTTTGAGGATTTGTTTTTTTGAGCCTTTTGAAAAACGTAATGTTTTCTTTTCTCTTTAAACGTACCTGTTCTTTATGTCTTTCTAAATCCACAGTAATTCTAATCGTATCTTTGCACCGCAAATAACCGCATAAATTATCTTATTAGATGGATATTCAGAAAATTCTTACCGATTTAGGTATTAAAGACACAAATGCAGGTGTAATGATCGGTGGCCGTAAATTCGGTTCAGGCCCTTCTATTGATTCTGTATCTCCCACAGACGGGAAAACAATTGCAAGCGTATCAACAGCTACGGCTGATGATTATGAGGCTGTAATGGATGCTTCAGGCAAAGCGTTTATCGAGTGGAAAAAATGGAGTGCACCAGAGCGTGGTGAAATCGTGCGCCAATTTGGTGATGCGCTTCGCGAGAAAAAAATGTCACTTGGAGCACTTGTTTCTTATGAAATGGGGAAAAGTTACCAGGAGGGGTTGGGAGAAGTTCAAGAGATGATTGACATCTGTGATTTTGCCTTGGGCCAAAGCAGGATGCTTTATGGTCTTACAATGCACTCCGAAAGACGCAACCACCGCATGTACGAGCAGTACCACCCGCTTGGAACTGTAGGTATTATCTCTGCGTTTAACTTCCCGGTTGCTGTTTGGTGCTGGAACACTGCTTTAGCTTGGATATCCGGTGATGTTTGTGTTTGGAAACCTTCTGAGAAAGCTCCTCTGTGTGCTGTTGCCTGCCAAAATATTTGGATCGAGGTTGCTGAAGCAAACGGCGTTCCTGAAGGGATTTCATGTGTCGTAAATGGGGATTATAAAGTCGGAGAGATGTTGAGCAACGACAAGCGTGTTCCGCTTGTAAGCGCTACTGGTTCTACACGAATGGGTAAAATTGTTGCGCAGGCTGTTGCAGCACGTTTGGGACGCTCTCTTCTTGAGTTGGGTGGAAACAACGCTCTGATTATTACGCCTGACGCTGACCTTAAAGTCGTGGTTCCTGCAGCTGTCTTTGGCGCGGTTGGAACTTGTGGACAACGTTGCACAAGCACAAGAAGGGTGATCGTTCACTCTAGCATTTATGAAAAGGTGAAAGATCAACTAACTCAGGCCTACAAACAGGTTCGCATTGGAGATCCTTTAGATGAAAACAACCATGTGGGTCCACTGATTGACACGCTTGCGGTTGATGGATACTTGGCGGCCCTTGAGGCTGTTGAGAAACAAGGTGGAACTGTGCTTGTTCCTGGCGGAGTTCTTGAAGGGGCCGGTTATGAGAGTGGGTGTTATGTGAAGCCAGCTATTGCTGAGGTGAACAATGAGATGCAAATCGTTCAACACGAGACGTTCGCTCCCATTCTTTATATCATGAAATACGAAACCGTTGAAGAGGCAATCGCTATCCAAAACGGTGTGGTTCAGGGTTTATCTTCAGCTATTATGACAAACAACCTCCGTGAGGCTGAGTTGTTCTTGTCAGCAGCCGGTTCTGATTGTGGAATTGCCAATGTGAATATTGGAACTTCTGGCGCTGA
>DDJR01000085.1 GCA_002339135.1 Flavobacteriales bacterium UBA2619 | reverse complement strand
TTGAAACCCGACTTTCCCCTCAATTCAGGCACAGAACACACAATCAATTTCTAGCTTGGTTAATCTCAGGTGGCGTACTGGCTCTTTTTTTATTCATCGCCACTTTCTTCTTCTCATGGAACAAAGACAACTCCACTAACTTCAGAAAACTAGGACGTATTTCCTGGTGGGTTACTGCCATTTCATGTCTGTCAGAGGACACTTTCGAAACACAGGCTGGAATAACATTCGCCGTTTTTGCAATCGTTCTTTTCTCTCTTTATGATAAAAGGGCCCAGTCTTTTTCCTCTGGAAAGCGGTGGCCGGCAGGGTAGCCAAATTGATGGAGTTGTCTAAGCCCATCTCCAATAACATTCTGATTTTTTGACGTCATCGAAACAACTGAATCGATGTCATGTTTGGAGTTTACATTCTCCGAAAAAGTCTTAATCTCTATGCGTGCCTGAGGGTTAAACCAGGCAATTGCATTCGCTACAATCTGAGCTTCTTTTAAACAGTTGTTTTGAAGTATCAGGATGTCTTTTTCTCCTTGATTCATAAAATCAAGTCTGCGGTATTTCCAAAATGTGGCAAGTGTATTATGTCTTGCAAGCTTTAAACCCAACCTTCCGTCTAAGAAGCCGAATTGAAAAATGGTTTGACGTAACCATCTAAAAACGGACCGGTAAATCGCCTCAACAAATGACGTTGATCTCCCCTCCTCATTCATGAACCGTGCACTCATTTCGCTGTACGTATACAATTTACGAAGCAACTCTGCTGGCTCATTAATACTGTAGTGTAACAAGTCGCCGTTCAGAACACTTGTTGAAAACCCTTCTTTTAATTTTACAAATTCATGGACGTTTCTGCCTGACCATTGCCCAACATCTCGATTAAAAAACCGCAGTTTTTTATCAGGATACCAACCACCATAGTTCACCCAGCTGCCACAATAATCTGTTCGGCGCTTCACATAATATCCTGATGGGGATGATGGACTAGAGCTTAAATCGTCAGCTTTATTGTGTTTTTTACGCCATGTTAACAAGGAATTAATCAACGCACTACTGAGAACCTCATCAGCATCAATACTCAGTATCCATTGATACTTTGCCTTACTCGTAGCAAACTTTTTTTGGGAACGATACCCCACAAACTTATTCTGATAAACAACTGCGCCTCTCTCCTGACAGATTTCAGTTGTTAAATCTGTAGAAAACGAATCAACAACAATCACTTCGTCAGCCACCCTCTTGAGGGAATCAATTGATCGAGCAATCATCGCCTCCTCATTGTATGTAATTATCACAGCAGAAATCACAATGCTAAGTTAGTAGTAAGTGTGTGAATTGTGTGGAAAAAGTATGTTGCTGAATTTAGACAGACCGGTTAGCTTTGTAGGTTATGAATGTACTTCTCCTTGGATCTGGTGGTCGCGAGCATGCAATGGCCTGGAAATTGTCTCAAAGCTCTTTGTTGTCAACTCTTTACGTTGCTCCCGGTAACGCAGGAACAGAGAAAATTGCCACCAACGTGTCCTTAGACCCCATGGATTTTAGTGCTGTTGACCGCTATATCAGACGCAATGCGATCAATATGCTCATTGTTGGACCAGAAGCGCCACTTGTGGCAGGAATAGTTGATTACTTTGAAGAATCTAGCAAGCACAAAGACTTGGTGGTCATTGGCCCTCCTAAGGCTGGAGCCATCCTTGAAGGTTCTAAAGATTTTGCGAAAGCTTTTATGGCAAGACACAACATCCCTACAGCAGATTCTCAAACGTTTAAATCCGGCGAATTAAAACAGGCAAAAGCATACCTTGACAAAAGAAAGCCGCCATACGTTATCAAAGCTGATGGATTAGCCGCTGGAAAAGGTGTGGTAATTACTGAAGATAGAAAGGAGGCTGAGACAACGATTGAGAACATGCTAGACAACGCGTCTTTCGGAGAAGCTGGATCAAAGATTGTCATTGAACAATTTATGGATGGAATCGAAGTGAGTTCGTTCGTCGTAACTGATGGAACCGCTTTTAAAATCCTTCCTTCTGCAAAAGATTATAAACGCGCATACGATGGTGATCAAGGCCCGAATACTGGGGGAATGGGAGCCATCAGTCCTGTGCCGTTTGTTGATGCCGAATTTCACGAAAAAACTTTAAACCAAATCATAATACCTACGATTAAAGGTCTACGAAAAGACAACATCCCCTTCAATGGATTTGTTTTTATCGGGTTGATGAAAGTCGGTAGTGATCCTTATGTTGTTGAGTATAACTGCAGGTTGGGAGATCCCGAATCCGAAGTCATCCTTCCTCTGCTAAAAAGTGACCTGCTTCATCTATTTGACAGCCTCGGTTCTGGCCTTTTGAGCGAGTATGATCTTCAAATTGAAGATAAGACCGCAGCGACCGTGATGCTAACTTCAGGAGGGTATCCTGGAGATTACTCCAAAGGGAAACAAATCAAAGGATTAGAAAATACGACGAAAGAGTCAGAGGGAATTGTTTTTCACGCCGGCACATCCACCTCAAGAGGGAAAGTCGTCACGGCAGGTGGACGCGTCATTGCATGTACTGGAATCGGAAACGGTCTTGAACAGGC
>DDJR01000070.1 GCA_002339135.1 Flavobacteriales bacterium UBA2619 | reverse complement strand
AACTGGTTCGAAATGGTCTACGGGTTCGGGTCTACCTGTGGAAACACTGCAGAAGCCACAAGATCTTGTACAAATGTTGCCTAGAATCATAAAAGTCGCAGTACCCTCACCCCAACATTCGCCCATGTTTGGACAATGACCACTTTCGCAAATGGTGTGAAGCTTGTGTTCGGAAACAATTTCTCTGACTTTTTTATAAGTCTCGCCTGTAGGCAACTTTACTCTAAGCCAATTTGGTTTAGGTATACGTTTTGAGATCGTTGTATCTAACATGGTGCAAATGTCGCTATAATAACTTAATAATTAAGCTTAAAAGATTCACTTTTGAGTCCAGTTGGACCCCAGTCCTATTTTTACATAAAAGCTTAAAAAAGCTAACTGGCTATCTACAAATTGCACAGCCATTATTTCAACAGGTCTTACAAAGATTTGGAGGTCTGTCCCCAGCTCTACACATCTAGTATTCCCTCGGGTGTTACCATACTCAAAGCTTAACCCATAGCCCATGTTAGCTCCTGGCACCACGCGCATTTCATCAAGCCCATTGACCCAAGGCGAACGGCCAAAAATATCATTGTAAAAATGCTCCTCAGGGTTGTAGCGTTCCGTAGCAAGATAATCATAGGGTATTTCCGGATATCCAATTTCTAAATACACGGGCTTTTCAAAACCCAAACACCCACCGTAGCGAAAGACACGTTCCACTTTCACAGCACCCTTTCTAAGTTTTGGCGTGAGCTCTTTGCGCATTTCAACATTCATCTTGAACACTAAAAAACTATTTATCTTACCAAACACATATGGCAAACCATCACTGTAGACTGGATTGGATGTTTTCTCTTCTTTTGCATGATTGAAGAAAACCAAATCAGTGGTAATTGACCTCGATACTTTTGCATTTAAAAAAACACCATAGTGAGCTCCAATACCAGCGCCTTGGGTATGCGCAATAACATGCAGTCCTGAAGTATGACTGTATAAAATATCGATTCCCTCCTCACCATAAACCAAATCTTTGCCCGTTGAAACACCATCATTTACTTGCGCTGCAACTGTATTGAGATGCAGACAAACAAAAAGTAAAAGCAGGGCGGAAAATAACTTCATTTACACAGCATAAATCATACGCACAAATTTACTTAAAGTACATTAATATTCAATATGTGAGTTTATATAATACATCTACCCTCCGTATCTTTACCTAAAACACACACTTTGAACGAGACTCTTATTTTATTGCTATGCACATCAATGGCTGCTGCAATTGCATGGTTTATTGCGACCAGACTGAAGTCTGAAAAAACAACATTGATTGTTTCAGATACCGAACATGGTCAACTTAATGAGCTTAAAAAAACACTTGAATTAAAAGAAAATGAAATTGTACACCTCAAAGTTCAAGTCGGCAAACTGGAGCAAAAAGTTGAAGATTCCAATGAATACAGGGAAAGTACAGAGATAAAATGGCAAGAGGAAGTTAAAACACAACGCAAAAATCTCGAAGATGTCGCTCGTGAGGTTCTAGACAATGCTACAAAAAGATCACAAACACAATTAGAGGGTGCTCATGCTGAGAGCCTTAAACAGCTTCTTATTCCAGTGAAAGAACAGTTTATCGGATTTAAGAATCAAGTTGAAAAATACTATGGAGAGGAGAAAAAATGGTTGGGTGCACTCAATAAAGAGTTAGATGACTTGGCAAAGATGAACATGGGGCTCAATGAACAAGCAGAAAATTTGGTGAAAGCTTTAAAGGGAGAGTCTAAGGTTCAGGGAGACTGGGGGGAGTATCAACTTGAACGATTGCTAGAAGATGTGGGGTTAGAAAAAGGCATACACTTTACTACCCAGACCTCTGTTAAATCTGATGATGGAAAAAACCTAAGACCAGACTTTTTAGTGTCATTGCCAGATGAAAAGGTACTGGTTATTGACTCCAAGGTCAGCCTTACTGCATATGAAAAATGCGTAAACACAAATGATGAGATTGAACGTGAAGCTTTCTTAAAAGAGCATATTCAAAGCATGAGAAATCACATTAGATCTCTTGCGAAAAAAGACTATGCCAGTCTGTATGACAAATCCGTTGACTACACCTTGATGTTCGTTCCTATCGAGCCGGCTTATTTCGCTGTTGGAGCTGAGCTTCAGTCGATTCAAAGAGAAGGTTTGGCAGCGAGAGTTCTGCTGGTGTCCACAACCACGATGCTCGCAACGTTGAGAACGGTTAGCTATATATGGAGACAAGAACTTCAACGAACGAACGTGATTGAAATCTCATCTAGAGGTAAACTTTTGTACGAAAAGTTTGTGAGCTTTACAAATTCAATGGACTCAATTGGAGATCATCTACAAAGAGCTGACAAAGCCTACCAAGATGCCGTCAATAAATTAAGCAAAGGCTCTGGACACCTTGTTGGTCAGGCAGAGAAATTGAGAAAATTGGGGCTAGATGTAACTAAAAAAATACCTGAGAAATTTATTTCAGATTCAGATTCAGACTCATGAGGCACTTGATATGGATGTCACTTAAACTAACTGTCGTCATCCTGGCCATGGCATCATGCTCAACATCCTTACTCTCTGACTCCACCTCTTCCAGACGTCCATATGACTTCGAATCTACTGCTCTGCATGCTGAAGTGATCCCCTTTTTACATTCAGACACATTGTCTGTTTTCCTTAAGGTGGCAAGAGAAGAGCTACTTTATACGCGCGAGTATGACAAAGCTCCATTTGTTGCGAATCTAGAAATCACATTCAATTCTCAAAAATGGATGTTGTCAGATACCTTGTCCGGCACCTCCCCAAGGGTCATTCAACGAAGGTTCGACCTCAAAGAGTCTGAAGATCAATTGGACAAAGCATGGCTCAAGTATACTGTCAAAGATCTAAACAGAAGTTCTTCGCTTACCGCGATGAGAGAGGTTGAAAATATTGTTGCTTGGGATCTACAAGAAAACTGGCCAACACACAATGGATTCATTGCCGTGGGGTCTCAAATCTTAATCATGACAGATGTGAACAACACATGGGATGTAAAACATGTGGTGCCTTCAAAAAAACTTCCTGCACCTCCATTTTCGAATTACCGCAACCCATTGGACACCCTCAAAGCAAGGAAACATAGTACAATTAAAAATAGCTGGACGGTCCTAGAAGGCTGCCAAGTCTTTACTTCAAATGACAAAGAAACAAACTTGATCATACAAGGTGTCACTGAAGAATTTCCGGCACTTAAAAATGTTCGACACCTGATTGAATCAGTTAGATATATTGCAACAAGAAGCGAGTATTCAGCTTTACTGAATGCCTCTAACCCTAAAGCAGCGCTGGATGAATTTTGGATGTCATGTGGTAAATCCACTGAAAGATCTCGGAAATTAATCAAGACCTACTACTCAAGAGTTGAGGAAGCCAACCTGTCATTTTCCGGATTACAAAATGGATGGAGAACAGACAGAGGTATGATCCATATTGTATACGGTGTACCCAATCGAGTCCGAAGAGATTACTGGACAGAAGTGTGGACTTATGGAGAAGAAGGGACATCTAACACTCTGACATTTAGATTTAAACGAAAAATCCACGACCTTGACAACAACAGGTACAGATTGGAAAGAAACATGATGTACAGAAGTTCTTGGGACAGAATGGTCACAAGTTGGAGAAATGGAAGGGTACAAAACGATTGAACGTAGTACCTTGCACCCATGGAATCAAGACCAATATACAGTGGCCCACGCAGACCGTCAGAAAAGACATTTGTCTATGGCTTTCACCCAATATCAGAAGCTCTCGACGCGGGGAAAGAATTGGACAGCGTTTTAGTGCTCCGCAGCTCAGTAAATGATCGGCTTAATAAATTACTTGGACGCATACGATCTATGGGTATACCTATCAAAATGGTTCCAAGAGAAAAGCTTGATGCAGTAACACTAAAAAACCACCAAGGGATGGTGGC
>DDJR01000025.1:6355-7578 GCA_002339135.1 Flavobacteriales bacterium UBA2619 | reverse complement strand
TTACACCGATTGCTCTCAAGCTTGCACGAGAAGATTAGAATTAAGGCATATACTAGCAACCCTTCTGTTTTCAAGCTGTAAAAACGCACGTGTGACGTAGGCAGGGATATTCAAAAAGCGTTCTCAATTTTCTAACCCCCATACCACCTCTGATCATGCAAATGTGATGGAAAAAGAGTTTGAAAAGCTGATGGGGTGTTGAGTTTTAATCCCGTACGCAACGAGCAGAAAAGCCGCTAAATATTAATGGATTCTCTCTTTCAACACCTTGATTGTTGAAAACCAAACGCCTAGCCCAAGCGTAGTCTTCTGATGAAAGGGCTAAGGAAGTTGTCCAGAAAACACAATCATCACCTGAATGGTAAAAGTTTCCATACGCATACCTCCAACCACCTGGGAACGCGTTAAGACCTGAAGAGTTTGTACCGTTTCCATCATTACTCCAACCACCCTCTGATTTCATCTGCTCTCCTTAATCAGCACCTCTAAATCCTTCGGTATTAACAATATCTAAGTCCATCCCTAGTGTTATTTCAAGTTGATGCCAGTCCGCATCAGATGAAACATGCCAACCATTTGGGCAAATATCAGAATCTTGAACAGCAAGCCAATTGTACAACACTCCGTACAAATTGTAATTCATAGTAGATTTTGCTTCTTCAACATTCTGACCTTCGTATCCATAAACATAATAAACGGGTATATCAACAGATGATAAAGAACTAGGAGAAACCTCAGGCATGTATCTACAGTTCTCAGAGAACCAACACTGCTCACCGACTAAGACTGTAGAATAGTCGTAGCCTTCATGATAGACCAGGTCGCCACAACCAGAAAAAACGACAGCGGGAGGCCATTCATTGCCGTAGTAAGTAAGAAACACAATGATGTCGGCAGCTCCTATTAGCCCATCATTATTGAAATCAGGCCCATTACAGTCATCTTGAGCTGTGAGAGAAAGCGTAAAGACACATAAAAAAGAAGTAAGTATATATCTCACAACAGGAGTTTTAGGACTTACAATGTACTGATATTTTAATCAAAACAGATGAAAGGCTACCCCACAGCTATTGTTATGAAAATGCTGGATATGTTATATTGAAGCGTTGGCCCTTATTCTGTATTTGTGTTACAACTGTGTTACAGCAGGGGAAATAAAAAAGGGCTACAGAAATGTAGCCCTTTTTCTTATTGCTCCTCCTCTTGGACTCGAACCAAGGACC
>DDJR01000025.1:0-6043 GCA_002339135.1 Flavobacteriales bacterium UBA2619 | reverse complement strand
CCCTCTGATTAACAGTCAGATGCTCTAACCAGCTGAGCTAAGGAGGAATTTAGATTGGTGCGCAAAAATACGTCACGGAAGTACATTAAGCAATACTTTTGTGCGTCTTATTATTATTTCATTGTTTTTTTGATAAAATTTATTCTCTATGTCATTAGTCATTGTCGGTACGGTTGCCTTTGATTCCATTGAAACCCCTTCTGGAAAAGCAGACCGAGTTGTGGGCGGAGCCGCGAGCTATATTGCTTTAGCGGCGTCTCATTTCGTGAGAGAACAGGAGCTTATTTCTGTGATAGGCGAGGACTTTCCAGAAGAGTTTTTATCAACGCTAGAGTCAAGAGGCGTTAACACAGATGGATTGGTTACGATTAAGGGTGGTAAAAGCTTTTTTTGGGAAGGCAGCTACCACGAGGATTTAATAGGAAGGGACACCGTAACGACAGAGTTAAATGTGTTAGAAGGATGGGTGCCTGTCGTGCCAGAAAACTCTAAATCTGCGAAATACGTGATGTTAGGAAACTTGGACCCCGTTGTTCAAATGTCTGTCTTAAATCAAATCCCCTCGCCTGATTTGGTCGTTTTAGACACGATGAATTTTTGGATGGACATCGCAATGGAAAGTTTAAAAAAAGTGATTTCTAAAGTTGATGTTTTGATGATTAACGACGAAGAGGCACGTCAGTTAACAGGCTTTAAAACCTTACCCTTGGCCGCTGCAGAAATTCACAAAATGGGACCTAAAACAGTGGTGATAAAGAAGGGGGAACACGGAGCGATGATGTTTGAAGACGGCAACACCTTTTTCAGCCCTGCCATGCCCTTAGAAAAAGTCATCGACCCAACGGGAGCGGGAGACACCTTTGCAGGAGGATTTATCGGCTATTTGGCTAGGTTGGGGGACATTTCTTGGGAGGCAAAAAAACAAGCTGTAGTTGTGGGGTCAGTGCTGGCATCATTTACTTGTGAGGATTTTGGCACAGAAAGGCTGCAAAGCCTTCAAGAATCAGAATGGCACACAAGGATGCGCGAACTTAGAGCGATGGTAAAATTCAGATCAATCAGAGGCTAACACCCGATAACCATGGAGTTGGGTCAAGAGGCTGTCCACTCACCCACCATTCAAAATGCAGATGCGCGCCTGTGCTTTGAGACCCACTATTTCCAACAGCCGCTACAACATCACCCATTCGGATTACATCACCGACTTCTTTCAAGAGTGATGAATTGTGCTTGTAGACAGAAAGTCGGTCGTTTTTGTGTTGAATAATGAGAACATAACCATGCTCAACTGTAAAATCAGACATGATAGCTGTTCCGTCATCTACGGAGTGAACCAACATTCCTTCTTTTGACTCAATGTCTACCCCGATGTGCCCGTTGCTGAGGTCAAATCCAGAGGTTATTGCGCCCTGTATAGGTTGAAAATCAAAGCCAATAAGCTTGCTTACTTCAGCGGGTCCGCGCTGAAGTTTAAATCGATCTCCCTCTTCAATCCGACTTCGGAATGCCAAGTCCTCTTCCCCAGCCTCGGGTATGGTGACCACTTCGGCACTTGGTAAAGAATCGTTGATTCCGAGGTTTTCAGATGGAACTTCACCTTTTAAAATGGACTTTAAGTTGTTCAGGTACTTTTCTTGAACAGAAAGCGCAACAAGGGCGCTGTCTGTTTGCTGTCGCGTAAATCTAACGTCTTCTCGGAACTGCTCAGCGACATATCCAGGGATTAACACCTCGGTTAAGGGTGTATATGCAACGATTGAATACGTTAAAAAAATGACGAAAAACACACCACCAGCGACAAACGAAGCGATGCGTCTTCCAGAGAGTAAATAAGCTCTTCTCTCGTGAAAGGTTGATTCCTCCTGAATAGTTACCCTAAACCGTTGTCGCCAAAAACTTCTTCTATGCTCTTTGTTGCTCATGGATTGTTGCCTTTCAAACGCTGCGAATATCGGACAAGTTCACACAACTATAAAGTTCTTACTGAATTCCATAGAAAATCTAATAATTTAGCAACTTCATACGTTGACTCTTGATGAACTCCAACATGCCTCATTTTTTTCGGTTATTAATTTTAACGTTTGCCACCATGTTTTTGGCGCAGGGGTGCACCACCAATAGAGACGGCAGGGCATACAGGGTTTATCACAACACTACAGCAAGGTACAATGGCTTTTATTACGCAAATGAAGCGATGTCGGAAGCGGATAAAAAAATTCAAGAGCTGTATGAACCCAACTGGGATGAAATCCTCCCCATTTTTCTAGACACAGATGAAAACTCTTCTCAGCAAGTCTATCCTTTAATGGAAAGGGCGATTGAGAAATGCTCTAAAGTTGTGGATCGCCACACAATGAATCCATCTAAAAGAGATCGGAAGTCAATAAAGTGGCCTGAAATGAACAAGTGGATTGACGACAACTATACCGTTATAGGTCAGGCATATTATATGAAAGAGGATTTTGCAAAAGCAGAAGAAGTGTTTCTCTTTTTAGCGAGAACAGTTGACACTCGTGATGCGCAAGCCTGGTCTTTCAGTTGGCTAGGAAGAATATATCTCAGAACTGAAAATCTAGTAAAAGCAAAAAATATGCTCGCAAAAGCCGAGCAATATAGCGATGTCTCTGAGGAGATTAGAATCCACACAAATTTAGTGTTTGCTCAGTTTCACATTAAAAAAGAAAATTTCGAAGAAGCCGTTGCATATATAGAAGCTGCCATAGAGTTAACCCAGAAAAAGAAAGACACCGCACGCAACCTCTTCATCTTGGCACAATGCTTACGAGAGACCGGGGACAGTGAAGCGGCAATAGAGGCGTTCAGCGAAGTGGCCGATTTAAGAACCATCTATGAGCTAGAGTTTCAAGCGAACATCCAACAAGCGATGACCTATCAGAGAAAGGGTGGACACAGCGATCCGATTGTTGAACTCCTTGAGGACATGCTTGACGATGATAAAAACAAAGAGTACTTAGACCAAATCTATTTTGCCTTAGCAGAAGTCGCGCTGGAAGACAGACAAAGAGATTTGGGGATAGAACACCTTGAAACATCGGTGTATGTGAGCGAAGGAAACTCCAGGCAGCTAGGGAAAAGCTACCTGCGTTTGGCAGATCTCCACATGGAAGATTTACAGTATGAAACTGCCCAAGCCTATTACGACAGCGCCCTAGTTCACATGCCAGAAGACAACGAAAGGAAAGAAGACATTACAAACCTTGCGTCAAACCTGACGGACCTTGTTCTGAATCTTCGCTCCATTGCCGAGCAAGATAGTCTTTTAGCCCTGTGTGATTTAAACGAGTTTGACAGACGAAGGGTGATAGAGAATATTTGGGAGGACATGGCGGATGACCTTGAGAGAAGAAAAGAAGAACAGGAAGCGGCAAACGCATCAGCCATTGCCGAGGCAGGTTCTGTTGGAGTTGGAATGTTTTGGCCTTACAACGGTGCTTTGCTCGTAAGCGGAAGACAAAACTACAAGGACTATTGGGGGGATAGAGAGCTTGAAGATCACTGGAGAAGATCTAGAAAATTAGATGCTCTGTTTTCCAGCGAAGAGGAATCCGAGATAGAAGAGACAGAAGAATACATTGACCCATTTGATCCAGCATCCTTAGCCACGGTGGATGAAATGCTCGAAGACCTTCCTTGTGGAGAAGCAGAGAGAGATAACGCCTTGTCAATTCTGGCTGAGGCGTATTACCTCGCGGGACTGGATTACAGAGAAAAACTTTCAGACCCTGAGAACGCAATTGAAACATGGCAGGAGCTGTTAGAGAGATTGGATAGCAGCGACTTTCACCCCACAGCGACCTATCAACTTTTCAGAACATATCTCCAACGAGAATTGGAAGAGGACTATAGCAACCCCTTTTGTGAATCATGCAACTCCGAGTTTTGGGCAAACCAAATTACCTCCAATTACCCCGGGAGTGAGTGGGCAAACCTGATTGAAAACCCCGATTTTCTCGACGCGGAAGAAGAAGCATACGAAACAGAGCGTATCGCCTACGAGGAGATGTTAGCTCGATACTATAAAAAAGAATACCAAAGCACGTTGTTGGAGATTGATGTGATCAACAACGACCGACCAGAAAACCCGCTGGCTTGTAAATACAACTTGCTGCGCGCACAATGCGTTGGAGGTCTGACGAGCTATACTGGCGACAGAACCCCTTATTTTGATGCACTGAAGCAGCTGATCTCGGATTGCCCTGAAACAGAACAGGCAGCCTATGCAAAACTCCTCCTGGATCAGTTGGGAGTTGATTTAGGTGTTGTAGGAGAACCGAAGAAAACGGACCAGAAAGAAGAAGAATCAGCGTTTGTTTTTGACGGAAACAAAGAGCACTATTTTGCAATCATTATCCCCGTAGAAAAAGCAAGCGGGAATGAAGTAAAAGCAAAAGCATCTGACTTTAACAAAGCCTTCTTCGAATCTCGCGGCCTCAGAATAACAAGCAATCTGTTAAGCAGAACTCACGAAATCGTGCTTGTTAAATCTTTTGAAAACAAAACAAAAGGTCTCGATTACTTTGCTGTATTCACCGGAAACCGGGAGCTGTTAATCGATGTAAACTCAAGCGGGTACGACATGTTTATCATCGGAAGTGAAAACTATGTAGAGCTTTTTAAAAACAAGGACATAACAGGGTATGGTGATTTCTTCAAGACACACTATCTTTCGACAACATCTAAGCAATAAAAATGATTGGTTCATTAAAACGCTCCACAGGGGCATCAAGCAGCAGTGCAGAAAAAGGCATCAACCGCATCGTAGAAGGCACGTTAATTGAAGGTACAATTAACAGCGACAGCAACCTTCGAATCGATGGAGAGTTTAACGGAAAGATTACAACAAAAGGAAGATTGGTTGTTGGGCCAACAGGAAAAGTTTCCGGGACAGTGAACTGCTTGTGTTGCGATGTTGAAGGAATTTTAGAGGGAGAGGTTACAGTGCGTGAACTCTTGTCCATGAAATCTTCCTCAACAGTTCAGGGGGATTTATACTATGGTCAACTTTCAGTAGAAGCAGGTGCAAAAGCTCTGGGTACATTTCGCATGGGTCAGGCTGAAGGTCATGCAGACTTAAAACAGGAAAAAAAGCAACCCCAAAAGACGGCTTCAAAAGCGGATGCGTTGGCTTCGTTAAAAGCCTCTACAATGCCTTCAGAGTCAAGCTCATTGTTGAAGGAGGAGGCTACAGTTGGCGCACAATAACACCCAAAAACGCCCTAAGAAACAAGGGAAGCAATCGATCATGAGGTTTGCAGGACTTGGCGCAACACTTGCCGTATCGATCGGTTTGGGATCCATTGGAGGGAGAAAATTGGACGCGTATTTTGCGTTAGAGAAACCTCTTATGACAGCGGCAGGAGCACTTCTGGGTCTTGCAGCAGGGATGTGGTCGGTTCTGAGAAGCATTCAATCAAATTAACAGGAATGAATTTTTACCTTAAGACAGCCCTTCTTACAGTGGGCATCTCTTTGCTAAGCAATGCAATACCGGTTTTTCAAGGCATGTCTTCCTCTCCAGTTTGGTATGGAGTGATTTCCACGTACGCTCTTTTAACTGTTGTTTCATGTCGTTGGATTGAGAAAGCCCACACAGGATCAGCCCTCAAGTTTACAACGGTAGTGCTGGGAACAACAGCACTTAAAATGCTTCTGACACTGGCGATCATCACAATCTATCTGGCAGCAAAAGAACCATTCCCCAAACAATTTGCTTTCGGTGTTTTCGCGGTATTTATAGCTTTTACGGTGCTGTTTGTTTCTGCCACGAAACAGCTCATAAAAAAGTTTTAAAATAAAAGTGTTGCGATTGAATTATTTAGACACGTGGTGTGCGTATTTTTGCACCGATTTTTTGAATCAAATTTCAGCATGACAAACGGACTCCTCAAGCGATTTACAACTACCGCACTGTTTTTGTGTGCGGCTTTTTGTGTTTCAGCACAATCAGAAGGTCATGTAGATGCGAACATCGAAGATTCTCACGATCACGAGAGTCACTCAGACCACGCGGGTCATGATCACG
>DDJR01000026.1 GCA_002339135.1 Flavobacteriales bacterium UBA2619 | reverse complement strand
CGTTTGTTGTCACGTCTGTCGTCACGTTTGTTGTCGCGTTTATCGTCGCGTTTTTCCTCTCGTTGCTCCTCAGAACGTTTCTCAGTTTTCTTTTCTCCTTGAGAATTCTCAGTATCGTCATCTGAACGTCGTTTGTTTCGACGATCTCTTAAACTGTCACCGGACTTACGTTCATTCACTTTCGTGTCATTTTTCTCTCTGGGCTTACGCTTTTCTGTTGCTTCTCGAGTTTGACGCTTGGCTGGTGTCTTTGAGTCTGTACTTGTTCCTTTTTCACCAGGTTTGGTTGCTGCTGTTTTTTTAGGTTCAGGCTTTTTGTAAGGCTTTTTGTTGTCTTTTTTAGTAGTCTGATGCAGCGCTTGCTCATCTAAAATGGAATAAACTAAGTCTTGTTTCTTAAGTTTATCCACTCGCTTAACTTCAAGTTTTGAAGCTATTTCTCGTAGTTCGGCTACCTTTTTGCCGTTAAGTTCTAAGATGTCGTACATCAGGGGGGAAAAATAAAAAATTCTATTAGGGAAATGATGTCCGGCCAACCTTTGATTGTTGCCGCTAAACATCCTATATCCTTCGAACAGGATGAAACAAATATACTACTTAATATTCAAAGTACACTACTTTTTGATTTCCACTACTTCTAAATTCGCAACTCCTGTTGATGAAATGTCAAAGCGCATCATGGTTTTCACTTGATGCATTCCATATATGCCAGCTGCTCCAGGGTTCAAGTGTAAACCACCAAATGATTTGCAGAATTGTGCGATTAAGATGTGTGAGTGACCACAAATAAACACATCGGGCTTTACGTCTTTGAGTCCAGAGAGGATGCCAGGAGCGAATCGTGGTGGTCGACCTCCGATGTGTGTCATGAAGATGTTGACGCCTTCAACATTAAAATGAAGGTCTTTCTCGAATGCAGTTCGCAAGTCCGAACCGTCAATATTTCCATATACTGCACGTAAAGGTGCGATTTCCGCAAGCTCGTCAGTAACTTTTAGATTTCCAATATCACCTGCGTGCCATATTTCATCACAATTTTTTAAGTGTTTCTTAACCTTTTCATCAAGGAAACTGTGTGTATCTGAAAGCAGGCCAATTCTTTTCATAAATTCGTAGGGTGAGAAAATTAAATATATTTTTGACGGTTTTATTTCTGTCTGTTGTAAGCTTAAAAAGTGATCAAGTTACGGCGCAAGCCTCGCGCAGTTCACAACGGTTGTATCAAAAGGCAATGGATGCCTATGAAGTCAGAGATTATGCACAGACAATTTCTATTCTTGATAAAGCGATTCTTAAGTCGCCCAATTATGCTTTGGCCTGGTTTTTCTTGGCCCAAACTCACCGCGAATTGTCCCACGATTCAATTGCGAGTGTCAAACTTTCTATGGCGTTATCCCTTGATGACTCTTTGTACAAAAGGGGTTGGTTAGAGCTAGCTGAACTTTTGTGGGAATCTGGCGATTATAGTTCAGGACTTGTAGCTTTGAATAGTGTGGTAAAAAAACACCGAGAATTAAAACGATACAAGTGGGTTAAAGCAGGTCTTCAGTTCTCATTAAATGCTGTGTCCTTAGAAAACAATCATGTCATGATTGCACCTCTTGTGGGAGATGTTAATACCCAAAGACCAGAGTACTTTCCTACAATGGTTCTTGCAGGTGACATGATGGTTTTTACCAAACTTGTTCAATCGAGAAACAGTCCCACTGGACAAGAGGAGTTTTTTAGTTCAGTCCTCATTCATAATGCTTGGCGTGATGTGTCCCCTCTGAAAGGCATTAACACTTTGTTTAATGAAGGAGCTCCAAGTATTTCAGGTGATGGAAACACACTCATCTTTACTTCATGTTCAACTCCAAGAGATGGTTTTGGAGATAGGATAGGTGTTGGAAGTTGTGACTTGTTTGAGAGTCACTATGATAAAGCAACCGAGTCTTGGTCCTTGGGTGAAAACATTGGTGCACCCAACACAATTTCATGGGAAAGCCAGCCTACGCTTTCTTCTGACGGCAACTTTTTGGTTTTTGCAAGAGCCTTGCATGTTCGTGGTATGGGAAGTGATTTATTTGGCTCTGTTCGAGGTGATGATGGGCTTTGGGGAAAAGCATTTCCTCTACCTGGCAAGATAAATACTCCTTATGAAGAGGAGTCTCCGTTTCTACACCCCGACGGAAAAACCATCTACTTTAGTTCTAATGGCCATCCAGGATTGGGCGGCCTAGACATCTTCGTTTCTAGAAAACTAGACAATGGCGAATGGGGGGCTCCTGAAAACCTAGGCTTTCCATTAAATACCTACAATGATGAGAATAGTTTAATGGTTGAGCCGAATGGAGTTTTTGCCATTTTCGCATCTGACAGGTCAAACTCTGCAGGTGATTTAGATCTGTTACGTGTTGAATTGCCTCCAGAAACCCGTGCACTTTCTGTGAAAGCACTGTCGGGTCGTATTGTAGACGATTTTACTGGCATGCCCTTGCGAGCCTCTTTAAACTTAGTTGACATGAGCACTGGATTGGTTCTCACTTCC
>DDJR01000035.1 GCA_002339135.1 Flavobacteriales bacterium UBA2619 | reverse complement strand
GCTAAGAGGAAAAAGGTGGTACCGTCCTCCCCGCCTCCACTGTGAACCTTTAAAGCATACTAGTATTCTGTGGACGCGTTCCTGAATAGCTTACACGATTTGATCCTTCCAGACCTAATCGGGTAGTACGGTCGAATAGACGAATCGAAGCCGGATTTTGACTATTCAGGCGTTTCCTGTCCCAGCAAAGGTGCAGGTCATGGGCCCCTCTATCCAGATTAGACATAAAATCTGGAAGAATATTTGACCAAAAGTACCACGCAGGAATTCTCCCGTACGATACCATTTCTTTGCAAAGAAGTGAAAAGAATTTCTGCGCTCCTCTCCCGAGGGATCCATTCGTACCAAAAATTACTGGGATAAAAATAAACTCTGGTCTCAAGTTCCTGTATTTGTGTATTTTTTCGAATTCTCGTGCGCGAATTTGTTGACTCATGTTGGCAATGTTGTTGCCCTGAAGTTTGTCGGACACTGTTGAGATGTCGATAATATATGTGTGTCCTTGAAGATTGTGAATTGTTAAATCTCCGCGATGGTTCTGCTCAGCTTCTGGTGCCTCTGCTGTCATAAGGTTTGCTTGTTCGAAGGTAACCGCTATAGGAATTTGCATTTGGTATTGAATAAGATCTTTGCTTGCTCTGCAAGCGTTGTTATGAGATATAGATCTATCATTTTTTATGCATTTTTCCTGGTGGAAACCCATGTTGTCAAGGAGGTGTTTTTTGCAGAGAGGGCATGGAATTGGCGTGTTATTTTCATCCCTGCAGCAACGTGTGAAAATACCACGTGGGTTGTCTACTATATGAGTGCCATCTTTTTGTTTTCCTACCAAATTAGTAATGTGGTCCATGGGAACGCCAATGTGACGTTGTATTTTCTTGCGTATAGAAATGTCACTTGACGAAGACTTCCCCACACCTTTAGCATATAACGACATGGCTGGTTTACCCTTAATTGAACGCAACAAAAGGTTGTGGTGAGTCAAGTCAATCGCTGTTGCTAGCTCGAAAGCGACTCTACGTTGAGCGTCCACTTTGCAGAGGAGTCGCTGTTTCCCTCTACCCGAGTTTCGTTTTGAGAAAGAGTTGTAATGTGGATTGGGTAAGCGCTTAAGTTGTTCTTCTGTTGGAGGAGGCATATCGTTATATTCTGGGGACTTTTGAATTTCTTCTTCGGTGAATCCTTTATGGCAACGATCGATGCATGCTCGGACAGCAAGTATAAAAGTATTTTCTTTAAGCCATGCTTGTTGTGGATGATTCCTTTCATTTTCTGAGGAGTCCAAGTGTTCGATCATTTTATCAATGTAGCTTGTAACACCGACGTTACAGGAATGTCGATTTTCATTAGATTTAAAGGTATCAAGAACTGTTGACCAAGCGCAAAGGTAACCTGCATGAGAGCGGCGCTGCAGTCCGTTTAAACCTAATCCGCCCGATGCAATTGGAGCTAATACACGTTGGCGGTGACGGTGCCATTTTGTTCTTGAAAAGTCTGGAATACCTAGGTTATCAATTGCCCACTTGATAATAGCGTTGTCCCATTTTTCGTATAGTGGTGCCATGAATTTTGGATTGTACATTCGAAGAAAATGGGATAAGTGTTGAATATCGCATTGACTAAGCAGTCGAAATTTTGTTTGAAGGGAGGAGAGAGCATTCAGTTCCGATATTTGTTCGATTTTCTCGTCGATCTGACTTTCAATTTTTCTTTTGACAAAATCTTCGTCTCCAAACCATTTCCCTGCAAATTTAAAGCCTTCCACTGTTGGAATGCAGATCGGTGGGTGACCCTCCGAGATAACATCACAAAACGTACGCATTAGGTGTTGGTCATGTGGATGTGGGGAGTAACTCACTGATTTTGTTTTTTGGAGTTTTAAACCTGCGTGATGGAAAAAAAGTTTCTCCAACATGAAGAAAATCACTATCCGTTGGAACAGTGTACCATTGATTGCAATGTCGTCTTCAATTCCTGCATTTTCAAACCTCATTATATTTTTTAGTTTGAGAACAATTGGTCCTGTTACATGTTTGAATAGAATGCCGGTTGATAAGACTCCTTGGATACCTCCTTCTTTAAGAATTTTAATGATAAATCCCCCTTTCCCATCAGGAATGATAATAGATTGTTTCATTGCTGTTGCTTTCATGAAAAATCGAGCGAGACGGGGTTCTGCTAAACATGCTGCCCTGTATGCCTTCTCTTGGTTGTAACTCCCATGGGCACTAAATATATCAAGGTTCAGAATACCAATTGCATCTAAGTCTTCGAGTGTCACGTTGTTGAATTGTAAAAAGAACGCAAGAAAGTTTCCGTCCATTGGAATATCGGAAAGGTCATCCAAAGATCTGTACGTCTCTTCGGTCATCCCTGAAGGTAAGGCCTGGGGATCAATGTCATTAGTATTAGCCATGTCAGATGTCAGAGGCCAGCGTGGACCTTCTTGTTGAATAATATCTGATTGATCTTGGGCTGCACGACGTCCTGCTGCTAAACCAGCTGCTTCCATTGTTTGACGAAGTCGTGAGAAGAGAGGGTCTGTGGATAAGTTCAGTTCTGGATATTGTTGTATCAGATCATTAAATATTTGTTGGTACGAGTTAAGACGAGACTGAGAATGAGGGCGTACTTCGACTGCTTCTTGTTGGGTCTCACGTGTTTCACGCAGGGAAATTCCTTCTCTAGCTGCTTCTAACATTATTTCTACCGTTCCAGTTGCCATTTCTATGCCTGATGGGGCCATCCCAAAGTTACCTTGGCAAAGGAAAGTCATGGAACGATTTGTTTCGTCGTCTTTTTTGACTGATTGATCTGATAGGAGTTGAAACTTGTTTCCAGCACCTGCAATTCGGAGTTGTGGAAGGTGATTGTTTGGTTGTGGGAGCGTTTTTAAATTTCCGTCAGCATCTTCTTTAAGGCATGAAGCTGCTAATGCTATATTCAAAAAGGTATCATGAAATTCTTGACTAAACTTGTTGTTAGCAATCTTTGTTATCATGTTGAGAAGTGCATGTTGAAGAGGCGTTACTGGTGCAATACTATTAGTTTGAGTATTTTGATCACCAGTAATCATGTTGTCCTCGTCCCATATGTGTTTGAAAATATCGATTGAATTCCCAGAGGGACCTGGACCGTTGCCTGGTTTTATTCGCTTTACAGCTGTCAGGAGATGAATCCATTGAATTTGAATTTGAGGGAGTGCGTCTCTTTCCTCTTGTGTCATGGTAAAATCTGTAGCATTCGGGTCACTTGGAGCGAAGAAGTAATCAATTTGTTGTTGTTGAATTATTCTAGCTCGTCTTTGACACCGCAATTGGTCTCTTGCTTTGCTAAATTGACTTTGTCTGATACTTTCTCTTGCTAAGGTGTTTCTGGTTTCTTCTGGGAGAGGTGGACGTTCAAGCATATCTTGATTCGATTCCATGGATATCTTGTAAGAAGCTTCAGCTAACATATCACGTGAATCATTGCGTTGATGAAGAAGATATACTAGTTCTTCAATTTGATTATTTCTAAATAGACTCATTCTAGTCCGAAAAATAGTCGTAGCTGCATCTGTTAAATCCTCGTGTAGTTTCATCAGTGGAAGGAACGTTTCATTTGAGAGGTTGTCAAATAAAATAGCATCCATGATCGTGAAAAGTCGGCATCCTGCGGTCATCTTCTGTTCATCTTGGTCATTCATCAATGAGGTTACCCGAAGGAGAAGTGGTTTTACTTCTCGAATCAGTTCTTGGGATAGGTTTGAAAATGTACGAGAAGGATTAATTGCAAGAGAATGTAGATAATCGTCTTCTGGAATGGAATTCAAATAGTCAATTGCTTGCTGTGATGTTGATTGGTTTAAATGAAAGCTTTTGTGAGCAGAGCAAGATCTGTTAGGACATCCCT
>DDJR01000021.1 GCA_002339135.1 Flavobacteriales bacterium UBA2619 | reverse complement strand
TCACGCTTTGGCAGAGATGAGTCCGGTGGGTGTGCATGAGGTGGGTGTGTTGGGGCTGAAAGATCTTGAAACGAAGGCTGAATCCAAGGAGAAATTGGTTGCGAAATGGGAAAGAGATTTAAGTCTAGCACTCGATTAATGTGCAGTACCTTTGGGGAAAATTAGAATAAAATGGCCGACGATAAGAAAGTGATATTTTCAATGGTGAAGGTGAATAAAGAAACACCCACCGGCAAACAGATTTTAAAAGATGTTTACCTTTCGTTTTACTACGGTGCGAAAATTGGAATTATTGGAGTGAATGGTTCAGGTAAGTCAACTGTGATGAAGATCATCGCTGGTTTAGATGAATCGTATCGAGGTGATATCGTTTGGGCTCCAGGTTATACAGTGGGATATTTGCCACAAGAACCGGATCTCGATGAATCCAAGACTGTCAGAGAGATTGTAGAAGAGGGTACACAGGAGATTGTAGATACACTTGCTGAGTTTGAGGAAATAAACGCAAAGTTTATGGATGAAGAGATTTTAAACTCTCCTGAAAAAATGGATGCTTTAATCAATCGCCAGGCTGAAGTTCAAGACCGAATAGATGCACTTGATGCGTGGGAATTAGACACCAAGTTAAGCATTGCAATGGACGCATTGCGCTGTCCTCCTGACACTCAAAAAATATCTGAGCTTTCTGGTGGCGAAAGAAGACGTGTTGCTCTTTGTAGATTGTTACTCAAGCAACCGGATGTTCTTCTGCTTGATGAGCCTACGAACCACTTGGATGCTGAGTCTATCGATTGGCTTGAACAACATCTTGAGCAGTATGAAGGGACGGTTCTTTGTGTGACACACGATAGATATTTCTTAGATAACGTAGCTGGTTGGATTTTAGAATTAGATCGGGGAGAGGGCATTCCTTATGAGGGGAATTATCAAAATTGGTTAGAACAGAAAACCAAACGTTTGGCCATTGAAGAAAAGCAAGAAAGCAAACGGAAAAAAGAATTGGACAAAGAGCTTGAGTGGATTAGAACCAGCCCCAAAGGTCGTCGAGCAAAGAACAAAGCCCGAATTTCTAATTACGAAATCATGCTTTCTGATGGGTCAAAAGAGAAAAACACCCGCTTGCAAATTCCAATTCCTAACGGGCCGCGTCTCGGAAACAAGGTTCTTGAAGTCAAGAACCTTCAAAAATCATTTGGTGACAAACTACTCATTGATGGATTGACTTTCGAGCTGCCTCCTGCAGGGATTGTGGGAATTGTAGGGCCTAACGGTGCAGGAAAAACCACTCTTTTCAAGATGATTATGGGAGAGGAAACGCCTGACAATGGAGAGCTGTCTTTAGGTGATACAGTAGAATTGGGGTATGTCGATCAAACCCACAAAGACATCGATCCAGAAGCGACTGTTTGGGAAGTTGTCTCAGGGAAGAATGAGCATATAGAAATTGGAGGTGAGTTAATCAACTCTCGTGCATATGTAAGTCGATTTAACTTTAATGGACCAGATCAGCAAAAGAAATGCAAAGTGCTTTCAGGTGGAGAAAGAAACCGTCTGCATTTGGCAATGACACTCAAGACAGAAGCGAACGTGTTGCTTTTAGACGAGCCTACCAATGATATTGATGTGAATACTTTACGTGCTTTAGAGGAAGGAATCCTCGCTTTTGCGGGTTGTGCTGTTGTGATCTCACACGACCGTTACTTCTTAGATCGAATTTGCACTCACATTCTCGCATTTGAAGGGGATTCTAATGTCGTCTGGTTCGAAGGTCTTTATTCAGATTATGAGGAAAACAAGAAGAAGCGTCTTGGTAGTGATGGTCCTAAAAGGATTAAGTATCGCAAACTTGTAAGAGGGTAAGTTCTCCGCTAGGATTTAACTTCTGAAGTCGGTGTTGAGCGAGGGTGGAACATCGTAACCTGCTCTTCTAAATACCTTTTGTCAAGGTGTGTGTAAATTTCTGTGGTTGTGATTTGAGCATGCCCAAGCATCTCTTGCACTGCCCTTAAATCAGCTCCGGCTTCAATAAGATGCGTGGCGAAACTGTGGCGAAATGTGTGTGGGCTTACCTTCTTTCTTATTCCTGCAGTGATTGCACTTCTTTTAATGAGTGTAAAAACCATTTGACGTGTTAATTCCACACCTTTCTTTCCCATAAATAAGATATCTTCATGTCCGTGTGATGGTGTGATTTCAGCTCTGTAATGAGAGAGGTAATCATCAATGGCATCACATGCTTGGTGACCTATAGGAATCACTCTTTCTTTGTTTCCTTTCCCCACAACTCGAATTAAACCATCAATTTGATCAACTCTTGATATTTTTAGCGATGTGAGTTCACTTACTCTGAGTCCGCAGCTGTAAAGGACTTCTAGCATTGCTTTATTTCTTACTCCTTCTTTTCTGCTCATGTCTATTGAAGTGATGAGTCGTTCAATTTCATTCACAGTTAAAACATCAGGAAGCTTTCTCTCTGGCCGAGGGCCTTCGATCAATTCGATAGGATCAATCTGCATGATTCCTTCGATTCTTAAAAATTTACAGAAACTTCTAACTCCACTTAGCTTCCTGGCTTGGCTGTTTTTAGCCATTCCATTGTCGAAGAGATAAGATAAATAATTTTCGACATGAGCGACAGTGATGAGCGCTGGATTGGTGAGGCCATGACTTGTCTCAATTTGTTTTGCAAATTGACGGATATCTCTCATGTATGCTAAGATAGAATTCTTACTTAGCCCTCTTTCAAGAGCTAGATAGTCTTCATATCCTTTTAACGCAGATTTCCAATCAGTTTGAATAGTCTCCATATTCTTGTTTCAATTATCTCTGTGCAAAGTTCGTTTTAGTTACGGGTAGTTATTTTTGTGGTTTAAAACATTACTAACAAATAAAGTCCGAAAACACTTGGGGGAACCAAACATTTTAAGTGGTTGGATAATTTTAAACAAAGAAAATCCCGCGCTAACGTTTTAGCGCGGGACTAACTTAACCAAATTATCACTTGATGTTTAGCACAAAGGCTAAACTCACTTAAATTCATAAATCTATTGTGTTTATGCTTAACAGCTTAACTCGTATAGATTTTGGCTAATATATGAACATATAATGGTAATACATACTATAACTATCAAAGTATACCATTAGCGTTATGATAAATTAACATCATGAAATTCTTTGTGCGAGTGGTTGGATATTTTTCAATTTATTTCACTATATTTGCCGTCCAATTCTGAGATATGAAAAAAGGAATACACCCTGAAAATTACCGCACTGTCGTTTTTAAAGACATGAGCAATGAGTTCGCTTTTTTAAGCCGCTCCACAACAAATACTAAAGAATCCATCACATGGGAAGATGGTAATGAGTATCCATTAATAAAAGTAGAAGTAAGTTCACAGTCACACCCTTTTTATACAGGGAAGGCACAGTTCGTGGACACAGCTGGACGTATTGATAAATTCCGTCAGAAGTACGAGAAGTTTAAAAAGTAGACGTTACTTTTATCCTGTTTTTTATTGTTCGAAAAAGCTCGCTTAATGCGGGCTTTTTCTGTGTGTAATAAGTGCCGGTAAAAGTAAGTTTACTTCGTTAGAGGTGTGTGGTTAACAATCTCTAATCCATATCCAATTGTTCCAGTTTTTTTAGGGCTATCAGATAGAAGATTGATTTTCTCGATTCCAAGGTCTCTCACAATTTGGGCTCCTATTCCATAATCTTTGGAGTCAAATGGATGAAACACTCCAGATTTCTTTTGCTGATTGTTGTAGGCTGCATATGCTTTTAATTCTGAAGCGAATCCACCACCTTGATGCAATTTGTTGATGAATACAATTGCGCCATATTCAAGTTCTTCTATTTTAGACATTGCCGCCTGAAGCTGAGGCCCCTTGCCTAGATCGGAGACTTGGAAGATGTCGCCAATCATGCTAGACGCATGAACTCGAACTGGGACTACGTCACCAGGTTCCCACTTGCCTTTTACCAATGCGAGGTGTTCAACATCGTTTGTGATTTGACGGTAAGATATTGCAGTAAATGATCCGAACTCAGTATTGAGTTTGACTTCAACTGTTCTTTCGATGAGTGTCTCGTTTTCTAGCCTGTAAGCGATTAGGTCTGCAATTGAGACAAGTTTCATGTCGTGTTTTATCGCTAGCTTCTTTAATTCAGGAAGCCTGGCCATGGTTCCATCTTCATTTAAGATCTCAACGATGACACCAGCGGGTTCAAAACCGGCAAGTCTTGCAAAGTCAATTGCAGCTTCCGTGTGGCCATTTCTTCTAAGAACTCCACCCGCTTTTGCACGCAATGGGAAAATATGACCTGGTTTCCCCAAATTGTTGGGGTCGGTGTCGGGATCGATTAATGCATGTATGGTTTTTGAACGATCGCTTGCGGATATCCCTGTTGTGCATCCGTTTCCTATCAGGTCAACTGATACTGTAAAAGGTGTTTCGTAAGCGGCGTTGTTTGTTTGGACCATCAGGCCCAGTCCCAAAGCATCACAACGACTCTCGATTAAAGGTGCGCAAATAAGCCCTCGTCCGTGAGTTGCCATAAAATTGATGATCTCAGGAGTGACACTTCTAGCAGCGGTAATAAAGTCACCTTCGTTCTCACGGTCCTCGTCATCGACCACTATAATAACGCCTCCTGAGCGAATTACTTCAATTGCTTCAGGAATAGAATCTAAAATTGCCATTTTACAAAAGTAACATTCTTAATTTTGTAAAATGATAAAACCTATAGTTGCTTTTGGGGATTCTGTGTTAAAAGCTGAGGCGGAAGAAATAAATGAGGGACATTCAGGGCTTTCTAAGTTGATTGATGATATGTGGGAGACAATGTATCATGCTGAGGGAGTTGGACTTGCTGCTCCTCAGGTAGGAGAATCTGTCAGGATGTTTTTAATTGATGGCTCTCCTTTTTCAGAAGGAGAAAATGGTGATAAAGGTTGCGAGGGGTTTAAAAGAGTGATGATTAATCCTGTTATTTTTGACCATTCAAAAGACAAGGTGAGTATGGAAGAGGGCTGTTTGTCTATTCCCGGCATCAGAGAATCTGTAGTCAGGTCTAACGAGATCACAGTTGAATACTACAATGAACATTGGGACTTGGTTGAAGAAAAGCTACAAGGTGTCGCGGCGAGGATTGTACTTCATGAAAATGATCATCTCGATGGGATTATGATCACAGATCACATTTCAGCAGTTAAGCGTAGATTGCTTCATGGAAAGTTGCGAGACATAGGCTTGGGGAAAATTCCAGTTGATTACAAAATGAAATTGCCAAAAAAGAAAGGAAGATGAAGAATCGGTATCCACTGTTTGTCATGACAATGATTGTGTTGTGTGTTTCATGCACCCCTAAAGCTGATGAGAAAGAATTTTCTTGCGCAGAAAGGCAGGCTTTGGTTGATTCTATGGAATCAAGCTTGAAGAAAGGTATGGCGTTTGACACATTAAATGTAACGAATCTAGTCAGGACATATGCTGAGTTTTCAAATGCTTGTCCCAATGATTCTTTAACTCCAGAATATCTCACTAGGAGAGCAGATTTGTTAAG